>WJMG01000039.1 GCA_014728075.1 Candidatus Omnitrophota bacterium | reverse complement strand
TTTTCGCCATAATGCTGCTACTTGTCGCGTGGGGCGCCGGAAACCTTTCCGAATCGCATTTCAGCCCGCTTTTCCCGCAGGGTCCCAACAGGGTGCTGGTAACGGCCGGGTTCGTTTTTATCTCCTTCGGGGGGCTTTTGAACATAGCTACCATCGCCGGAGAGGTAAAGGACCCCGTAAGGAACATCCCTAGGGGGATGATACTCTCTGTCCTGGCCGTAACCGCCTTATATTCCGCGGTTCTCGTGGTAGTGGTCGGGCTCCTGCCCGGCGAAACCCTGTCGGTATCGCTCGCTCCGGTAGCGGAAGCCGGCAGGGCCGTATTCGGAAGGGCGGGTTATGTGATCATCTCGATAGGCGCGCTGCTTGCCTTCGTCACCACCGCCAACGCGGGAATAATGTCCGCTTCGAGATACCCCCTGGCCCTCAGCGAGGACAGGCTTTTACCGGGCGCTGTCGGCAGACTTACGCCGGGGAAAGGAACGCCCTATATAGCCGTAACGGTTACGGGGATCTTTATTTTTCTCAGTTTGACTCTGGAACTGTCCACGCTCGTTAAGATGGGGTCGGTGGTCATCCTGACCCTGTATGTGCTTACCAACGCCGCGGTCATAATACTCAGGGAAGGCAGGGTCCAGAACTACAGGCCCGCTTTCAAGGTGCCCTTTTATCCGTGGCTCAATATCGCGGGTATATTTCTTTTTATCTTCCTTATAATAGACATGGGCCTGGCGGCTGTCGAGATAAGCCTGTTCCTGGTGATGCTGTCGGCGGGAATATATTTCTTCTACGGCCGTAAAAGGCATAAGATAGAATACGCTCTTCTGCATCTTGTCGAAAGGGTGATCAACAGGAAGATAACGGACAATACGCTTGAAGACGAATTGAAGCGTGTCATAATAAACCGGGACGATATAAAGATAGACAGGGTGCACCGTCTCATAACGGAGGCGGCGGTCCTCGATCTCGAAGGAAAGGTCGCTCTTGGTGAATTCCTCGAGAAGCTGGCGGACAGGGTTTCGGAAGACATAGGCCTTTCGCCCGGGAAAGTGATCGAGCTTTTTATGGAGAGGGAGGAGCAGGGGTCAACGGCAATTACGCCTTTTGTCGCGATACCTCACATAATAATACCGGGAGAGGAAAGGTTCAAGCTCGTGGTCGCCAGATGCAGGGATGGTATCGAATTTAACCGTGACAGCGCAGATATAAAGGCCGTTTTTGTTCTTTTCGGCACGAAAGATGAAAGGTCTTTCCACCTCAAGGTCCTGTCAGCCGTAGCCCATATAGTGCAGAGCCCCGATTTCGAAAAAGCCTGGCTTTCAGCCAGGGACGAGAACCAGCTGAGGGACATACTCCTTTTGAGCGAGAGGAGCAGGTGATCCTGCCCGCGGCAGGGGGCAGGACAAGTCCGCCCGCTACCGGCTTCCCTGTCATGAACACTTAATGCCTGATACGGAGTTCATAATGGAACAATGGTATGAATCGTTATTCGAGAACTACGCACATAAATACGACAACGAGTGTTTCGTTCAGGGAACCGCGGGTGAATGTGATTTTATCGAACAGGAGGCGAATCACAATAAGTCCCTGAAGATCCTGGATATCGGCTGCGGCACCGGCAGGCACGCGATCGAGCTGACGAAAAGGGGATACAATGTGACAGGCGTTGACCTTTCCGAAGCTCAGATCAAAAGGGCGAAAGAAAAAGCCCAGGAAGCTGGGGTGGAGATCGACTTTCAAACACAAGACGCGCGGAACCTTCCGTTCGAAGGCGCATTCGATCTGGCCATCATGCTCTGCGAAGGCGCTTTTTCCCTGATGGAAACGGATGAGATGAATTTTGATATACTGAAGAACGCGACAAAAGCGCTGAAGGATAAGGGCAAACTTATCTTCACGACATTGAACGGATTATTCCCGCTGTTCCATTCGGTGAAGGAATTCTATGAGTCACAGCAAAAAGAAGGACAGTCCCAGTGCAGGGACTGCTCCTTTGATCTGATGACCTTTCGCGATCGTAATACTGTTGTCTTTGAGGATGACTCCGGCAAAAAAAGAGAACTTAAATGTGACGAGCGTTATTATGTGCCCAGTGAGATAACATGGCTTTTGAAGTCACTGGGATATAAGAAGATCGATATTTTTGGTGCGAAACTTGGAGCGTATTCGAGGAACGATAAATTGACGCCGGAAGATTTCGAGATGCTTGTCGTGGCGCAGAAATGAACATGCCCGGAAACCGCAGATCGATCCGATTAAAGAATTACGATTATACGCAATAAGGCGCGTATTATGTGACGGTGTGCGCCAACGACCGCAAATGCGTGTTCGGTGACATTCATGACGGGGTAATGGTATTGAACGACGCGGGGGAGATGGGTCAATGTGTATGGGATGAAATACCGCATCGGATATTGTTCATCGATTTAAAACAATGACAACAAAACGATATTGTGCTGGTGTAAGATCCAAAAATTGACCGGCGTTTAATATCCGCCTCTGGCAGCGCAATTTTTACGAAGATGTCATACGGGACGAAGCCGATCTTAACCGGATACGGGAATACATTATAAATAATCCGGCGAATTGGGAGACAGACGAATATCATGAATAAAAAAGTTTTATAAGGACTTTCGGTTGGCCGATGAACGAGCGCGATTCCGAGATGATATTAGAACTGTTAAAGGACTTGTATCTTAATAGATAAGAAGCCATATAAAGACTCGAATTTTAAACAGGCTATTTAAATTTCGCAAAAACAATCCGGGAGTTATATGAACGATCAAACCGAAAAGAAGAACTGGCCTCAGGTTGACATCAAGGAAGCAGCTGCCTCCCTTGATGTGGATCTTGAGAAAGGTCTATCAGAAGAAGAGATCGAGCGCCGAAAAGAGGAATATGGCCCCAACGAGATCGCCGGCAAAAAGAAGAGGTCGGCTTTAATGCGATTCCTGGACAATTTCAAGGAGCCGTTGATCTATATTCTTCTTGTCGCGGCTCTGGTATCTTTTCTTATCGGTGAAAGGGTGGACGCGGCGGTTATCTTTGGCGTCGCGCTTATTAACGCTATTGTCAGCTTTATCCAGGAATCAAAAGCGGAAAACGCCATTTATGCTTTATCTAAGAGTATGGTGACCCGGGCTAAGGTTATTCGTAATGGAAAGACCATTGAAGTCGCTTCCCGTGATATTGTGCCCGGTGATCTTGTTGTTATTTCCTCCGGTGATAAGGTTTCCAGCGATATGCGCTTGGTGGAAACCCGGGATTTGCAGATCAACGAAGCATCTTTGACAGGAGAATCTGTTCCGGTGAGCAAAAACACAGATGCAACGCCTGAAGATACAGTTCTTGGAGATCAGACAGGCATGGCTTTCGCAGGTACTCTGGTTACCCGAGGCAGGGGAAAAGGTGTAGTTGTCGCTACGGGCCAAAGCACAGAGACCGGCCGCATTTCACAGATGATGGAAGATAGCCAGAGTTTACAGACTCCTTTAACCAGGAAGATCCGTGATTTCAGCCGAAAGATACTTTATATCATTACGGGTATGGCGGGTCTGATGTTTTTTCTTACGATCGTTAAGGGGATCAACTGGACTCAGGGGTTTCATTCTGCGGTGGCTTTAGCGGTAAGCGCGATACCGGAAGGTCTTCCGGCGGCCATCACCGTGACCCTTGCCATAGGAGTGAACCGTATGGCCAAAAGGAACGCGATCATAAGAAAGCTTCCGGCGGTGGAAGCTCTCGGCAGCACAACAGTGATCTGTTCGGATAAGACCGGCACGCTTACCCAGAACAGGATGACGGTCCGGAGATTTTATGCCGGCCAAAAGATGTATGAGTTCACCGGAGGGTTCGAAGAACAGGGTGACATTCTCATCGGGGACAGGAAACTCGGTGAGGGAGAGGACCCTGATCTGCAAGATTGCCTTATTGCCGGGGTATTGTGTAATGACTCCCATTTACAGGAGAAAGATGGAAAGCTTGAGACTTCCGGAGATCCAACCGAAGGAGCGCTTCTTATAGCGGCTCTTAAAGCCGGAGAGGAAAAGGAAGAGCTGGAAAAGGAATATCCTCGTATTGATGTTATTCCTTTCGAATCTGAAAAACAATACATGGCGACCCTTAACCAGGCGGAAGGCCGAAAGATCGTTTACATGAAGGGTTCTCTTGAGGCAGTGCTTGAAAGTTGCGACAAGGCGTTGGAGGAGCAAGAGATAATCGGTAAAGCGTCTCAAATGGCTGATAAGGGATTTCGGGTTCTGGCTTTTGCCCGGAAAGAAACTGATGAAAGAAAGGAAAGGATAAACGACAATGACATTAAAGATATGGTATTCATGGGGTTAGCCGGAATGATAGATCCTCCTCGGGAGGAAGCTGTGGAAGCGATAAAGGTTGCTCAGTCGGCAGGGATAAAGATAAAGATGATAACCGGAGACCACGCTCAGACAGCCGGAGCAATAGCGAAGCAAATGAATATTACGGGAGAAAATGGCGTAAAGGTGTACAAAGGAAAAGACCTTTCCGGAATGTCAGACGAGGATCTTTCCGGAGTTATTGAAAATAGTGTGTTTGCCCGGGTAGCCCCGGAACACAAACTCAGGCTAGTGAAAGCGCTGCAGTCAAAAAATGAAATAGTGGCTGTTACCGGGGACGGCGTCAATGATGCTCCGGCCCTTCAGCAGGCGGATATCGGCGTGGCCATGGGGATCATGGGCACCGAGGTGGCTAAAGAAGCCGCAGATATGATATTGACCGACGATAACTTTGCATCCATCGAAGCTGCTGTGGAGGAGGGGCGTACAGTTTATGATAATATCCTCAAGATAATCGGCTTCATTCTTCCCGTGAACGGAGGGGAAGCTCTGACTGTCTTTGCCGGCATGCTTTTTGCGGCAGTCATACCGATCCTCCCCGTACAGATACTCTGGGTCAATCTGGTGAGTTCAGTCGCTTTGATGCTTACCCTGGCCTTTGACCCGGCTGAAAAAGATATTATGTCCCGTAAGCCGCGGCCGTCAGGAGAGAGCATCCTCAGTAAAAGGCTTTTGGCCCGGGTCATCACCCTCTCTGTTTTTAATTTGCTGGCTACATTCGGTATGTTCGAATTTATCTGGCAGACAACGGACGATCTCGGATTGGCGCGCGCCGCCGCGGTAAATACTCTTGTAGCGGCGGAGGCCTTCTATCTGCTCAGCGTTAGCCGTTTTATCCCTTCGATCTGTGAGCGCTTGCGCGGGGAAGAGGTTGCAATAGCGTATGTACCGGCTATAGGGATATCCGTGGTGATATTTCTTCAGTATTTTTTCACTCAGTGGCAACCTATGAACGCGCTTTTCCATACAAGTCCGCTTAACTTCATGCAGGCACTCGGATGTTTTGCCGCCGGGGTTATGGTTTTGATCCCGGCGCTAATATTGCGCAGGTACGCGCCGATAAAATAAGGATAGGAGATAGCAGGTTATGTCAAAAAAGGTTTACCTTCGAACTTTTGGCTGGCCGATGGCCGATTTATAGTAAGCCAATGATGGAGATCACATCCGCATTGTTCGGGTAGGGGCGCATTGCAATGCGCCCTTTGTTGTCAAGGAAAGGTATCATGCCCGGAAACCGAAGATCAATACGATTAAAGAATTACGATTACACCCAACAAGGCGCGTATTACATGACGATATGTGCGGGTGACCGCAAATGCGTGTTCGGGGATGTTCGTGATGGTGAAATGGTATTGAATGATGCGGGAATGATGGTTGATAAATGGTGGCGGGAATTGACATCAAAATATTCAATGATCAAAATCGACGAATATAAAATAATGCCGAATCATATTCATGGAATAATGATGATCGTTGGAAATGATGGAAACAATGACGTAGGGGCGGACCTATGTGTCCGCCCTGATAATGGGGAAAATATAAAACATCATGATGTCGTTAAAGGGCGCACACGGGATATTAAAGGGCAGACACGCAGGTCTGCCCCTACACCGACGATTGGAACCGTTATTCAATGGTTTAAAACGATGTCCACAAATGAATACATAAAAAACATTAAATCCAAAAATTGGCCGGCATTTAATGCCCGCCTCTGGCAACGCAATTTTTACGAACACATCATCCGTGACGAATCCGACCTTAACCGCATTAGAGAATATATTATAAATAACCCCGCCAATTGGGAGAGGGACGAATATTTTCAATAGGGGAATGTAGCAAATTTTGCATGCTTTTTACGACAACAGTCTCCTGTCATCCCCGGGAAAGCGGAGATCCATTTGTCAGAAAAACTATATACTTTTTGCGACAAATAAATGTCCATTACCTTGAAATGTCCACTGGCGAGTGGACATTTATGCTGTTTTAAAAATGGCATTTCTTGTTTTCTAAAGTTTCGAAAACCGCAACTTCGGCAAAACGCAACATACTGCTATCAAAAGACCCCACCCCAAAGAAAACCCTTGACAATAATGTTCACTAATAGTATATTGTTCACTAATTAGTGAACATTTAAAAGGAGTGAACATTATGAATAAGCCAAAGAACGGAAAGAATATCTTTGCGGATAAGGCTACTTTTATACTGAGAAAAATGCTCTCGAATCCGGGCAGGAAATGGGTTACCCGCGACTTTACCGGAGAGAACGGCGTCAGCCTTGGCATGGCTCAAGGTGTGCTTGAAGGCATGTCGAAGAAAGGCTATATCGAGAGGGTTAAAAAGGGACCTGACAGTTTCGCGCTTCTGACCAATACCCGGGAATTAGTCCAAGACTGGACAAAGGCGTATAACTTTGAGTTAAACGACGCGCATACTTATTATTCGCCGGACAAAAATATCATGTCTAAACTCAAAGACTACTTAAAGGACAAGGAGTACTGCCTGACTTTGCATTCCGGAGCGAATTTGATGACATCTTATGTGGTGACGGATAATGTCCATGTATACTTTTCTCCCGCGAACTGGAAAAAGGAGCTTCTCGATTTAAGACAACAGCTTGATTTAAAAGAGCTTGTAAGAGGCGGGAATATCCACATCATACGCCCGTTTTATAAGAACAGCGTGTATTTCAACACCCAGACGATAAAGGGGTATAGAGTGGCTTCTAATTTACAGCTCTATCTGGATCTTTACCAGTTTAAGCCCCGAGGCCGGGAACACGCTGAATATCTGGAAAATCAATTAAAGGAAAAGGGCAAGAATCTATATGAATCTTGAGAAAATCGAAGCGATATTTTTTAATGTGCTGGACGACATAAGCGCTTATCTTTCGGACCTTACGCTTGTCGGCGGGTGGATGCCGTACATATACTCAAATTATCTGTGGAAAACAACTATACGCAATCCTATTGTTACTGTAGATATCGATTTTGGCGTGGATCAAACGGTTGCCGGTAAATATCCAAAGACCATTTTTGAAACCCTTTCCAATTTGGATTATAAAGAACGACGCCCTAAAATGGACAGGATGTTCCCGGTAGTCCTTTATAAGGGAAAAGTCCCTGTTGAGTTTATAACATATCCAACGGTCGATATTAAAGCGATTGAGAGGATGGTCGGAACGCAGATACAGATCAACAAGATCGAAATGTTTGATTTTTTATTGCAACACCGCACCTCCGTTACGATTAAAAACAAGAAGGGAGACAAGACATACACTCTCAATTGTCCCAGCCCGTCGGCATTCCTGTATCATAAAGGAGCGACATTTATTGAGCGGATGAACAAGGAAAAACAGGCCAAGGATTTATATTACATGTATTTTGTTCTGAGGTACGCTCCCGATATAGAAATTATCTTAAAAGAAATATCCGAATATAAGGCAAAAGGCTTTTTGCCTCAAGTTGAAGATAATATCAATAAGTTCTTCGAAAGGGTATCAAGCCAGGGATGTTTAATGGTTGAGGAAGAAAACGGAACGGATGAATATATCCATGATGTAAGGCAGGATGTGTTCGAGCGCTTTAATGGTCTGAAAGATGCTTTGCGAAGGAGTATTAAGTGAGGACCTTCGCACTCGGTGATGTCCACGGCGGGGTAATGGTATTGAACGACGCGGGGGATATGGTTCAATGTGTATGGGATGAAATACCGCGATTTTATGACGGGATCGATGTTGATCATTTTCAAATTATGCCCAACCACACACATGGGATAATCGTGATCGCAGGGGCGGGCCCCCGTGCCCGCCCTGATGATAAATCATATGATAATAATACGGGCAACCACTCTTAACCGGATACGGGAATACATTATAAATAATCCGGCGAATTGGGAGACAGACGAATATCATGAATAAAAAAGTTTTTATAAGGACTTTCGGATGACCGTTGGTTACAGTGGCGCGAGATAATGTTGAAATGGATAAGGTTGTTATATTATGAAAATTTGTGAAGAGCTGAAGTTCAAAATTAACGAGTTTGAAGCTTTGAGAGGAGAATCACCTTTCTGTCAAATTTCTATAGGGTGTGACAGTATAGATTGGGACAGGTGCTGCAAGGAAAACAGTTTTCCTTGGGGTTTTATTTTAAAAGAGGACCGTATGTTGGAGAAAATAGACCAGCTAATAACGAGGTTTGAGATTGAAAAAAAAGGAACTACAGATTTTAAGGCAAGATTAAAAGATGTGGGCGGTGATAACAATCTTAATAAGCTCAACGCTGAAATAGCTGTCATTAGCGAATTATTAGTAGCTGACTATTTATCATCGAAGGGAGAGGGAATTCAGAATCTTGCAGCATGGGAAGGAAGTCTTGAGGCGGATATAAAAAGCAAATGTAAAAAAGATGAACAGATATATTTTACTGAAGTCAAATATCTGGGTGAGATTCCGGAGTTATATCAGGTCGTTACTAATCAGATAAGCAAGGGAAGTACATGGTTGCCTGATTTAAAAACCCTTTATACGTATGTTGCTATTAGGATAGTAGATGCAATAAGACAGTTAGTAGGAATTAATTCAGCGGGGCAAAAAAGAGTATTTATATTAATTAAGTCTCGGATTGTTGCAAATGATAATATTATCCAGGAAATTAGGAATCCTCAAGATTGGGACGAGGGGAAGCTGTCTGAACTGTGTAACAAATTGGGAATATGCCCCAATAGATATTTAGGGAAATCAATTACGGACTGGCTTAAGGAAGTTAATATCCTTGAGGTGGCATATTTGAATTCATCGTATGATGTTAACCCCAAGCTTAAATTCAATGCAACCGATGAACGAGCGAGATGATTTTCTGGCTTTTGTTAGAAATGTAGAGACGCGAAAAATATTGTAAATAGATAGGAGAGAATAGGTTATGTCAAAAAAGGTTTTCTTGAGGACCTTCGGATGTCAGATGAACGAGCGCGATTCCGAGATGATCGCCGGGATGCTTAAGGAGAAAGGGTACGAGATAACGGACGACCCCGATGAGGCGCAGGTCATACTGTTCAATACCTGCAGCGTGCGGCAGCACGCCGAGGACAGGGTGATGGGGAATGTCCGGCAGCTCAGGAGCCGTAAGAAAAAGGACCCGGAGCTTCGGATAGGCGTTCTCGGATGCATGGCCCAGAGGCACGGCGAGATGCTTTTCAAGGAACTTCCCGAAGTGGATCTCCTGGCGGGCCCGAGCAACATCTACGATGTTCCCGATCTTCTGGCGAGGTCGGTTTCCTCTGAAAAGGTGATAGCGGTCGATAAGAAGAAAAGGCCCGGGAAAAAGGCCGCCGGGGACCACCGTTCGGGTGTTTTTTCGGCGTTCGTTAACATAATGTACGGATGCGATAATTTCTGCTCCTATTGCATAGTTCCCCATGTAAGGGGGAGAGAGGTGTCGCGGAAGAAAAAGGATATAGTCGATGAAGTGAAGTCCCTCATTGACAGGGGTTTCAAGGAAGTGACCCTTCTCGGACAGAATGTGAACTCCTACGGCAAAGGACTGAGTTCGAGGACAACTTTCCCGGACCTTCTGGAGGCCGTTAACGGTATCAGGGGCATAGAGAGGATACGCTTTACCACCAGCCATCCTAAAGACGCCGCGAAGCCTCTCTTCAGGGCCATGGCTGAGCTGGACAAGGTATGTACTCACCTTCACCTGCCGCTTCAGTCCGGTTCGGACAAGATACTGGACCTCATGAACCGTAAATATACATACTCCGATTACCTTGGTAAAGTGGAGCTTTTGAGAAAGATGGTGCCCGGCATCGGGTTGAGCACCGACATAATAGTCGGCTTTCCCTCGGAAAAGGTCCGGGATTTCGAGGCTACCCGCAGGGCGATGGAGGAGATAAGCTATAATTCCGCTTTTGTTTTCAAGTATTCCCCGAGGCCGCCGGCGATGTCTTCGTGTATAGTCGACGATGTCCCGGAGGAGGTCAAGAAACAAAGGAACAACGAGCTCCTGGCGCTGCAGAAAAAAATCTCACTGGCTAATAACAGGGGCCTTATCGGTACCGAACAGGAAGTCCTTGTAGAGGGAAAGAGCAGGATGTCCGGCGCTGAGATGATGGGGCGGACTTCAGCCAACATACCGTGCGTTTTTCCCGCGACCGAAGCCCTGCTGGGGGAACTCGTCTGGGTGCGTATAGACTCCACGACCCCCAATACGCTTAAGGGCAAGGTCGTCCAGGCGAAGGGGAGGAGGCTGGCGCCCTAGCGTCAAGCGTGAAGCGCCAAGCCGGGCCCGTATCACCTTGTTTTGCCTGTATGTGTTAACGCTCAACGCTTAAATATCATGAAGCCAAAACTTATTTTCATAACCGGCCCGACTTCTTCCGGAAAGACCTCTGTAGCCGTGGAGCTGGCTGAAAGGACAGGGGGTGAGATAATCTCATGCGACTCGATGCAGGTCTACCGGGGCATGGAACTGTTGACGCGCGCTCCTTCCCGGGATGAGCTTTCCAGGGTTGAACATCACCTGGTGGGTATGCTTTCAGCCGAAGAAGAATTCAGCGCCGCGGAGTTCGCTGTCCGGGCGGAAAAGCTGGTCGAAAAAATACTGGAAAGCGGCAAAAAACCCGTTTTCGCCGGGGGGACGGGGCTGTACATCAGGTCCCTTTTGGAGGGCCTGTTCCCATCCCCTCCCAGGGACCCCGGATTCAGGCGGGAAATGGAAGCCCTGGCCGAAGAGAAAGGCAGCGAATACCTTTACGATATGCTCCGCGGAACGGACCCCGTTTCGGCCGGCAGGCTGCATCCCAACGATACGAAAAGGATAATAAGGGCCCTGGAGGTCCGTAAGCTCACGGGCAGGACCATGAACGAGAAAATGCGGGAATCAAGGGGGATCGGCGACGCCTATGACTGCAGGATCTTTGTCCTGGATATCCCCAGGGAGAAGCTTTATGCCAGGATAGAGAGATCAGTCGATGAAATGTTCGAAAAAGGCCTGGCCGGGGAAGTGCAAAAGCTTTTACGCATGGACCTGAGCCGGACAGCCCGCAAGGCCATAGGGGTGGAGGAGGTATCCGCTTATCTCAAAGAGGAGATGACCCTGGAGGAAGCCAGGGAAGAGGTGAAAAAGAACACCCGGCGTTACGCGAAGCGGCAGCTTACCTGGTTCAGAGGTATGGACGGGGCCGAATGGATCGATGCCGACCGTCCGGTCGTAGAGATAGTCGAGGAGATAATAGAGAGGCAAAAGGCCAAGGGCTAAGGGCGAAAGGAAAGTCCACGGACGGCAGACCGCTGACGATGATATGCAAAGTCACAAGGCGCGAGGAAAGGTAACCCTTATTATGAAAAAGAGCTTGCTCTGCTGTAACTTTTTCCTTGTAACCTGTAACTTGTGACCGAAGGGCACGATCATGGGACTATACGAAGTCAAAAAAGAGATGGACAGGAAGGAAAGGGCTCTTCTAGTTGCCGTCGAGATAGAGGGCTCCGGAGGCTGGAACGCGGAGGAAAAGGCGGAAGAGCTTACCTCTCTGGCGCTTTCGGCGGGTGTGGATGTCGTCGAGTGCCTGGCCTGCAGAAGGAAGAAGCCCTCTCCGGAACTTTTTGTGGGGTCGGGGAAAGCCGGCGAAATAGCCGAACGGATAGAAGAACGGGAAGCGGATGCCGTGATATTCAGCGAGGACCTTACGCCTTCCCAGCAAAAGAACCTGGAGAAAGCCCTGGGCGTAAAGGTTATCGACCGTACCCAGCTCATACTTGATATATTCGCTTCCCGGGCTTTTTCCAGCGAGGGAAAGGTGCAGGTCGAGCTTGCCCAGCTGGAATACCTGCTGCCGAGGCTGAGCCGCATGTGGCTTCATCTGGGCAAGCAGGCGGGAGGGATAGGCACCAAAGGCCCCGGAGAGCAGCAGCTCGAGGTGGACCGCAGAAGGGTCAGGGAGAGGATAGCCAAGCTCAAAAGGGAGCTCAAGGCCGTAAAGGGGCACAGGGCCGGGAACAGGAGCAAGCGGGACCGTTTTTCCACGCTCACTATAGCGATGGTGGGCTATACCAACTCGGGAAAGTCCACCCTTTTCAACGCTCTTACCGGAGGAAGGGTGAAGGCCAGGAACCAGCTGTTCAGCACGCTCGACCCTACGGTCAGAAAATGGCAGCTTTCCAACAACCAGACGGTCCTGCTTTCGGATACGGTAGGGTTTCTGCACGACCTGCCCCATCATCTGATAGAAAGCTTCAAGGCCACGCTCGAGGAAGTGGTGAACGCGGACCTGCTTTTTCATGTCATAGACGCCTCCGAGAAAATGATGGAAAAACAGATCGCCTCCGTTAACAGTGTCCTTGAAGAACTGGGCGCCGGCGATATACCCGTTGTCGTGGTTTTCAACAAGATAGACAAGATAGGGGCGCCTGAGACGACAGAGAGGCTCAAGAAACGGTGCGAGGCCCCGGCCGCTGCCATTTCCGCCCTGAAAAGAAAAGGGCTCGAGGAGATCGAGGATATCGTCACCAGGCATCTGCAGAAAGATATGGAGGACATAGAACTGGAGCTTCCGCATAAACACTATTCCATAGCCAGGCTCATCCGCGAAAAGGGGGCTTTGAAAAAGGAAAGGTACACGGATAAAGGGCTTTTCATTTCCGCTCGGGTACCCCGAAAGATAAAGTTCCAGATATTCAAGAAGCTCAAGGACAACGCGTGACAGGTGCTGGGCTTAACGCGATACTCCATAGCGTCAAGTCAGTTCTTAGCTCGGAGGTCGCAGGTCATAGGCGACTCTCCAATGCCCTCTTTAGGTCTTATTAAGTGTCAAAGTCTCATCACCCGGCTTCGCCTCGCTTGTGCCACAATGTCAGAGCGCCGGAATACTTTTGACGGACGAGATCATTTCACCGCTATTCTGACACATGAGCGCGCAGCACCGATCCGGAGGCGCTTCCTTAGCTGACAGCTGATGTCTGACATCTGAAAGCTGGCCTGCCGGAGGCTGATACCCGAAACCCCTTGACAAAATATACCATAATGCTATAATTTAGCACTCGGGGAAATAGAGTGCTAAAGAGCCGTTTTTTAACGGCCAGGGAAGATGGACCATGCCGAATCCGGATAAAGAACAAAGAAAACTTATAGTTCTAAGCCATATTGTCAACGAGTATGTCTCCGGAGCGTCTCCCGTAAGCTCTAAAACCGTGGGCAGGCTCATGGGGGGGAACATATCCAGCGCTACGGTGAGGAATATCATGGCGGCTCTCGAGGACGAGGGGTACATAGCCCAGCCCCACACTTCCGCCGGAAGGGTGCCGACGCAGGAGGGATACCGCCGTTTCGTGGATATGGCCCGGGACCGTATCCGCCTTCAGAAAAGAGAGGCGCAGCGCCTGAGGAAAGAATACGACAGGCGTATCAGCACCATCAAGGAAGTCCTGGAGAAGACCTCCAGGATAATCAGCAGAGAGCTCAACAACGCGGGCCTCGTTATGTGGCCGAGCATAGAGGACCTTTATCTCAAAAAAATAGAACTTGTCCGGATCAACGCGGAAAATGTACTTGCGGTGCTCGTGACCATGACCAATGCAGTAAAGAACCATATGATCAGGCTGGAAGAGGGCCTGGAGAAGAACGATCTTTCCGAGATCGCGAATTTCATCAACGAGAATTTCGAAGCCCGGTCTTTTTACGATATTTCCGAAGCCCTGAAAAATATCGCGGCCGGAAGCGGACGCGAAAAAGGGCCGGATGCCCTCAGGCTTTCTTCCCGGGCGCTGGAAGTGATCGACTCGGTCATAGCCTCGAACATCGAGAACGAGCTTTACTGGGAAGGCCTCGAGCGTTTCATCGAGGAGCCGGAGTTCAGGGAACTGCGGGCCACCAGGCGTATATTCGAGGCTTTCAGGGAAAAAAGGGACCTTGTCAGGCTCATGAAGGGGGAGCTGCCGGATATGGATGTCCAGATCCATATCGGCAGGGAGAATAAGAGCGCGAGTCTCTGGGGCTGCAGCGTCGTAACGAGCGGATATTCCCTTTTCGGTCGTACCGTGGGGAGGATAGGCGTGGTAGGGCCTACCAGGATGGATTACTGCCGGGCCCTTCGCACACTACGCTGCCTCTCAGGCCTGATAAGCCTTAAACTGGAAGAGATAAATTCTTAGGGGAGAACATGAAGCGTGAGAAGAAAGAAGATATGAGGCGGGATGAAAGGAAAGAAGGACCGTCCCCGGCCGCTGATCCGTCCGAAATAGAGGAACTCAGGAAAAAGGCCGCGGAAAGGGACGAATATTACGACAGATGGCTGAAAGTGCACGCGGAATACGAAAATACCAGGAGGCGTCTGGAAAAGGACAAATCCGATCACATGCGGTTCGCGAACGAGGGTATAATCGCCAGGCTTTTTCCGATAATGGATAATTTCGATATGGCCATATCGGCAATGGACGGGGCCGAGGACAAGGGATCCGTTCTCGACGGCATCAAGCTTATACAGAAAGAATTCCACCGTGTGCTCGAGGAGCACGGGGTGAAAAGGATAGAGACCGAAGGGGAAATGTTCGACCCCAATATCCACGAAGCGGTGTTCGCCGAGGAGACGGACGAAGTCCCGGAAGGCACCATACTGGAGGAATTCAGGCCGGGGTACACCCTGAACGGACGCCTTCTCAGGCCGGCGCAGGTCAAGGTGGCGAAGAACTAGGATAGCTGATCAATTTTACTTGGTCCCCGCTCAAATCCATTGCGGGGATGACGGTTTTTAATGTAAATTCGCAAGGAGGGATTAAGATGGGGAAGATCATAGGTATCGATTTAGGGACAACCAATTCTTGTGTGGCTGTCATGGAGGGAAAAGAGGCCAAGGTTATACAGAACGCTGAAGGAACGCGTACCACGCCCAGCATAGTCGCTTTTGCGAAAAGCGGGGAAAGGCTAGTAGGCCAGCCCGCAAAGAGGCAGGCCGTTACCAACCCGGATAACACGGTTTTCAGTATCAAGCGGTTCATGGGAAGAAAACACAGCGAGGTCCAAGAAGAGGAGAAGCTGGTGCCTTACAAGGTAGGCGAGGACTCCGGCGGTAATGTGGTCGTGGAGGCCCACGGGGAAAAGTTCACACCCCCCCAGATATCCGCTATGGTGCTTCAGAAGATGAAACAGACGGCAGAGGACTATCTTGGAGAGAAAGTGACCGAAGCGGTGATAACCGTCCCGGCGTACTTCAACGATTCCCAGAGACAGGCGACCAAAGACGCCGGAGAGATAGCGGGTCTCGAAGTGAAGAGGATAATCAACGAACCCACCGCCGCGAGTCTGGCTTACGGCCTGGATAAACAGAAAGACGAAAAGATAGCCGTTTTCGACCTCGGTGGAGGGACCTTTGATATTTCCATACTGGATATCGGAGAAGGCGTTTTCGAGGTGAAGTCCACTAACGGGGACACGCACCTGGGAGGCGATAATTTCGACCAGAAGGTCATAGACTGGATAGCGGAGGAGTTCAAGAAAGATAACGGGATAGACCTGAGGAACGATAAGATGGCGCTTCAAAGGCTCAAGGAGGCGGCGGAAAAGGCCAAATGCGAACTTTCCTCCAACATGCAGACCGAGATCAACCTTCCGTTCGTGACCGCCGACGCTTCGGGACCTAAACACCTGACGATGACCCTTACCAGGGCCAAACTGGAGCAGCTTTGCGATGAACTTATAGAGAGGACGAAAGAACCGTGCCGCAAAGCGCTTAAGGACGCGGGCTATTCACCCGGCGATATCGACGAGGTCATCCTGGTAGGGGGTATGACCAGGATGCCGAAGGTCCAGGAAGTGGTCAGGGAGATCTTCGGAAAAGACCCCCACAAAGGCGTAAACCCGGACGAGGTAGTTGCGATAGGAGCGGCGATCCAGGGAGGGGCGATGAGCGGTCAGGAAGGCCTTTCCGATGTGGTGCTTCTCGATGTCACTCCGCTTTCACTCGGGATAGAGACCCTCGGGGGCGTGATGACCAAGCTGATTGAGGCTAATACTACAATACCCGCCAAAAAGAGCCAGATATTCTCGACCGCCGCCGACAACCAGCCGGCCGTTTCCATTCATGTCCTTCAGGGTGAGCGGGAAATGGCGAGCGACAACAGGACGCTCGGCCGGTTCGACCTTACGGACATCCCGCCCGCTCCCCGCGGGGTCCCGCAGATCGAAGTGACTTTCGACATAGACGCCAACGGCATAGTGCATGTCTCGGCTAAAGACAAGGCTACCGGAAAAGAACAGTCCATACGGATCGAATCTTCCAGCGGCCTTTCCAAGGACGAGATAGAGAAGATGAAGCAGGACGCCAAGGCCCACGAAGCCGAGGATAAGAAGAAAAAAGAGACTATCGACGCCAAGAACCAGCTCGATACCCTCGTATATTCCACCGAGAAAGCCCTAAAGGAGCATGGCGACAAGATATCGGACGAGGAGAAGAAGAAGGTCGACGACGCTCTTGTCGAGGCTAAAAAAGCCCTGGGAAGCGATTCTCTCGATGATATGAAGAAGGCGCAGGAAGACCTTCAGAAAGCCAGCCACAAGCTTTCCGAGGAAATATATAAGCAGGCGCAGTCCCAGCAGCAGGCGGGCGGAGCCCAGGAGGGGGCCGCAGGGGCTCAGCAGCAGGGAGGTCAGGATAAAAAGGAAGAAGATGTTGTTGACGCCGATTACAAGGTAGATGAGGAAAAAGAGAAAAAGTGAGGACAACTCAGGAAGGTGAAGGCAGAGGTAAAGGTGTAGAAAAGAGTTTTTTGAGTTATTGAGCTCTACCTGTACCTTTACCTGAAACGATATGGATTATTACGAACTGTTAGGTGTTTCCAGGGAAGCTACCGACGGTGAGCTCAAGAAGGCTTACAGAAAGCTTGCCGTTAAGTACCATCCGGACAAGAACCCCGGGAACAAGGAAGCGGAGGAAAAGTTCAAGGAGATCTCTCACGCGTACGAGATCCTGAGCTCGCCCGAGAAAAGAAGCCGTTACGACCGTTTCGGGGAAGCGGCTTTCCAGGGCGGCGGCGGATTCGGCGGATTCCACGATCCCTCCGACATTTTTGAACAGGTCTTCGGAGGAGCTTTCGGGGATATGTTCGAGGGCATGTTCGGTTTCGGGAATTCCGGAAGAGGGGCTTCGCTTAGAGGAAGAGATCTTGAATATTCTCTTGAGCTGGATTTTCTTGAAGCAGCTAAAGGCGTTACGAGAGACATAAAGGTCAGGAAATACGAAGCATGCCCGGATTGTTCCGGTTCGGGGGCTGAACCGGGGACAGGCCCCGTCACATGTTCCGTATGCGGAGGCGCCGGACAGGTAAGGCAGTCAGGAGGGTTTTTCAGTATAGCCCGGCCCTGCACCGCCTGCCGCGGAGAAGGAAAAGTGATAAAGGACCCTTGTAAAAGCTGCGGGGGAACGGGTAGAAAAGAGGCCGAAAAGAAAATAAGCGTTGATATGCCCGCCGGGATCGACTCGGGCATGAGGGTCCGGCTGAGCGGAGAGGGCGAAGCCGGCCGGCGGGGAGGCCCTTCCGGCGACCTTTATGTTTCGGTCTCGGTAAAAGCGCATCCCTTTTTCAGCAGGAACGGCCAGGACCTTTTATGCGTGGTGCCGGTCTCTTATCCGCAGCTGGTCCTGGGCGATAAGCTCAAGGTGCCCGGCCTTGACGGAGAGATCGAACTTTCCATCCCGGCGGGTACTCAGACGGAACAGGTCTTCAGGCTGAAGGGTAAGGGAATAACCAGGGTCGACGGCAGGGGACGGGGGGACCAGCTTATAAAGGTCCACCTTGAGGTCCCTAAAAACCTCAACACCGGGCAGAAAAAGGCCCTTAGAGAATACGAGGAAGCCCTGGGCGGCAAGGCAGCTTCGGGAACGGAAAACATCGTAAAAAAGATGAAGAAGATGTTCTCGTGATCCAGCGTTAAGCGTGCGGCGTCAAGCGTAAACAGGAGCTTGTTAACGCTTTGGCGCGGTCTTATCTTGACGCTTAACGCCTGTCGCTTGACGCTGAACACAGGAGGAACGATGCCTACATACAGGTATACATGTAAAAAATGCGGGAATGGCTTTGAGAAGTTCCAGAGCATGACAGACGCTCCGGTAAAAAAATGCCCCGACTGCGGAGGCAGGGCGGTCAGGCTTATCGGCGGCGGGGCCGGGCTTATTTTCAAGGGCGCCGGGTTTTACCAGACCGATTACAGGTCCTGCCCTAAGAAAGACGCTCCGGAAAAAGGCGCCGAAAGCGGCGGCGCGTGCCCGCAGCAAAAAGGATGCGCCTGTTGTGAATGATATCGGCGGCTGGTTCAAGAACGACAGGCCTGTATACGCATGGGTCCCGGTGTTCCTGTGGGCGGGCATTGTGTTATTCTTTTCCGTCCTTCCTTACGGGAACATAGAACCCGTTATGCCGCATTTCGATAAAATACTGCATTTCTTCGAGTTTTTCTTTTTTTCTTACCTTTTGATGAAAGGGTTTTACAGGACAACGGAAATGACCCTGCCACGGAACGCGTTATTTACATTGATAATAGGCGGGGGATATGGTATTTTAATGGAACTGGTCCAGCAACTCGTTCCCGGCAGGTATCTGAGCGCGGGTGACCTGGGCGCGGACCTTGCGGGAATAGTTTTCGGTATAGTAGTCGGAAAGGTTTTGATATGGCAGAGGTGATACCCTTCAAGGGCGTGATATACGACAGTGATAAGGCCGGAGAGGAACTATCGCGCCTGGTGGCGCCGCCTTACGATGTGATCTCCGAGGAGGAGAGAGAAGAGCTTTACGATAGAAGCGATTATAATATCATCCGCCTGATACTGGGCAGGGACCGGGACGGCGACGGCAGCGGGATCAACAAGTATACAAGGGCCGGAGCCCTTCTGAGAGAGTGGATGGGGCGGGGTATAATGGTCGAGGACAGCAAGCCCGCGTTCTACACTTACGAACAGAAATATACCTTCAAGGGCAAGCCGTTCACCCGTACCGGTTTTCTGGGCCTCATGAAGATCGGCGAGCCGGAGAATGACGATGTCGTGCCGCACGAACATACTCTTTCCAAGCCCAAAGAGGACCGACTTAATCTCATAAAAGAGGTAAAGTGCAATCTGAGCCCTATATTCACCCTGTTCAACGACGATAAAGGGGAGGTTGCCTCCGTGCTTGACGCCTCCAAAGGGGCTGAGCCTTTGCTTGACATAAAGACACGGGGAGAGGAGCACCGGATGTGGAGAATTACGCGTCCGGAGGATATAAACAAGATAGTTTCTTCGCTCCGCGGTAAAAAGGTCTTTATCGCCGACGGCCATCACAGGTACGAGGTGTCCCGTTCCTACAGGGATCTCCGAAGAAAAGAACCGGGATATGACGGAAGCGCCGATTATGTGATGATGTATTTTGCCGACATGTCATCCCCGGACAACCTTACTGTTATGGCCACTCACAGAGTAGTAAAACAGATGCCGGTGAGTTCCGATGAGGCTCTTGAAAAGATAAGCGGGTATTTTGAGATCATAGAGGAAAGCGGACTTAACCCCCTTATGGCCCGGCTTGAAAGTGCCGGTCCGGGTAAGCACGCGATAGGGTATTATGACGGGAACAGGTATGTTTTCTTTGCTCCCGGGAACGAAGAAAAGGTCAGGTCCCTTATCGGCGGGGAGCGGTCGGCAGAATGGAAGGAGCTGGATGTAAGCGTTCTTCATTCGGCCGTATTACAGTCTTTGCTGGGCATGAAGCCGTCGGAAGGCAACATAACATATTACAGGGACGCAGAGGACGCTGTCGCCGCCGTCGATAAGGGGGAGGGGACAGCGGCTTTTCTCATGGCGCCTACGCCGGTGGAACAGCTTAAAGCCGTAGCGGAGCAGGGAGAGATGATGCCGCAGAAGTCCACCTATTTTTACCCTAAGTTATTGACGGGTCTTGTCATAAACCGCATACAGTGTTACAGTGAATTCAGTAATGCCGTTTCATGACCGGAGGAGAAATTGGCTTTTTTCAGCAAAAAACCTATTTTCGGAAAGAAGAAAAAAAAGGAAATGCCCGGAGGCCTATGGACCAAGTGTCCTGACTGCGGAGAGCTTCTTTATAATAAAACGCTTAAAGACAACCTCCAGGTCTGTTCCAAGTGTAATTATCATTTCAGGATGAAAGCCTATGACAGGGTATCCAGTATCCTGGATGAAGGCACTTTCAGGGAGTTCCACAAAGGTATGCGGAGCAGGGATCCCCTGACCTTCAAGGGCCCCAGTGATTATCCCAGCAAGATCAAAAAAGACCAGAAGGCGACCGGCATGAAGGACGCCGCCGTGACCGGCGAGGGCGAGATCAACGGTAAAAGGGTAGCCCTGGGCGTGACGGACTGCCGGTTCATAATGGGGTCCATGGGTTCGGTGGTGGGAGAAAAGATCACAAGGCTCATAGAACACGCCGACAGTGAAGGGATCCCTCTTATAATAATATCCGGGTCGGGCGGAGGCGCCAGGATGTACGAAGGCCTGATCTCCCTCATGCAGATGGCAAAGACCAGCGCCGCGCTGGACAAGCTGAACCGTAACGGAGGTCTTTTTATATCCGTCCTTACGAACCCCACCATGGCGGGGATAATGGCGAGTTTCGCTTCCCTGGGGGATATTATATTGGCGGAACCCAGGGCCCTTATCGGGTTTACCGGCCCCAGGGTCATCCAGCAGACCATAAAACAGGAACTTCCCGAGGGCTTCCAGAGCTCCGAATTCCTCCTCGACCACGGTCTCATCGACATGATAGTCCACAGAAGGGACATGAAGGCTTCACTTTTCAGCCTTATCGGGTATCTGTCTTCCCGGACCGGGGAGGAAAAGAAGGGCAAATGACCTTTTGCCTTAAAAACCGGCCTTGACGGACGGTGACTCTTCCTTCGCCGTGAACCCGCCCTATTATATTGACAATTTTATATAAATATTATATAAAAGGTGGAGCCCACGGGATATCGCCCTGGGCGACTTTTTATTAACGGGGTCTCTCCCGCCGAACCAGCGTGCTTCCGTTGGCCCCGGGGTCTCACAGTTCCGCCCGCGCGCGGGGTGTTCCGGCGCGGGGCGTAAAAGTCCCGTTCGTTATCGGAAGCGGATAATACGGTTTGTCTTATGGCTCAGGTCAGTTTGAGGAATGTGTCCAAAGTATTTCCCGGCGGCGTCGTCGCGGTCAACAATGTGAACTTCGGGGTGGAAAATAAGGAGTTCATTGTCCTGGTAGGACCTTCCGGATGCGGAAAATCGACTACTTTAAGGCTTATAGCCGGTCTTGAGACCGTTTCCGAGGGCGATATCTTCATCGGCAACAGACGGGTGAACAACATACTCCCGAAAGACCGCGATATAGCCATGGTCTTCCAGAACTACGCTCTGTATCCGCATATGGATGTATACGAGAACATGGCTTTCGGCCTCAAGCTCAAAAAATACCCCAAAGCCGAGATAAACACCAGAGTGAAAGAAGCGGCCGCCATCCTGGGACTGGAAAAATTGCTCGGCAGGAAGCCCAGGGAACTTTCGGGAGGGCAGAGGCAGCGGGTTGCCGTAGGACGGTCCATAGTCCGTAAACCCATGGTGTTCCTGTTCGACGAACCTCTAAGCAATCTCGACGCCAAACTCAGAGTGCAGATGAGGATGGAGCTGCACCGCCTTCACATCAGACTTCAGTCAACGATGGTATATGTGACCCACGACCAGACGGAGGCCATGACGCTCGGTGACAGGATAGTCGTGATGAAGGACGGATTCATACAGCAGGTCGATACGCCCACGAATGTCTATAACTTCCCGGTCAACAAGTTCGTCGCCAGCTTTATCGGGGCTCCACCGATGAATTTTCTCGAGGGAAAGATAATCAAAAAGGAGAACAGGCTGTTCTTCGACGAGGGGAGTTTCCGGGTAATGATAATGGAGAACATGTACGATGCCCTGACGGACCATGTCGGTAAAAGGGTATACCTGGGGGTCAGGAGCGAGGATGTTTACGATAAGCTTTTCATTACGGAAGCGCCCAAGCAAAACATCGTCACCATGACCTGTGAGGTGGTCGAGCACCTGGGCTCAGAAGTTTACATCCATCTGGATACAGGAAAGCATACCGTTATCATGAGGGGCGCGGGTGACGCCAACCCGCAGATAAACCAGGACATGGATGTTGTTTTTGACATGAGCAAGGTCCATTTCTTCGACAAGGCAACCGAAAAGACCATAGTCTGAGTTCTATAATGACACCTTTCCTTAAAAGGAACCTGCTTATTCCCGTATCGGTGCTTCTTTTTCTGGGCCTGATAATCGGCTTGATAAAGTTAGTGCCCGAACTGGGGTCCCGCGTTGAGCATCTTGAGTTCATCGTCATATCCATCATGGTCTCTCTAAGCGTCGTGATAATGCTTTTCTGGATATGCCTCGGGGTGTTCGCCGGGCTCTCCTCGTTCCTTGTCGCTATGATATTCCTTTACGGTCCTCTGACCGCCCTCAATCCCTATTATTACAGCGTTCTCATCCTGGCGTTCTTTATAAGCAGTTTTCTCGGCCATTTTTACGGCCGTAAAATAAACAAGGCCAACCAGGGTTATACCATACGCATGGAGAAACTGAGGGAGGATGTCAATCTCATCCAGGAACATTGTTCGAGAAGGAAGGCCGAGGTCAAGGCGATGGGGGAGAAGATAAACGCTCTTCTTAAGCTTAAAGGCGTTGCCGACAGCCTGAGCCTGGCGCTTTCGGAGGACGATATAGTAAAGACCGTCAGCCGGAAAACTTACGATATTTTCGGGACGGAAGTGAGGGTGGGCATATACATGACCGACAGGAAAAGCAAGGAGCTGGACCTTTCCTTCGCGGTAAAAGGGGAGCGGAGATCGCCCATGATCATGAAAAAAGGGGGTGTGTTCGACCGATGGGCGGTAAAGAACATGAAAAGCCTTCTCGTAAAGGATGCTTCCAAAGATTTCAGGTTCGCGGTTGGGGAGGAGGAAAGAAAGGACGATTTTGTGTCATTGATGATAAAACCACTCATATTGGAAAATAACTTTCTCGGGATCATCCGGGTGGATTCCCCCGAAGCCGAGACTTTCGGCCAGTATGAGCTCAGGCTGCTCGATTTTATAGGAGACCTTACGGCAGTGGCCCTGGATAACGCCCATCTTTACCAGAGGACGATGGAGCTGGCCATCCGCGACAGCCTTACGGGACTGTTCGTTTACAGGTATTTTATGGAAAGGCTTGAAGAAGAAGTGAAAAGGGCACTGCGCAACGACGATACTTTCGCTCTCCTTATGCTGGATATAGATAGTTTCAAGGATTTCAACGACGAACACGGCCATGTCTGGGGAGACGCGGTGCTTAAGAACATAAGCAGGATCCTGGAGAAGAGGGCTTCCGCGGGGGACATGGTCGCCCGTTACGGGGGAGAGGAATTCGTCCTGCTTTCGCTTAAAAGCGACAGGGAGAAAGCATCCGCCATGGCCGAGGAGATAAGGAAGGAGATCGCGAACTCCCCGATCGTTATGCGGAGGAAGAAATACCGGGTTACCGTGTCCGTAGGAGTAGCGGTATTTCCGGGAGATGCCAGATTGAGGGAAGATATCGTGGCGGAGGCGGACAGGAGGCTTTACAGGGCCAAAGCGGAAGGGAAGAATAAAGTATGCTCAAAATAAGGCCGGCGGTCATATATACCCTGAACATACTCCTGATGTTGATAAGCTGGGGATGTTATAAATTCCCGCATGGAGACGAGTACCTCGTGCTGTTCATGATACCTATAGTGTTCATGGTAGCGCCGTATGCCCTTGACCCGAGGTCCCTTGCGGGGCTTCTGGGGATCAATGTCGTTTTTCTTTTTTACTACAGGGCGCTCGGGGCCCTGAACACTATAGATGTGGTCCTGATAACGGGGCTGTTTGTTTTTGCCGCTTCGGCGAGCTCAGTTGTCCGTTATCTGGTGGACAGTTTTGCCGCTTTTCACGCGGAAAACCTTCAGAGGGAGAAGACGAAATATAATAATATCGTCGACGAGCTTGACGACACCGACCGCAGAGGAAGAAAGATAGAGAACGAGCTTAACAGGAACTCAAGGCTGTACGAGATCACCAAAAAACTCGCTCCGTCGCTCAAATTCGAGGAGCTTTTGGGCGCGTTATTCGATTTTCTGGAAGAGAACTTCCGGTTCAGGACCACTCATTTGCTGACCATGAACAAAGACGGTTCGGTCAGGATAATGTCAAAGAGCGTCGAGGGTGATGACGGCCGAAGAAGCGGAAAGCTTGACCATGAAAAACTCATGGATACCATGAAAGCGAGCGATTTCAAGCCTTTTTTCGCTAACAGGGAAAACGACGGGGAATTTCTCGGAAAACTTAATGTGATGGAAGATACTTTCATGGCTTTCCCTCTTTCGGCCGGTGAGAAAGTGTCGTCCGTGCTTGCGATCGAAGGCGCCTCCAGGTCCAGCTACGGCAGATTCCGGCTTCTGGTCCCCCAGGTGAGCCTGGAGCTTCGAAGGGTGGAACTTTACGAGCAGGTGCAGGAGCTTTCGATCGTGGACGGCCTTACCGGAGTATACCTGAGGAGATATCTTATGGACAGGCTCGAGGAGGAGGTCGACAGGGCCGAACGCCTCGGCCTGACCTTTTCGGTGGGGATGGTGGATGTTGACCATTTCAAGAAATGCAACGACCGCTTCGGCCATCTCGTAGGCGACGCTGTTCTCAAAGAGATAGCCGAACGACTTCTGCATTCCGTCCGTGAAGTCGACATGGTAGCCCGCTACGGCGGGGAAGAGTTCTGTGTGGTGCTTCCCGATACGACAAAGGACCTGGCGTTCACCGTTGCCGAACGCTTGAGGGAATCCGTAGAGGGGGAGGAAATAAAAGCATTCGACGAAAAGATAAGGTCTACTGTAAGTATAGGGATAGCCACTTTTCCCGGGGACGGGGAAGATGTGAAATCCCTGCTGGAGAAAGCCGACACGGCGCTGTACATGGCGAAACGAAAAGGAAGGAACAGGGTGTGCGCGGTTTGAGGGTAAAGGTCAGGGTAAAGCGGTTTTTTTGTTCTAATATCCAATGTGCTGTGATATACTGTTTAAAATTTCATTCCGATAACTTATAAGAATCCCATTATTATGCTCAGTAACTTCAAAAAAACGATCTCTCTACTTCTTATCGTAGCTTTCGCTTTCGCGCAGACCTCTTTTTCTCAGGGGATAGATGATCTCAAAAGGTCCGGACAGTCCATAATCGTGGACGGTGATAAGGTCGAATTCTTCGAAAAGGAGGGTAAGATCATCGCGGAGGGCAATGTTTCCATCACCTACGGGGAAACGAAGCTCTCGTGCGACAGGATAGAGGTCAACACCAGGACCAAAATAGCCTTATGTGAGGGGAATGTGAGAGTGGAGCAGCCGGAAGGCGTGCTCGTGGGCGAACGGATAAGGTACGATTTCAACAAAAAGCAGGGAGAGATAATATCCGGGGATGTAAAGGCTTATCCCTGGTTCGGCAAGGCGGATGAGGTCGCGAGAGTATCGGAAGACGAATTCCTTCTCAGGAACGGTTATATCTCCACCTGTGACCATGATTTTCCGCATTACAGGGTAAAGGCGAAAGAAATAAGGGTATTCCCCGACGATAAGATAATTGCCAGGAATGTAGTGGTCTACATAGGCAAAGTCCCGGTTATGTGGTTCCCGTATTATTATCATCCGATAATCCAGAGCAGGGCAAAGGTCCAGTTCATCCCCGGAGTTACCAGTGATTGGGGGTATTTTCTGTTGTCGGCCTGGCGGTTCCACCTTAAGGGCAATACCAAGATGGATGTGCTTCTGGATTACCGTGAGAAAAAGGGTTTTGCCGAAGGTGTGGACCTGTATTACAACATGGCGGACCTCGGCGCCCGGGAGCTCGGGGACGGTGTTTTCAGGGCTTATTTTATCCATCAGAACGACAGGGGAACCTACGACCCTCAGCCTTTCCGTGAAGGAGAAGGCGACGATCCCGAACTCAGGAAAAGGTTCCAGTGGAAGCATCGGATAGATTTCGACCGGGAAACGGTCGGTATGCTTGAGTTCAACAAGCTGAGCGACCGCAATGTCATAAAGGATTATTTCTACAATGAGTATGAAGAAGAGGCGAGAGTCCCGCCTAATTTTATCTCCATAATCAACTCGAAACCTGACTATACTTTCAGTTTCCAGATGGAAAGAAGGTTCAACGATTTCTACACCGTAGTGCAGAAGCTTCCCGAGCTCAAGCTCACGGTGCCCGACCAGAGATTGTGGGAAACCCCGTTATATTATTCGACGCAGCTTTCGGGCACGAACTTCGACAAGCAATATAACTTCGAGAGTTCGCCTCCGGAAAAGGTGCAGCGGTTCGACTGGTTCCATAAACTGTCATATGTGACCGGCATAGGCCCGTTGAACCTGACGCCTTACGGGACCTTGCGGGAAACAGTATACAGCCGCAACAAGTGGGAATGGAAGCCCATGGCCAGGACGGCTTTCGGCGGCGGGCTCAATGCGTTTATGCGGTTCAGCAGGATATTCGATGTGGAGACGGACGCCTGGGGGCTGGACATACACCAGCTCCGGCATATCATAGTGCCGAGCGCCGATTATTTCTATACCCATCAGCCGACCGTGGACAAGGACAGCCTTTACCAGATGGATGAAATTGACGAGCTGGAAAAAGAGAACGGCGTTACCCTGTCCCTCGAGAATAAGCTTCAGACCAAAAAGCCCACTGACGACGGTTACGATGTCATAGACCTGGTAAGGTTCATCGTCAGCGTCGATTTTCTTTTCAGGATGGAAAAGGACCGTTTCGAGTTCGAGAAGAACGGTAAGTTCAAAGACCTTGAGTTCGATCTTGAGCTCAGCCCGTACGACTGGCTTTTCATAGACGGAGAGCTGGAGATCACTCCGGAGAACCAGGCCATTGAGACCGGTAGTCTGGAGGCCGCGATCACACCGACGGAATGGTTCCAGACAGCTTTAGGGTACAGGTACGCTAAAATGCAGCCCGAACCGAGGAACCAGTTGACTTTCGATATATATTTCAAGCTGAACGAGAAATGGCGCTTCGGGATATATGAGCGTTTCGATATGCAGGACTTCGATATAGAAGAGCAGCAGTACTCTGTCGTGCGCGATCTTCATTGCTGGGAAGTGGAGTTCACCTATGATACTAAAGGCTCCAATTTTACCGAAGATTATACTGTCTGGCTCGCCTTCAAGATCAAAGCCTTCCCGGACTTGCCCATCGGCCTTAACCGTTCTTTCAAGAAGAGGCCTCCCGGGGGGCTCAGGACAAGGAACGGTTACGGTTCCGGAAGCGCGTATTGATCTTTCAGGAATTTTAAATCCTCAATATGAAACAACTTAAGGCGGGAAGGGCGCGCTATTGCCCTGGCGCCGGCTATGTGATATAATCACTGCTTAATTAGTATTAATCTTAATAAATAATATGAAGATGAGATCGGGGGAGGTTTTTGGATGAAGCTGGCTGTTGTGGGGACCGGATATGTAGGCCTTGTTACGGGGACCTGTTTCGCGGATATCGGGAACGATGTTATCTGTGTGGACAACGACGAGGCCAAGATAGCAAAACTCGAAAGGGCCGAGGTCCCTATATACGAGCCCGGTCTTGAAGAGATGGTTAAGCGCAACAAGCAGAACGGGCGGCTCGCTTTCACGACCTCTATCGCCGACGCCGTGAGAACCGCCGACATAATTTTCGTCTGCGTGGGGACCCCTCCCAGGGAAGACGGCAGCGCCGATCTTTCCGGAATAGAATCGGTTTCCAGGGCAGTGGCCGAAAGCATGGATTCCTATAAGCTTATCGTCGAAAAAAGCACTGTTCCTGTCCAGACAGGGCAATGGGTTAAAAAAACGATAGAGAACTTCAGGAAGAACGAAGTGGATTTCGATGTCGCTTCTAATCCCGAGTTTCTGCGGGAGGGTTCTGCCCTGGAGGATTTCATGGAGCCGGACAGGGTCGTTATCGGCGTAGAGTCCGAAAAGGCGGAAAAGATCCTCAGGGCGCTTTACGAACCCCTTACCTCCAATATCATCTGTACCAATATACAAAGCGCCGAGATAATCAAACACGCTTCCAACTCTTTTCTCGCTACCAAGATCTCCTTTATAAACGCGGTCAGCAATATTTGCGAGAGGTCAGGGGCGGATGTCAGGTCCGTTGCCGAGGGTATGGGTTTCGATACCCGCATAAACAGGTATTTCCTGGATGCCGGGATCGGGTTCGGAGGATCGTGTTTTCCCAAAGACCTGAAGGCTTTTATCCATATATCGGAGAAACTGGGATATTCCTTCGATCTTCTCAAAGAGGTCCAGAAGATCAACGAAAAACAGAAAGAAATGCTCCTCGAAAAGGTCTCCGAGATGTTATGGAACCTGGGAGGAAAGACCATAGCTGTATGGGGGCTCGCCTTCAAGCCGGACACTGACGATATAAGAGAAGCTCCGGCCATAGATATCATAGAACGATTGCTGGGCGAAGGCGCGAGGATCAAGGCTTTTGACCCGGAGGCCACGGAGAACGCGAAAAAGGAGCTGGGTGACAGAATAGAATATTGCGGCAACGCTTACGAAACGGCCGAGGGCGCCGATTGTGTTATCCTTATGACCGAGTGGAACGATTTCAAAGAGGTCGACTGGGATAAGATAAAAAGCCTGATGAACCAGCCCGCGGTTATCGACGGCAGGAACATTTATAAACCCGCCAAATTGAGGGACCTCGGGTTCAGGTACATGGGGATAGGGCGGAAGTAGGGTTCAGGTATCAGGTGCCTGGTGTCGGGTGTCAGATTAAGCTGATACCTGTTGCCCGAAACCGGAGACCAAACAGATAGATCACTGGAGAAGATATGATAGACGGGGTGAAGGTTAAAGAGCTGAAGGTTATACCGGATGAACGCGGTCGGCTTATGGAAATACTCCGCCGGGATGACGATATGTTCGAAAAGTTCGGCCAGGTCTATATGACCACCGCGTTTCCCCGTGTGGTCAAGGCCTGGCATTTCCATAAGCTCCAGGCGGATAACTTCACCTGTGTAAAGGGGAAAATGCTGCTCGCCCTTTACGATCCCCGAGAGGGTTCTTCTACAAAAGGAGAAGTGAACAGTTTCGAGATAAGCCCGGAAGAAAATCCTCTTCTGGTCAAGATACCGCCCCTGGTCTATCACGGCTTCAAATGCGCCGGAGAAGAAGAAGCGATAGTCGTTAACACCGTTACCGAACCGTATAACAGGCAGGTCCCGGACGAGTTCCGGGTTGACGCGATGGATAACGATATCCCCTTTGACTGGGGAGACGATGTTACGGTGTGGGGATAGAACTATCGTGGAGCGTCAAGCGAGAAGCGCTAAGAAGATACTAACGATAAAGGTTGAAGGATAAAGGATGAGATCAAGGAAGCTTCTATTATCGATATTTGATCCCTTATCCTTAATTCCTCTTTCAGGTAAATGTTAATGCTATCCGCTAAACGCCAGGAGTTGACATGAAAGGTATAATTCTCGCCGGAGGGCTGGGCACAAGGC
>WJMG01000004.1 GCA_014728075.1 Candidatus Omnitrophota bacterium | reverse complement strand
GAAGGGGTATCTTGAGACCTTCTTATCTTCCAGGCCTTTCGTAAAACGCATCTTTTCCCGGGTCTTCGGCGGGATCGAAAAGATCGTCCGTCCGGAAGAGGGAACAGAAACGCCGCCTGTAACGATGAGAGAGGAAAAGGCGCCTTCGACCCGGCCTTCTCTTATCCCGGAGAAAAAATTAAGGATACTCGCGGAAAGCCGTGACCAGGCGGAACTGGGCATGGCCCTTACAGGTATCAGCTTCGATCATTACATGAGAACCCGAAGAAGAGGCGCCGCGATGAACGCTCTGGGATACGGCAGCCTCTTTCTCGAACTCAGGGAGTCCGGGGACCTTGACGGAAAGAGAATACTGGAAGTAGGATGCGCTCAGGGCACTTTTATGCTGGCGCTGGAGAGGTTTGCCGAAGCGACGGGGAAAAGAATAACGGTTAAAGGTCTGGACAAGGACGACGCGGCTGCCGATGCGGCCAGAAGCGGGGGAAGTCTGGATGTGGTGACCGGGGACCTCATGGAAAGCGAAAAGATCTTCGGCGGGCAAAGATTCGACCGGGTCATCGCGAGGTATCCACTGGTAGACCTCGAGGATTTCAGCAGCCGCGATACCGGCCGAAAATATATCGAGGCTTGCCGCGGCCTTCTCGATGAAGGCGGCATATGCATTATTAACACGGCCATAGACATGAAAAGGCAGAGCCGCCTGGCGAAAGCTACGGTCAGGATAGCGGAGGAGGCCGGGTTCGAGGTGGAGCACAAAGAGGACTTTAACGGCGAACTTGTGCTGGTCATGAAGAAAGTGGGCCGCGACAAAAAGCGTGCCGCCCCGGAAAGCGCGGGAAAACCGAGAGAGAGAAAAGAGGGAATAAAAAGCGTGAAGGGGCATACGGCCGGACACGATGCCGTAACGAGAACAGGAGAAGAAGAGGGGACGGGAAAAGCGATTATCACCACCGCTCCTGAAGGGGGGGGGCCGGCGGATGAGCCCGTAAAGACCGAGGACCCCGGGTCCGGAACGGATGAAGACGCCCTTACGGAGAGCGGGAGGGAGGATGAGCCCGAAAGCAGGGTATCTTCCGGCGGGTTCGATCTAAGCGGAGAAGAATTTATCTTTCAAATACGGGGAGGTCACCCGCGCGAGACCATCCTGCAGATCGAACTGGAGCTTGAAACCCTGGAAGAGATCTTAGAGGCTGACAGGGCCGACGGGCTTTTGATAGAGGTCGCGGGTCTTATGTACCTTGCCGAAAGACTGCGGGCTGTGGGGGAACCGGCCATAAGTGAATTCGAGTCCCGGAACGATCTCAATAAAGAACTTGCCGGGGCGGTAAGGAACAAGGACGGAGAAGATCTTTTTGACGAGGTTATCCGCATTGTAATGGACCCGTCCAACGGAAGCGAATATTCCTTATACCTGAAAAAGTTCCTGCAGTTCCGGGGGAGCGCGGGACTGGGTGTGATAAAGCGTCTGTACGCGAGGGTTTTTACTCCCGAATACATGGAACTTATGCAGTACCATACGGTCAAGAACCTGCTGGAAGAGACGGTTTTCAACAGTTCTCTGAAAACCGCAGACGCGGCCGAAAGGCTTGAAGCTTATCCGGTAAACCTCGTGGCCGTGGCGCTCACGCGCCTCGGAAAAGTTCTGGAAACATACGATGACAGAGAGGTCCTGGAAAGGGCCGAGGATTTCCTGAGGTATTTTCTTTACAGAAAGCTCCTGGAGATCGAAGAACCGCTCTGTGAATTCGTCAAACTGGTCGGCGGCCGTCTCAGCGATGACCCGGACAAGGGCCTGTATTTTGCCTTCATGGGCTCGGAATTTTTCGAAAAAATAATATCGGGCCTGGCGGAAGACGATGTTTTCGGCGGGAAGGACAAACCCGGGAAGTTGTTCCTCACCAGAAAGGTCATGCGGAACAATACGGACGAAGAGATAATAAAACACCTTTTTGACAGGGGTGTGCTTGCGAAGAGGGAGATAACCATAGTCGATACCGGTTTCCACGGCACGGTCATCAGGAAGGTCAGGGATCTTCTTTCCGACAGGAAAAAACTTCTGTCCGCCGCGGAAAAATACAGATTCCGCATACCTCACGACAGGTACATAGTCAAAGGCATACTCTTCGCGAACGGCCATAGGACCGTCGAGGAGCACGAGGCGGAAGGCATAACGCCTTTTGCCGAAACTTACGCTGCGTCGATAGACCCCGCGGAGAGAGAGAGAACCGAGATGATGCTGAGGCGCGCGGCCATGCTCATCGAGAACGGGATGGAAAGAAGCCACCCCTCACCGGAAAGGCTGGTCTGGAAAGGAGGGTATATGGGCGTTATCCTTCCGGAATGCGGAAGGCCCGCAGCCCTGGGCATAAGGGACCGCATAATAGAACAGTTTTACCCGAGGATAAGGGACCGTGTCCGGGGAAAGAGCCCGAAAGCGCCTCTTGACGATTTGAACGGCGCCGCCGGGCCCGGTGATATCCTGAAGTCCAATGAGAATATAGTGGTCCCTGATATAAAGGCCAGGATGGCCTCGCTGGGATATAACAGGGGAAAGGTGATTCTCGCGGTGGACGAGGACCTGGCAAAGGGATGGACCCGTAAGGCCGTGGGAGATGTGGTCACGGAGCTTGACAGGCTTTCCAGGAGGGGCGATAAACTGGGAAGGCTCGTAAGGGATATATCGATCCGGCGCGGCAACAGCGTTTCCCTGTCCGGGGACATGCGGAGGCTTGTTTCGGAAGGGAAAATAGAGGCGGAGAACATTATAGTCATCTCTAACAGGAGCAACCTTGAGGATTTCGGCTGGCTCAGCGGCAAGGGTACGGTCACGAGCGTCGACGACAGCGAATGGAGGCCGGGGTACTACTATCCTATGACCGAGGTGGTCCGTTTCACCATAGTGGCCAGCCTGGCCAGGATACTGGAAGAAAAAGGATTGTCGAAAAGCGAGAAGGATGAGTTATCTGAATACCTTCTGAGATGCTACAGGGATATACCTAACATCACCGATCTGGAAGCCGAAGAGATAACGGAGATGTGTTTTGACAGCGGCACAGGGGCATTCAACAGTACTTTCTTTATCCGGGTGGTCCCGGGCGCGGTCAAGGGAGCGGACAGGTCTATATATAAGGAACTGGAGGAGTATATCAGGGCTCAGGCCTGATACGGGTTCCCCGGTTTCGCATTTTTAACCTTTTGGCCTTTTAACCTTAACTTATATGAGATATAATAACTTTCATGAACTCAGTTTCAAAGAACAGTAAGCTTGGGCGTCAGGCCGCAAGGCCAGAGGAAAAGATACTGCTTGCCCTTAAAAAAAGCAGGAAGACCCTCGCGCTGGCCGAATCGTGTACGGGCGGCCTTGTGGCGCACAGGATGACCAATGTCCCCGGAGCGTCCGCTTCTTTCAAGGGGGGCATAGTATCGTATTCCGACGGCGCGAAGACGGACCTGTTGAATGTGCCCCCGGATGTTATCGGCGAACACGGAGCGGTAAGCCGGCAGACCGCAAGGGCTATGGCCGAAGGCGCCCGCAGGGTATTAAAGGCGGATATGGCCGCGGCCATAACCGGCATAGCGGGGCCCGGAGGAGGGTCGGCCCGCAAACCGGTGGGGCTCGCCTACATCGCTTTTTCTTCCGAAGACGGCGACCGCACCAAAAAGATCGTCCTTGACGGCAACAGGATCTCACTTAAGCTTAAATTCGCGCAGGCAGTTATTGATTTTATCCGGGAAAATGTCTGAACAGGGAAAAATACGGACCTTTGTGGCCCTGGAGCTCGCTCCGGAGATGAAAAGTGAACTCTGCGGGCTTATCCGTTCGTTGAAATCTTCGGGAGCCCAGGTGAAATGGGCCCGTTCCGGGAACCTGCACCTTACCCTTAAATTCCTGGGCGATGTAGACGAAAGCAGCGTGCCGTTGATATCCGAGGCTCTTTCCCGGGTTTCAGGGGAGGTCCCTTTTTTCCGGATCTCGTTCTCCGGTATCGGTGTTTTCCCTTCGTGGTCACGCCCCAGGGTAATATGGGCGGGCGTTTCCCGCGGGAAAAAGGAAGTCGAGGCCCTGGCCGCTGCGGTCTCTTCCGCGCTGGAGAGCCTGGGGTTCGAAAGGGAAAAAAGGGCCTTCAGGGCGCATCTTACCCTGGGAAGGGTCCGTGGAGGCAGAAATACCGGAAAATTGAGGGAAGCGGCGGAAAAGGCAGTTATTCCCGCGGCCGTATTGCCCGTCAAAAAGGTAACTCTTTTCAGGTCGGAACTTGACCCCGGCGGAGCCATGCATTCGGTGCTCCGGGAGTTCCCTCTTCGGCCATCTGAAAAAAAATGAAAGAAAACCCGCCAAAAAGTTGTATATAATAATAGAGGGTAAAAAGTGAAAGCGGGGACCGTATCTTTGGTTTTCGGCCGGAGTCGTTTGATGAACGGGTGTTGTCAGGCGGAAGCCCTCAACGACCGCCGCGGAGCAACTGATCCTTTAGCCTTTTAATCTCGTTACCGTTTACCCCTTTCACCTTTCAGCCCGATTTAAATATTCCTTTTCAAAAACAACGCGTCCCTGTATAATAGGACGCGTCTAAATATAGAAATCTTATTTTTATTAATAATAACATATTAATGGAGGCGCATCATGGCAAAAAAAACGACTTCAGATAAAGGGCCGGCAGATAGTCAGGCTAAAGCAAGCGCAAAGGAAAAAGCCCTGGAGCTCGCTCTCAGTAAAATAGAAAAAGATTACGGAGAGGGCGCTATAATGAAAATGGGTAAAGGATACGCCGTAGAAGTTGAGGCGATCCCGACAGGTTCGCTCGGTCTTGACCTTGCACTGGGTGTAGGGGGTGTCCCCCGAGGAAGAATAGTTGAGATATACGGTCCGGAATCAAGCGGAAAGACTACCCTGACGCTGAGCATAATAGCCAATGCCCAGAGATCAGGTGGAGAGGTGGCGTTCGTTGACGCCGAACACGCCTTTGACCCGGTCTACGCGCGGAAGATAGGCGTAAACCTTGACGGGCTCCTGATCTCGCAGCCGGACAACGGCGAGCAGGCCCTGGAAATATCCGAGACACTCGTGCGCAGCAACGCGGTCGATGCGGTCGTTATAGATTCCGTAGCGGCACTTACTCCCAAAAAAGAGATAGACGGAGAGATGGGAGATTCCCATGTAGGTCTTCAGGCAAGGCTCATGAGCCAGGCCCTGCGAAAACTTACCGGCGCCATCAGCAAGTCAAAGACCTGCGTGATCTTCATCAACCAGATAAGGATGAAAATAGGCGTGATGTTCGGCAATCCCGAGACTACCACCGGCGGTAACGCCCTGAAATTCTATTCTTCTGTCCGGATCGACCTGAGAAGGATCGCTTCCCTGAAGAAAGGGGATAATGTGATCGGCAACAGGATCAGAGCCAAGGTGGTCAAGAACAAGCTGGCGGCCCCCTTTAAGCAGGCGGAGTTCGATATCATGTTCGACGAGGGCATTTCCAGGGCTTCCGGCGTTATCGACATGGGAGAAAAGACCGGTGTTATCAAGAAGACCGGGACATGGCTTTCATACGGGGACGAAAAGCTGGGGCAGGGTAAAGAGAACGCGCGGCTTTATCTTAAAGAGAACGCTAAGCTGCTGAAAAGCATTGAAGGTGAAGTTAAAAAAGCGATGGCTTCCCCCGAAGAATGAGGCGTTAATGACCATGCCCGTTAGCGAAAAAGCCCTGAAAGCCCGAAAGTATTGTATCCGGCTTCTGGCCGTAAGGAACCGGACCGAGGAAGAGGTCATTGAAAAGCTCAAGGCAAAAGGTTACGGCGAAGTAGCTGAGGAAGTGGTTTCGCGGTTAAAAGCCGAAAGCCTTATCGACGACCTTAAATTCGCCCTTGAATGGATAGAGTACAGAATGAGCGCAAGCCCCAGGGGCAGGAAGGCTCTGGAAAAGGAACTTTACGGGAAAAGGGTCCCGGAAGCCGTTATAGATCAGGCGATCGAAAAAGCGAAGATCCCCGATGACACCATCATCGCGGAGTCCCTGGCGTACGAAAGGGCCCGGACCGCGTCGGGCAGTGACCCGGAAAAGCGGAAAGCGGCTGTTTACCGGTTCCTTGCGTCCAGGGGCATCGACCCGGATACCGCCGAGGAGGCGGTCAACAAGGTAATGGAAGGATGAATATTGAAAAGGAAGGATATGCAGTCAAGGGAAATAAGAGGCCTTTTCCTGGATTTTTTCAGGAATAAAGGGCATAAGGTAACGGAAAGCGATCTGCTGGTCCCCCGTAACGACCCCACGCTTCTTTTTACGGGCGCCGGGATGAACCAGTTCAAGGAACAGTTCATGGGTAAGAATGTGACCTTTTCCCGGGCGGCCTCTTCTCAGAAATGCCTGCGTACGGGTGACCTTGAAAATGTAGGCAGAACGCCGAGACATCACACATTCTTTGAAATGCTGGGCAATTTTTCTTTCGGGGACTACTTCAAAAAAGAGGCCATCGAATGGGCGTGGGAATTCATGACTTCCGAGCTCGGCATCCCCGCGGAAAAACTGTGGGTATCAGTATATAAAGACGATGACGAAGCTTATGATATATGGACCCGCACGGTGAGCTTACCGGCTGAAAGGGTCATACGGCTCGGAGAGCACGACAATTTCTGGCCGGCGGACGCGCCTTCCATGGGACCCAACGGCCCCTGCGGCCCCTGCTCCGAGATATTCTTCGACCAGGGAGAAAAGATGGGCTGCGGGGCGGGGTGTGCTAAGGACCCCTCGTGCGGGTGCGACAGGTTCCTGGAAGTCTGGAACCTGGTCTTTACACAGTTCGACAGGCAGCCGGACGGCCGGCTCGAACCGCTTCCCAGCAGGAACATAGATACCGGAATGGGGCTGGAAAGGATAGCGGCCGTGGTACAGGGAGTCGACACTAACTTCAAGACGGATCTTTTCGTTCCCATAATCGAAGAGATCATAAAGTCCCTGCCGCGGGGGTCGAAAAAGATGCCGGAAGAAAGCCTGAACATGATAGCGGACCATATAAGGGCCGTTGTGTTCGCCATAGCTGACGGTGTTTCCCCTTCCAACGAAAGAAGGGGCTATGTGGTAAGGAAACTTATACGGAGGGCTTTTCTGAAAAGCGGAAGCGCGGAACCTTTCCTGTTCAACCTCGTGCCCAGGGTGGTTTCCGTCATGCGTGACGCTTACCCCTATCTTGAGGAGAAGCGGGAACACATAGCCGCCATAATCAAGGAAGAGGAAGCCAGGTTCAGCTCTACCCTCGAAGCGGCCATGCCCGTAATGGAACAGATGCTCTCCGGAGGGTCAAAGGCACTGAACGGAGGACAGATATTCAAGCTGGTCGATACCTACGGCCTTCCTGTAGATATCATACAGGACGAAGCGGCCGACAGAGGTTTTTCCCTCGACCTGGAAGGTTTCGAGCGGAAGATGTCCGAAAGAAAAGAACAGTCGAGAAAGGGCAGTAATATAACGAGTGATTTTATCTTTAAGCCGGATAAATTCTCCGGTGTCCCAAGGCCGGACTATTCCGACCGGTTGCCTCTGGAAACCTCGATAGAGTTCATACTCAAGGGAGACAGCCCTTCCGAAGACATACTGGAAGGAGAAAGGGGGGAGGTCATAACCTCACCGCAGAGCTCCAGGCTTTACGCCGAAGCGGGCGGGCAGGTAGGGGACAGCGGCACTATTACCCGCGGCGACGCCCTGCTACGGGTAGTAGATACTTTCGAGACTGACGGCAAGAAGGTGATGCAGGTCGTAGCCGAAAAAGGGTCTTTTAAAAAGGGCGACAGGGTTTCACTGGACATTGACAGGCAGAAAAAGCAGCGGACGGCCAGAAACCATACCGCGACCCATCTTCTGCAGGCGGCTTTACGGGAGGTCCTGGGAGAGCATGTGAAACAGTCCGGTTCGCATGTAGACGATAAAAGGCTCAGGTTCGACTTTTCACACATGAAAAAGCTTTCCGACCGGGAAATGATCAAGATCGAGGGTCTCGTGAACGGCTGGATCGGGAAAGGAATAGAGGTCTGCAAGGAGGTAAAGGGTATAGAAGAGGCCAGGAAAGAGGGCGCTCTTTCTTTTTTCGGGGAGAAGTACGGGGATACCGTAAGGGTGGTTTCCATAGGCGGCGAATCGAAGGAATTCTGCGGAGGCACTCATGTGGATAATACCGCCGACATCGGGGCGGTCAAGATAATAAACGAGAGTTCCGTCGCCAGCGGGATACGGCGGATAGAAGCGGTGACATCGGACTCGGTCTCCGAATGGATGAAAGGCTTCGCGGAAAGCGCGGCGGAGGATGCCTCCTCTGCGGGAGCGGACCTGCGGGAATATCTTCCCCCCGAAATATCGGAAAAATTGGATGATATGCTTTCAGGGAACTACCGTGCGACACCCCGTACGGTCCATGAATTCGAGGACAAGGTCAAACCCGCCATTCTGGATGCGGTGAACAGCATCAGGAAAGAGGCGAGGAAGAAGCAAAAGAAGAAGGCGTCGGATTCTTTCAACGAGATCAGGTCTATCCTTGATTCTGCGCTGGGATCGCCCGAAAAGATAGCGGGAGTGGACGCCTTCTGCGCTACTCTGCGCGGAGCGGACATGGGGGCTATGAGAAAAGCGGCGGCGTATATCGAGAAGAAGGTCGATTCGGGGGTTATCCTCCTGGGAGGGATCAAGGAAGGTAAAGCGTGTGTCATATGCGCGGTAACGGAGGATCTCGTGCCCAGGGGATTCGACGCCAGACAGGTCATCAACGGAATAGCCGCGGAGATAAACGGAGGCGGGGGAGGTAAACCTAATTTCGCCCAGGCCGGTGGTAAAGACCCGTCGGGCCTCGAAAAGGCCATGGAAAAGGGCAAACGCATCCTGGGGGAAAGAATAGGTAAGAGCAGTAAGAAGGGGAGATCATGAAAAGCGTAAAATTCGGAAGCAGGGCTTTTGAAACACTTGTCAACCGGTCGGACAGCAAAAGCATACGCCTCCAGAGGAAAGTCTCGAAGATACTTGAATCGGTCAGGAAAGAGGGTGACAAGGCCGTTATCCGGTATACCAAGAAATTCGATAAGGTGGATATCAAAAAGAAAGAACTTCGGGTCAGCGAGGCGGAAATAAGCGGCGCGTACCAGGACATCAAACCGGAGATGGTTAACACTCTCAAGGAAATAATAAACAATGTCAACAAGTTCTACAAGAACCAGGTCCCGCGGTCGTGGACGATAAAACAGGGAAGCGGGATAGAGCTCGGCGAAAAATTCGTTCCTATAGAGAAAGTCGGTGTTTATGTGCCCGCCGGCACGGCGCCCCTGGTCTCCAGCGTTTACATGACGGTCCTTCCGGCCAGGATGGCCGGGGTGAAGAAGATAGTGCTGGTCTCGCCCCCCAACAAGTACAACTCGATAGACCCGCATATACTCGTAGTGGCGAACCTGCTGGATGTTGACGAGATATACAAGATAGGCGGAGCCCAGGCTATAGGGGCGCTCGCTTTCGGCACCAGGACCGTGCCCCGGGTGGATAAGATAGTAGGCCCGGGCAACGAGTTCGTAACCGAGGCGAAAAGACAGGTATTCGGGTTCTGTGATATCGACATGCTCGCCGGCCCCAGTGAGGCATTGATCATAGCCAGCCAGCACGCGAACCTCGAATACCTGAAAAAGGACCTGATGTCCCAGTCCGAACATCACAAAGGCCTTTCAGTACTTGTAACGCCTTCAAAAAAGATATATGACGCCCTGAAGAAGGAGCCCATCGATGGTTATCTGATAAAGGTCAGGAACCTGGAAGAGGCCGCCGAGGTCTCAAATCTCATAGCCCCGGAGCATCTTCAGCTGATGGTGAAAAGCCCCAAACGCCTGCTTAAGCACATCAATCACGCCGGAGCGGTTTTCCTGGGGCAGTTCACCCCGGTCGCGCTGGGAGATTACATCGCGGGACCCAGCCATGTGCTGCCTACGGGAGGGACCGCCGCCTATTATTCGGGGCTTAACCTCAGGAGTTTTATAAAAAGCTCGCATGTGATTTCCTATTCGAAAAAAGCGCTCTGCGCTTCCGCGGACTGGGTCCGTGAACTGACGCAGCTGGAGCAATTACGGCAGCACTGGGAATCGGTAAGAGTAAGGTGTGAATAAACAAAGCTTAAAAGGGTAAAGTGTAAAGGTAACGCGCGGAGCCGGAGCCCGGGTTGTTCTGTTTCGACGCCGCGTCTTTTAGGCTATTTCAGGAGGTAAGATGGGGATTTTCGGCACAGGCAAGTCCAGGGAAGTATCGCTCGAGAGAAAGCTTCTTTCTTACGAGCGCAGATCTAAAGAAACACAAATAGAGATACCGCTCTTGAACATCGACGGCAGAGGCGAAAGCAGGATAAGCACCACCATAGGTTTTCTCGACCACATGCTCACGCTTTTCGCTTATCACGGCTATTTCGATATCGAAATGGACGCGAAGGGTGATACCCATGTAGATAAGCACCACCTCAACGAGGATATAGGGCTTGCTCTGGGGGAAGCTTTCAAGAAGACCCTGGGTGACAGCAAGGGGATCGTGCGCACGGCTTCCGCTGAGGTCCCCATGGACAAGGCCAGGGCCAGGGTGCTGGTCGATATGTCCAACAGGCCCGCGTTCTGTTTCGAGGAAGGCAAAGGGGTCGGTAAGGAGGCGGTAAAGGACGACGAGGGGTATTCCCTGCATTACGGTAAGGATTTTCTGGAGAGTTTTGCCAATAAGATGTGCATGAACCTCCATGTAGAGATCTCGGGAGAGGGGGACCTTCACCATTATCTTGAAGCTGTTTTCAAGGCGCTCGGCATCGCTCTTGACAAGGCGACCCGCATCGACCCCAGGAGGGCCGGAGAGGTGCCTTCGAGCAAGGGAATATTATAGAGCAGATCGAGAATTAGGTTCGGGTTCGGAAAAAGAAACACGCCGGAGGCGCACTAAATCTAAGTCTGAATCTAAACGCTGACAAGGCAAGTATGATAGGAATAATTGACTACGGCGCGGGAAATTTGAGGAGCGTGTATAACGCTTTCCGGTATCTTGGAGAGGAGGCGAAGGTGTGCAGAACTCCCGAAGAGGTTAAGGCCGCCGATAAAATAGTCTTGCCGGGAGTCGGGACCTCGGCGGACGCCCTGCGCGAGTTAAGCCGCAAGGGCCTTGTAGAGCCTGTGCTTGAGAACATAAGCAGAGGAGTGCCTTTTCTCGGGATATGCCTGGGGCTTCAGCTGCTCTATGAACATAGCGAAGAAGGCGGAGGTTGTGACTGCCTGGGGCTGGTAGAGGGAAAGGTCAGGCTTTTCCCCGGAAGTAAAGAGCTCAAGGTCCCTCAGATAGGATGGAATACGGTGAGCCTCAGCAAAAGGCATTGTCCTCTTTTCAAGGGACTGGAGAACGACCCGTATTTTTATTTCGTGCATTCATACTATTGTGAAAGCGCTGACAGGGCGCTTGTGGCGGGAGAGACCGAGTACGGCATCAGATATACATCAGCCCTGTGGAAAGATAATGTTTACGCTGTTCAGTTCCACCCGGAGCGTTCCCAGGAAAACGGGCTCAGGGTCATAAAGAATTTCATGGATCTATAGAACGCGGTGTAATAGCCCGCATTATAATGTAGGACGGTGAAATGAAAGTCATACCCGCGATCGACCTTATAGATGGAAAGACCGTAAGGCTTCTCCAGGGCAAATACGACAAGGAGCTCAATTACGATGTTTCTCCCGTAGACGCCGCGCGCAGGTGGCGTAAAATGGGGGCGGAGCTGCTTCACATTGTCGACCTGGACGGCGCGAGGAAGGGCAGGCCCATGAACCTTGCTACGGCTGAAGAGATATCGAGATCAGTAGATATCCCGGTCGAGCTCGGGGGCGGCTTCCGTGAAAAAAAAGACATACGCGGCGCTCTGGCCGGTGGTGTCGCGAGGGTGATAATAGGCTCAAAAGCTTTGACCGACATAGATTTCGCCAGGTCCTGCATCGAGGAGTTCGGCGAAAAGGTCATTATAAGCGTTGACGCCAGGAACGCCAGGCCCATGATAAGCGGCTGGGAAAAGGGAATGGATATTGACCTGCTGGATATTTTGAAAAGGTTCGTTTCTTTCGGCGCGCAAGAGATGATCTTTACCGATATCGAGAAAGACGGTATGCTTTCGGGCCCCAGCACGGACCTGCTGGAGGATCTTCTCTCCAAGGTCGATGTCAAGCTCATTTCCGCCGGCGGGATAAAGACAGTTGAACATATAAAGGAGTTAAAGAAGCTTGAACCTTTGGGTCTTTCCGGGGCCATAGTGGGAAGGGCGCTTTACGAAGGCACCATAGACCTGAAAGAGGCTATAAATGCTGGCTAAAAGGATAATACCCTGTCTTGATGTGAAGGACGGCCGGGTTGTAAAGGGAGTTAATTTCGTCAATCTCGTGGATGCGGGCGATCCGGTAAGCAACGCTGAGATATACAACGCCGAAGGCGCGGATGAACTTGTCTTTCTGGACATAACCGCCAGCCACGAAAAACGCAAGACCATGGTCGATGTGGCCCGCCGTGTGGCCGAAAAGGTTTTTATGCCTTATACGGTGGGAGGCGGGATATCGGGCGTGGAGGACATAAGAGAACTGCTGAACGCCGGCTGTGACAAGATATCGGTCAATACTTCGGCGGTGAACGACCCTTCTATCGTATCAAAGGGCAGCGAGAAGTTCGGGTCCCAGTGCATAGTGGTGGCCATTGACGCCAAAAAGAACCAGAGCGGGTCGTGGAATGTTTTCGTGAAGGGGGGCAGGGAAGATACCGGGATGGACGCCGTCGAATGGGCCCGTAAGGTGGATTCCCTGGGGGCCGGGGAGATACTGCTCACCAGTATGGACCGCGACGGCACAAAGGACGGGTACGATATCGAGTTGACCAGAAAGGTAAGCGAGTCGGTCAGGGTACCGGTCATAGCTTCGGGAGGATGCGGGAGCAGGGAGCATATACTCGAAGCGCTTACCGACGGCAAGGCCGACGCCGCTCTCGCCGCTTCGATATTCCACTTCAAGGAATATACCATCGGAGAGGTGAAGGCGTATCTCAGGGGCAACGGCGTTCTGGTGAGGGAGTGATCTGTTTTGAAAGGTCCGCGGACGCCAGGCCACGGACCACGCACTTTAAGGAGATAAAATGGGTTTTATTGACAGTTTGAATTTTGACGACAAGGGATTGATCCCGGCTATCATACAGGACGAGCGGACCAGAGAGGTCTTGACCCTGTGTTACATGACCCGTGAGGCCGTGGAAAAGACCCTCGAGGAAAAGAAAGTATATGTTTTCCGAAGATCAAAGGGCCGTCTTATGCTGAAGGGTGAGACATCCGGTTGTATACAGCTGCTCAAAAGCGTCCATGTCGACTGTGCCGACAATTCTCTTCTTTTTAAAGTGGACCAGCACAGGGCCGGATGCCATAAAGGTTACTTCAGCTGTTATTACAGAAAGCTGAAAGAGGACGGGACACTGGAGATCCGGGGGGAGAGAGTGTTCGATCCTAAAGATGTGTACAAATAAGAAAAGAGCATAGGGCATGGCGGCAGAGCCGCGGTTCCCGTTCACTTTGCGCTATGCGCTGTGTAATATATCGTTAAAGGTGATCAGTATGTATTGTCCGGGCAAAGAAGAATTTATCGGGCTTTCGGAACAGGGTAATGTCATACCCGTTTACAGGGAGCTTCTCGCTGATTTCGACACGCCTCTTTCCGCTTTCAGGAAGATCGAGGGCAGGTTCTCCTATCTTCTCGAGTCGGTAGAGGGCGGCGAGCATATGGCCCGGTATTCTTTCCTGGGGAGCGATCCTTCTCTCAGGATAGAGAGCAAGGGGCGTCGGGTGAGGTTCATAAGGCCTTCCGGTGTCGAAGAGATCGAAACGGGCGATCCCCTTGAAGCTGTCCGGGAATATGTTTCCCGGTTCAAGTTCGTTCCCATAAAAGGCCTGCCGAGATTTTGCGGAGGGCTTGTCGGATATATGGGCTACGATATTGTCAGGTTCATCGAGGATATCCCCGATGGTAATCCGGATGAACTTGGTGTGCCGGACATGCATTTGGCCCTTACCGACACGATCCTTATTTTCGACCATGTCGACCACAAGATAAAGATAGTCTCGAATTGCCTGGTAGAGAAGGACCCTCCGGGGGAAACATACGATAAAGCGGTGGAAAAAATAGAACGCCTGGTGAAAAAACTGGAAACACCGTTCAGCGAGCCGGAAGCCGGCCCCTGTAAAAGCACGGACCCCGGGGTGGAATCGAATTTTACAGAGGAAGAGTTCAAGGAGTCCGTCGAGAAGGCCAGGGAATATATACGCGCGGGAGAGATAATACAGATAGTTCTTTCTCAGAGGTTCCGAAAACGCACCGAAGCCGACCCTTTCAGTATATACAGGGCGCTGAGGTCTATCAACCCCTCGCCTTATATGTTCTATCTCGACTGCGGGACACACAGGCTTATCGGGGCGTCTCCGGAAATACTTGTAAGGTGCGAGGACAAATGTGTCGAGGTAAGGCCTATCGCGGGTACACGCCGGCGCGGGTCTGACGAGGCAGATGACCTGAGGCTCGAAAAACAGCTTCTCGCGGACCCCAAGGAAAGGGCCGAGCATGTCATGCTCGTGGATCTCGGCAGGAACGATATCGGCAGGGTCTGCGAGTACGGGAGCGTGAGGACCCCTGAACTTATGCGGATAGAACGGTACTCTCATGTTATGCATATTGTCAGCGATGTAGTAGGCACCCTGAGGAAAGACAAGGATATTTTCGATCTGATCAGGGCGACTTTCCCCGCGGGGACCGTAAGCGGTGCGCCGAAGGTACGGGCCATGGAGCTTATAGACGAACTTGAGAAGACCAGGAGGGGCCCTTACGCCGGAAGCGTGGGATATATCAGTTTTTCCGGTAATCTGGACATGTGCATAACCATACGCACTATCTTGATGCGGGATAAAGACGCTTATGTGCAGGCGGGCGCCGGAATAGTGCTTGATTCGAGGCCGGAACTGGAATTCAAAGAGACCCGTAACAAGGCGGAAGGTATGATGAAGGCAATTGAATTCGCCGACAAGGGGCTGGAATGATATTCGTCATAGATAATTACGATTCCTTTACTTATAACATCGTTCAGTATCTCGGGGAGCTCGGGCAGGAAGTTATTGTGCGCAGGAACGACAGGGTATCTGTCAGGGAGATAAAGGAATTATCCCCCGGCAGGCTCGTAATATCCCCGGGGCCCGGCTGTCCCGCTGACGCGGGCGTATCGGCCGAAGCCGTAAAAGCTTTCGAGAACAGGATACCTATACTCGGAGTCTGCCTGGGACATCAGACCATCGCGGAAGTATACGGGGCCAGGGTCGTCAGGGGCAGCCGTATAATGCACGGAAAAGTCAGCCCTATCCAGCATAACGGGGAGGATATCTTCAAGGGTCTCAGCGATCCTTTTATGGCCACAAGATACCACTCCCTGATAGTCGAACCCGGAAGCCTTAGAGAACCGCTTGAAAGGACGGCATGGACGGAAGAAGAAGAGATCATGGCGCTGCGCCATAAAGAATACCCCATATGGGGAGTTCAGTTCCATCCCGAGTCCATCCTGACGGAGGACGGAAAAAAGATGCTGGAGAACTTTTTAAGTCTGTAGATCACGGTGGGTAAGCTATAAAAACGCGGAAAAAAATGAATATTAAACAGGCGATAGAAAAGATAAAACTCGGATGTGACCTTACACAGGATGAATCCGGACAGGTCTTTGAGCAGATCATGACGGGGGCCGCCTCCCGGGAAGACATAGTTTCCTTTCTGACGGGTTTAAGCGAAAAGGGAGAGACGGTAGAGGAAATATCGGGAGGCGCCAGGGTCATGCGGGATAAGGCGCTTAAGGTCAGGGTTGAGAAGGGGCCCGTCCTCGATACCTGCGGAACGGGAGGGTCGGGGATAAACCGTTTCAATATCTCGACCGCTGTTTCTTTTGTCCTGGCCGGAGGAGGCGTGAAGGTCGCCAAACACGGCAACAGGTCCGCCTCCAGTAAATGCGGGAGCGCGGATGTGCTGGAGGCTCTGGGTGTCAGGATCGACGCGGACCACTCTATTATGTCCCGATGTCTGAACGAGATAAATATAGCCTTTCTTTTCGCACCCATATTCCATAAAGCTATGAAATACGCCGCCCCCGCGAGGAAGGAGATCGGGAAAAGGACCATTTTCAACATATTAGGGCCCCTTTCCAATCCCGCCTCCGTAAGCTGCCAGGTCCTTGGTGTCTTCGAAAGGAAACTTACGGTCCCGCTTGCGGAAGTGCTCGGGCGTCTCGGATCGGAGAGGGCGCTGGTGGTCCACGGCGAAGACGGCCTGGACGAGATAACCATTACCGGGCCCACCAGGGTAAGCGAGCTGAAGGACGGCGCCGTCAGGACATATGACATCGGACCTTCCGATTTCGGAGTAGAAAAAGCGGGGATCGAGGAGATAACGGGAGGCTCGGCCCGTGATAACGCGGCCATCGTTAAAGCCGTGCTTTCGGGGGAGAGAGGTCCCAGGAGGGATATCGTTCTCATCAATTCCAGCGCGGGTTTTCTTGCGGCCGGCAGAACCGCCGACCTTAAGGAAGGGGTGAGGCTGGCCCAAGATTCCATAGATTCCGGCAAAGCCCTTGAAACCCTCAATGCCCTTGTTGAGATGACCGGAAAGGCCGGAGGGGGAAAAGCATGTTCTTAACACGGATCATAGAACATAAAAAAAAGGAGATCGAAAAACAGAAAGCCGCGGTCCCTCTGTCCGATATCAAAAAGAAGGCCGAGGAAAAATGCATCAGGAGCACATTCAAGAAGAACATCGGGAGAAAAGGACATATAAACCTGATAGCGGAAATTAAAAAGAGCTCTCCTTCGAGGGGAGTTATAAGGGAAGATTTCGATCCCCTGCAGATCGGCCTGGCGTACCAGGCGTCGGGTGCAAGCGCGATAAGCGTCCTTACGGACGAAAGGTTCTTTGACGGGCGGCCCGAGTACCTCAAAATGATAAAGGAAAGGGTTACCATACCGGTATTGAGGAAAGATTTCATTTTGGATGAATATCAGGTATATCAGTCCGCCGCCTGGGGCGCGGACGCGGTATTGCTCATAGCGCACATCCTTACGGCCGGGGAGATATCCAGGTTATACGAACTTTCAAAGGAACTGGGCATGGATGTGCTCCTTGAGGTCCATAACGAGGAAGAGCTAGATAAGGCCCTTAGATGCAACGCTTCCATAATAGGGATAAATAACCGGGACCTTTCGAGCTTTACCGTCGATCTCGCTACTACACAGCGCCTGATACACATGATACCGGAGAACAAGATCATAGTTTCGGAGAGCGGCATTTCAACTTATGAACAGATTATGTTCCTTAAAAGCCTGGGAGTGAACGCCGTGCTCGCGGGCGAGGTCTTCATGAGAGAAGATAATGTAGGCAGCAAGGTGAGAGAGTTGATAAGAGAATGAGCTATGGGCGTTCCGGCCGGAGGGTCCGCAACGCAGGCGCGATCCCGAAAACAAACAGAGAAGGAGTTAACGATGGCTGATGACAAGATACTTTTAGGCGAAAAAGACATGCCCGTGAGTTGGTATAACATCCAGCCGGACCTCCCGGCGCCGCTCAAGCCCCCGGTGAACCCGGCTACGGGCAAACCGATAGGCCCGGAAGACCTGGCCCCGATATTCCCGATGGGGCTTATTCAGCAGGAAGTCTCCCGGGAAAAGTACATAGATATTCCCGATGAGCTTATGGATATATACAGGATGTGGAGGCCCACTCCCCTTAGAAGGGCCCGGAGGCTTGAAAAAGCTCTGGGTACTCCCGCGCGCATATACTTCAAGGACGAGAGCGTATCGCCTCCCGGCAGCCACAAGCCCAATACCGCCGTGGCGCAGGCTTATTACAACAAGAAAGAGGGTGTAAGGAAGATAGCCACCGAAACCGGGGCGGGACAGTGGGGCAGCGCGCTGTCCTTTGCGTGTAATATCCTGGGGCTGGAGTGCGAGGTCTATATGGTAAGGTGCAGTTACGACCAGAAGCCTTACCGGAAATTTCTCATGCATATCTGGAACGGGAATGTCTATCCTTCACCGAGCGAAAGGACCGAATCGGGAAAGAAAATACTGGCCAGAGACCCGGATACACCGGGAAGCCTGGGAATAGCTATTTCGGAAGCCGTGGAAGTGGCCGCGAAGAACGAAGACACCAAATATTCCCTCGGCAGTGTCCTTAACCATGTTCTTCTTCACCAGACCATCGTAGGCCAGGAGGTCAGGAAGCAGCTGGATATAGCCGGTGAAGAACCGGATGTCCTCATCGGCTGCTGCGGAGGAGGAAGTAATTTCGCCGGTTTCTCTTTCCCGTTCGTCAAGGACAAGCTTGACGGAAAGGATATAAGTATAATCGGTACGGAACCTACTGCCTGTCCGACCCTTACCAAGGGCCCCTACAGGTACGATTTCGGCGATACGGCCCAGATGACACCGCTATTGATGATGCATACGCTCGGCCACGATTTCGTTCCGGCCGGGATACACGCGGGCGGCTTGAGATACCACGGCATGGCCCCGCTCGTCAGTCTTCTGGTAGACCAGAAGGTCATAGAACCGAGATCTTATCATCAGAATCCCTGTTTTGAGGCTGCGGTCCTTTTCGCGAGGACCGAGGGCATAATACCGGCGCCGGAAACTTCACATGCCATAAGGGGTACTATAGACGAAGCGTTGAAGTGCAAGGAGACCGGAGAAGAGAAATGCATCGTTTTCATGTTCAGCGGGCACGGTCATTTCGACCTTAACTCTTACGATGCCTATCTTTCGGGGAAACTCGAGGATTTTGAGCTTCCGGACAAAAAGATCGATGACGCCCAGAAGAATGTTCCCGTCGTGGAAGGCTGACCGTGTATAGGGAGAACCCTGTGAGAGAAGTAAAGGTAAAGATCTGCGGGATAACGAACGGCCGCGACGCTTTGATATCGTGTGAGAACGGAGCCGACATGCTGGGGTTCGTTTTCGTCCCGGAGTCGCCACGCTGCCTGGAAATCTCGAGCGTAATGGAGATAGCCGCCGCGGTCAGGTCGGAATACCCCGAAGTGCTTAAAGTCGCTCTTTTCCGTGACGCTGAACCCGGAAAGGTGAAGGATGTAGTCAGGGCGGGCGGATTCGAATGCGTTCAGCTGCACGGCCTCGAAACGCCGGACTATTGCGAAAAACTGAGATCAGATCTCGGCGTAAAGGTGTTGAAGACCTTCAAGGTGCGGGACAATATCCTTTCGAACGGCTCATATATGCCCGGGGATTACGCTTCCGCCGACCTTTTCGTTTTTGATACTTTTCACAGGGGGCTTTCGGGCGGGACGGGCCTGACCTTTGACTGGGAAATCCTCTCAGAGAGAAGGGACATCATACCGGCGCCTTTCCTTCTTGCCGGCGGACTGGTCCCGGAGAATGTGGAAGCAGCTGTGAAAGCGGTCAGGCCTTACGGAGTGGATTCCTCCAGCGGGGTAGAAGCGTATCCGGGTAAGAAGGACCCTCAAAAGATAAAGGAGTTCATAGAAAATGCCAAAAAGATATAAGATGCCCGATAAAAGAGGTTATTTCGGAGAGTTCGGGGGAGAATATGTTCCGGAAACCCTTATGCCCGCTTTAAGGGAACTTACTTCCGCCTACGAGAGAATAGCGTCCAAGACATCCTTCAAAAAGGACCTTGAGTATTATTTGAAGGAGTACGCGGGGAGGCCGACGCCTCTTTATTTCGCCCAAAAACTCACAAGAAAACTGGGAGGGGGAAAGATATACCTTAAGAGGGAAGACCTCCTTCATAGCGGCGCCCATAAGATAAACAATACCATAGGGCAGGCTCTGCTGGCCGTGAAGATGGGAAAGACCCGCTTGATAGCCGAGACCGGCGCCGGACAACACGGAGTAGCTACGGCTACGGTAGCAGCACTTTTCGGTCTCGAATGCGATGTGTACATGGGCACGGAGGATATCGAACGGCAGAATCTTAATGTTAACAGGATGAAACTGATGGGCACACGGGTTATACCCGTTTCCAGCGGATCGTGTACCCTTAAGGACGCGACGAACGAGGCCATACGGGACTGGGTAACCAATGTAAAGAACACGCACTACATAATAGGTTCCGTTGTCGGCCCGCATCCCTATCCGATGATGGTCCGGGATTTTCAGGCGGTTATCGGCAGGGAAGCCCGTAAACAGGTCAGGAAAAAGGAGGGCAAGCTTCCCGAATATCTCGTCGCCTGTGTCGGAGGAGGAAGCAATTCGATCGGCCTTTTCCACCCTTTTGTCGATGACGAAGAAGTGGCTTTCATAGGCGTTGAAGCCGCGGGAAAGGGTATAAATTCCGGAAAGCACGCCGCGGCGCTTATGAAAGGCGGGGTCGGTGTGCTTCACGGCAGCAAGAGCTATCTTCTGCAGGATGCCGACGGGCAGGTTGAACTGGCCCATTCGGTTTCAGCGGGCCTTGATTATCCGGGGGTGGGGCCGGAGCACTCGTATTACAAGGTCTCGGGGAGGGCCAGGTATGTTTCGGTAGACGATAAGGGGGCGATCAAAGGCGTACGCCTTCTTTCCGAGACGGAAGGCATAATTCCCGCTCTTGAGACGGCGCACGCCATACAGTATCTGACAAAACTCGCTCCCGGTACCAGGAAAAGCGATGTTATCGTCCTCTGTCTTTCGGGAAGGGGAGATAAGGATATGAGCATAATAGAGAAATTCATATGATAGAACAACAAAGTCCGGGGATATCATGAACAGAATAGATGAAACTTTTGATAAGCTGAAAAAAGAGAACAGAAAAGCTTTTATAGCTTATGTAGCCGCGGGTGACCCGAGCATTTCCGCGACCTCCGGCATCGTTGCCGCGCTGGAGAGTTCGGGAGCCGATATAATTGAGCTTGGGATACCTTTTTCTGACCCGCTTGCCGACGGCCCCACGATACAGAAGGCGGTGGAAAGGGCTCTAAAGGCAGGCTGTACCGCCCGTAAAGTCATCAATATGGTAAAGGATATCCGAAAGAAGGTGAAAGTCCCTCTTGTTTTTATGACATATTACAATATAATACTTCATTACGGCATAGGGCGCTTCGTCAGAGAAGCGAGCGGAGCCGGAGCGGACGGTGTCATAGTCCCGGACCTTCCTCTTGAAGAAGCCGGTGAGCTTCTGGACGAAGCGGGGAAGAGTGATTTCAAGGTGATATTGCTGGCGGCCCCTACCACTTCCCTGTCAAGGTTCCGCAGGATAGCCTCTAGATCCGGCGGATTCATCTATTATGTTTCCCTGACAGGCGTGACCGGCGCAAGAGAAGGTTTGCCTTCGGGTATCAAAAGACAGGTGAAAGCCCTCAAGAGAATAACGAAAAAGCCCGTATGCGTCGGGTTCGGCGTTTCTACACCGGCACAGGCCCGTGAGGTAGCTTCCTGCGCGGACGGTGTTATAGTAGGCAGCGCCCTGGTCAGGGTCATCGAGGAGAACCCGAAAGGGGGAAAAAAGATGCTGAAAGACCTGGGGAAGCTGGCTTCGTCGCTTTCCAGGGCGGTTCACGGCGTGAGGTAGCATGAGATTTATGGGGATAGACCTGGGGACCAGGAACATAGGTGTAGCGGTGAGCGACGAAAGCTGTACGATAGCCCAGGGCAGGGATGTGGTGAAGAGGACTTCCGACAAAGAAGCCGCGGACGAGATCGCTTCCATGGCTTGCAGATACGGTGTTTCGGGGATAGTGGTGGGCCTGCCGGTCAATATGGACGGCTCAGAAGGGGAAAGGGCAGAGGACGCCCGAAAATTCGCTTCTCTTCTTGAGAATGTAAGCGGGATCGATGTTACTCTCTTCGATGAGAGATTAAGCACGAAAGAGGCTGAAGATATACTTATTTTGGCTGATATGTCCCGGGCGAAAAGACGCAGGGTCATAGACAAAATGGCCGCGCAGCTTATATTGCAGACATATCTGGATATGAGGTTAAAGGGCTGAAAGCTTAAAGGGGAAAGAGTAAAAAGGGGAAAGGGCCGGAAGGCCTGTTCTTCATATGAAGATACCCGAATATCCCGTGCCCGTCCGAGCCGGGTTTTGGCGCTTGCCGGTCCGGAAAAAGAACGAAGGGATCTTATGTATAAAAAAACGAAGGAAAAGAACGGACTGACCACTGTGGTTTCGCCCATGAAACAGATGAGTTCCGTTTCCCTGGGTGTCTGGATCGGGGTAGGGGGAAGGTATGAGTCCGAGCACAACAGCGGGATAAGCCATGTTATCGAGCACATGCTTTTCAAGGGCACCCGTACCAGGACAGCCAAGGACCTTAAACAGGCGGTCGAGGGTGTAGGCGGGGCTTTTAACGGATTCACTTCCGACGAAGTGACCTGTTACATGGTCAAAGTGCCTTCAAAATACATGGAACTGGGAATGGACATACTCGCCGATATGATATTGGAACCCAGGTTCGACAAGAAAGATTTTCTTCGGGAAAAATCCGTTATCTGTGAAGAGATCAAGATGTACCGGGACCACCCCGGGGACAGGGTGATGGAGCTTCTTGAGGCCATCATGTGGCCCGGTTCTCCCCTGGGGCGGCCGCTCACCGGAAATATTTCCACTGTCAGGAATTTCAGGATGGCCGATGTCCTGGACTTCAAGGAAGCCCATTATCATCCCGGTAATATAGCGGTGGTAGCGTCCGGTAAAGTTTCCCCGGAAAGGATCTTCTCCTACGCGGGCGAGAAGTTCTCCGGCCTGAAGCGTAAAAGAAAGGGCCGGTTCTCATCTCCGGCGGTAACTTCGCGGGGCCCAAGGACCCGTTTTTCCTCAGCCGACACCAATCAGACGCATATCGCGCTCGGTTTTTACGCTTTCGACAGGAATATAAAAGAGCGCTTCGCCTACAAACTGATGAATGTTATCCTCGGAGGGAACATGTCTTCCCGCCTTTTTGAGGAGTTGAGAGAAAAATACGGGTTGTGCTACGACATTTCTTCAATGTACAAGCGGCACAGCGATGTGGGAGAAGTGATCATACATTCCGGAGTGGATAACAGGAACGCGGTAAAGTCACTTGTGGCAATACTCGACGAACTCAGAAATATGAAAGACATAGGGATTACCGAGGACGAACTGGTCCGTGCAAAAGAATATACTAAAGGACAATTCATGCTGGCTATGGAAGGGACTTCCAGCCGAATGTTATGGCTGGGGGACAGGTTCATGGTCCACAGGGAGATACCCGATGTCCCCTATGTCTTAAAGAAACTGGATGAACTGACGCTTGAAGATGTCAACAGGGCGTGTTCCAGGGTCTTTAACGCCCGGGCGGCAAGTCTTGCCATGATAAGCAATATAACCTCCTCACAAAAAATAAAAGTGAGAAAGGAGCTTGAAAAATTATGAGAGGTTCGTTCAAGCTTGCCAGGGTCTTCGGTATAGACATAGATATTCACTTTACTTTTTTCCTGCTCCTGGCACTTTTTGCCCTTCTCATGGGGCCCAGAGGGCTGGTGCTGATAGTGGGGGTTTTCTTTTTCGTTACTTTGCACGAGCTTTGCCACAGTCTGGCTGCCGCGTATTTCGGTATACAGGTCAAACGAATAACCCTGCTTCCCATCGGGGGCGTCGCCTCGATGGCCGAGATGCCGAAAAAACCCCATCAGGAACTGGTTATTTCACTTGCCGGCCCCGTGTTCAACATACTTGTAGTGGCTGTTTTCTATTTTCCCCTTACAGCATTGCTGGGCAGAGAAACGCTGATGTACCCTTTTCTTGTTTTGACCGGAAGGGCCGAGTATACGGGCGGTTTTAACATACTTGCTCACATTTACTGGATCAATCTCATTCTGGCGGTTTTCAATATACTTCCCGCTTTCCCGATGGACGGAGGCAGGGCGCTCAGGGCGTTAATGGCTACGAGGATAGGCTATAAGAAGGCTACCCGCGCGGCAGTGCGGCTGGGGCATATTTTCGCTCTTTTCTTCGGTTATCTGGGGCTCGTGAACGGACACATATTCCTTATCATCATAGCGGTTTTTATCTACATGGCAGCCTCAAGCGAAGGGATGCAGGTCCAGGTAAGGGAAACCATAAAAAAATACAGGGTCAGAGATATCCTCGGAGGCGTTTTCGAAACAGTTTCGCCTACATCCACCCTGGCCGAAGTCCTCGAAAAGGTGTTCCATAAACACCAGGAGGATTTTCCCGTAATGGAAGACGGCCGTCTGGCGGGATTTATTACAAGAAGGGACCTTATCAGGGCCGCGCACGAAAAAGATAAGTCGAGCGGAATAGGAGGCATAATGCGCACCGACATACCCCCGGTATCGGCTTCGACACCGCTGGACAGACTGCAGAAAATAATGCAGGACCATAATACCAGCGCGCTTCCGGTCGAGGAGAACGGGAGAATAACGGGAGTTGTGACACTTGATGATGTTAACCGTTTGTATATAATGTTGACCGAGGAGTAGGAACGCCGGACGGTAATTAACGGGGGTCCGACAGACAGAACGACTTTAGAGAAAAGCGTAAAGGGCGGGGCAAGCGCCCGGTTAAAAGGACCCGGGCAGTGAAACTCGGTTCTTGATCCCTTTTCAATTTAAGACCACGGTTCTTTAATTCTCATCCACGGGAGGGGGAAATGCGGAAGAAACTTATCGCGCCCAGTATATTATCGGCCGATTTCAGCCGGCTGGGGGACGAGGTCAGGGCCATCGAAAAAGCCGGGGCGGATTGGGTGCATATCGATGTCATGGACGGGGCTTTCGTCCCCAATATCACCATAGGGCCGCTTGTAGTAAGGTCTCTTAGGCCGGTTACCGGTATGTTCCTTGATGTCCATCTTATGATAGCCGATCCGGAAAAATACATCGAACCTTTCGCGGACGCGGGCAGTGACATGATAACCTTTCATGCCGAGGCTATAGATTCGCCCGAAAATATAATAGGCCGTATCAGGGAGAAAGGTAAAAAGGCCGGTATTTCCATAAAACCCGGCACTTCTGTTTCGAGAATAAGACCGGTCCTGCCGGCGGTGGACATGGTACTCGTTATGACGGTAGAGCCGGGTTTCGGAGGCCAGTCCTTCATGTCGGATATGCTGTCAAAGGTGAGAGAGCTGAGGAGAGACTTCGACGGACTGATCCAGGTGGACGGAGGGATAAACCCCATGACCGCTCCCCTGGCGTTGTCCGCCGGAGCGGATGTCCTCGTCGCGGGGACCGCGGTGTTCGGAGAAGACGATTACTCGTCGGCCATAAGCGGTTTGCGCGGAAACGGATAATGGTATATACTCTTGAGGCGGCGGGATAATAAAGCTCCTGCCGCGTCTGTTCCCCTTGTGCGTGAACAACAACCTTATACGGAGGAGCAAATGTCTAAGATAAAGTTCGGGACTGACGGATGGAGAGCGATAATAAGCGAGGATTTTACTTTCGATAATGTCAAGACCGTAGCGCAGGCTGTCGCTGATTTCGTGAAGTCCGGGAAAAAAGCCGTTTACAGGAAACGGAAGATCGTCGTCGGGTACGATACCAGATTCCTTTCGGACAGGTACGCGGAACTCATGGCAGGGGTTTTCGCCGCCAACGGGATCAAGACCGTTCTTTCCGATGGGCCTTCGCCCACACCGGCCGTGTGCGTTTACATAAAGGATAGAAAACTTTCGGGAGGGATAATGATAACGGCGAGCCATAATCCTCCTCAGTACAACGGTATTAAATACAAGGGCTATTTCGGGGGGTCCGCCGGAAGTGATATTATCGACAGTATAGAGAAGCGCCTGGGTAAGTCCAAGGTGAAATATATGGAGTTAGACGAGGCGATCAGGAAAAACAAGGTCAAATACGACAACCTTGTGAAGGTGCAGCTTTCGTGGGTCCGCAAGTTCGCGGACATGAAACTTCTTAACAGGGCAAAACTAAGAGTCCTGGTAGATTCCATGAACGGTACCGGAGAAAAACACCTAGGAGAGGTCCTGAGGAACTCTTCCATTAAGCTTGATTACATGTATGCCGAAAGGAACCCTTCTTTTAACGGAAGGGCCCCCGAGCCGAACGCAAAACACCTTAAAGAGCTTACTTCCGCGGTAAAAAAAGGCAAATACGACCTTGGGGTCGCGACCGACGGTGATGCTGACCGGCTGGCCATAGTGGACGAAAAGGGGAAGGTGCTGACGGGCCACAAGCTTATGGCCATGCTTCTGCTCCACCTGATGAAAAGCAGGAAGATGAAAGGAGGGGTAGTGCAGACCATATGCGGTACCGGCCTGATCGACAGGATATGCGAGGAATACGGTCTGGAAAGCTATGAGACTCCGGTCGGGTTCAAGTACATATGCGAGATGATGACAAAAAAAGACATCATGATAGGAGGTGAAGAGACCGGAGGGATAGGTTTCAAGAATTATGTGCCCGAAAGGGACGGCTTTCTTTCGGCTCTTCTTGTTATGGAAATGCTGGCTTCCTCCAGAAAGTCCTTGAGCGCGTTAGTAGGGGACATTAATCGTAAATACGGTAACTTTGTTTACGAAAGAGGGGATTACCGGTTTGATGAGACCAAAAGGAATAAGCTCATAAAGGGCCTTAAAAAGCATCCCATGAAAGAGGTCCTGGGTAAAAAAGTAGTGGATATAAAGGATTACGACGGGTCAAAGTTCATCTGCGAGGACGGAAGCTGGCTTTTGATAAGGCTTTCCGGAACTGAACCCAAGCTGAGGATATACAGTGAAACATCGTCTTCGAAAAAGTCCAGGCAATACCTTGAGGCGGGGAAGGAATACGCTTTCTCCCTTATGAAATAGAAGAAAACCGGACCCCATGAAAAAACTCCTGAAGATAAGGAACTTCTGCATTATAGCTCACATCGACCACGGTAAATCCACTCTGGCCGACAGGATGATAGTGGTTACCGATACGGTGAAGTCCAGAGAGTTCAGGGACCAGTTCCTTGACGACATGGACCTCGAGAGAGAGCGGGGGATAACCATAAAATCCAGCGCGGTAAAATTGACTTACCGTAAAGAAAGGGAAGATGTCTATACCCTGAACCTTATCGATACTCCCGGTCATGTGGATTTTTCCTATGAGGTCTCAAAAAGCATAGCGGCGTGTGAAGGCGCGATACTTGTCGTAGATGCCGTGCAGGGGATCGAGGCTCAGACGCTCGCTAATCTTTACCTGGCAATGGAACACGAACTGAAGATCATACCCGTTATAAACAAGATAGACCTTAAGACGGCCAGAATAAACGAGGTTAAGCGCCAGATGGTAGATTCCCTCGGGGTCGAGGAAGATGAGATAATACAGGTAAGCGCCAAGGAGAATATAGGCACGAAAGAGCTTCTGGACGCCATAGTGGAAAGAGTACCGCCTCCCGTAGGATCAAGGGAGGAACCGCTTCAGGCCCTGATCTTTGATTCCTCCTACGATTCCTACAGGGGAGTGGTCGTATATGTCAGAGTAATGAACGGCTTCCTGGAATCCGGGATGCAGATAGAGATGATGAACAAGGGCAGCAAATACGAGGTAAAGGAAGTGGGGGTTTTCACTCCGAACGAACAGCCGGTAGAAAGGATAGACTGCGGTGAAGTGGGATACATGGTCTGCAATATAAAAGAAGCCAGAGAGGTAGTGGTCGGGGATACTGTTACGGACCTCGCCCGGCCCGCGCAAAAACCCCTGCCCGGATATAAATCCGTAAAGCCGATGGTGTTCAGCGGCATCTATCCGGTGAGCAACGAAGATTACGAGGACCTGAAATCAGCTATGGAAAAACTGAGGCTTTCGGATTCCTCTTTCATATACGATGCGGAAACCTCGGCCGCGCTGGGTTTCGGGTTCAGGTGCGGTTTTCTCGGGCTTTTGCACATGGAGATAATACAGGAAAGGCTGGAAAGGGAGTTCAACCTGGACCTGATAGTCTCAAGCCCCAGTGTTAATTACAGGGTCAAGACCGTATCCGGCGAGGTCCAGGAGGTGGATAATCCCACCAAATTCCCCGAAAGGGAGAAGATAGAGCAGGTGGAGGAGCCCTATGTTAAATGCTATATTTTCGCTCCGGCTGATTCCCTGGGCGCTCTTATGAAGCTTTGCGAGAATAAAAGAGGGGATTTCGTGAGCACCAAATACCTTGATCCGACGCGGGTACAGCTGACCTATAATATGCCGCTTTCGGAGATAGTCATCGATTTTTACGATAAGATAAAGTCTTCCACCCAGGGGTACGGTTCGCTTGATTACGAGATCATCGGATACAGGCGTTCGGATATAGTAAAGCTGGACATCCTTATAAACGGGGTTTCCTGTGACGCGCTTTCCTGCCTTGTCCACAGGGACAAGGCCAGGTCAAAGGGCAAGGACCTGGCCGCTAAATTGAAAGACACTATACCGAAGCATCTTTTCAAGATCGCTATACAGGCTGCCGTAGGAGGGGATATAATCGCCAGGGAAACGGTGACCGCTCTCAAGAAACATGTTACCGGTAAATGCTACGGAGGGGACATAACCCGTAAACGGAAACTCTGGGAAAAACAGAAGGAAGGTAAAAAGAAGATGAGAAGGATAGGGCAGGTGGATGTTCCCAAGGAAGCGTTCCTGAAAGCGATGAGGATATCATGATGAAATTCGACAGAGCCCGCTGGGAATACTGGTGGCAGGAATGGATAAAACCCGTAATAATAGCCGCGATCCTGGCCTTTTTCATAAGGACTTTCGTTATACAGCCCTTCAAGATACCATCCAACTCCATGTACCCCACATTAAGGCCCGGAGACAGGATATTCGTCAGCAAGTTCATCTACGGGGCCAGGGTGCCCTTTACGGGTATTCAGCTTCCCGAGGTAAGGCCGCCCGAATTCGGGGACATAGTGGTTTTCAAGTCACCCGTTGAAAAGAAGAAATTTCTCGTCAAACGCTTTATAGCTTCCGGAGGGGACACCGTGGAAATAAAGGACGGAAGGGTGTATGTCGACGGAGAGGAGAAGGACAGCGGAAAGGTCGGGAATTTTTTCTATTACAACAGGGGCGAGTACGGGTCCGAAGGGGGTAAGATAAAGGTCCCCGAAAACTATTTTTATGTTCTGGGAGATAACAGCGCCAATTCAATGGATTCAAGGTACTGGGGATTTGTCCCCGACGAGAACCTTGTGGGAAAGGCGTTCCTTATACACTGGCCGATCCGCCGCATCCGGCTGATAGACGGTACGGGTAAACGATAGAACTTCGAACGCTATTGACGGGTGACCCAAATGTTTTTAAGCCGTAATATAATGGAGTGCGCATGAACTGGGCTAACAGGTTGACCATTTTAAGGATAATTCTGGCCCCTGTCTTTATTTCGGCCGTTCTTTACGGAAAATACGGCCTGGCGCTGGCGGTCTTTCTTTTCGCCGCGGTTACGGACGGGCTTGACGGCTACATCGCCCGTTCCCGCGACCAGAAAACGGTTCTTGGTACTATTCTGGACCCCATAGCCGATAAGCTCCTTATCGGCAGCGCTTACATAAGTTTCTGTATAGTTTCGGGGGTGCCCGAGTACCTCAGGTTGCCCGCGTATGTCCCTATCATAGTGATAAGCCGGGATGTTTTTATACTTTTGGGGGCGGTAATAATCTATATGCTCAAAGGGGGCATAGATGTAAAGCCTTCTTATCTCGGAAAAGTGACCACCGTATTCCAGATGCTGACCGTAATAGCCCTTCTTCTGCGGTTCGTCCATTCCTCCTGGCTTTGGAATTTTACAACATTTCTTACGCTGGTCTCCGGACTTGATTACCTGAGAACAGGGTCTAAGCAGATAAATGACAAGTTACATTGATATTCCCGTAGTTAGTATTGTAGGACGCCCGAATGTCGGTAAATCCTCGCTTTTCAACAGGCTTCTGGGGGAGAGGAAAGCCGTGGTCGTGGAGCAATCAGGTACCACCCGCGACAGGGTCGAAGCGGTAGTCTCGCTGTCGGGAAAGCGTTTCAAGCTTGTGGACACCGGAGGGTATCTTTCCTCCGACACGGACGGTATTTCGGCCGAGGTGAGGGAACAGGCGAAGGATTCCATGGAAGGGTCCGATATATTGCTTTTTACCGTTGACGCCTCCGAGGGTATTTCACCGGCGGATGAAGATGTCTCATCCGTGCTTAGAAGGACCGGGAAGCCCGTTATAGTCGTCGCCAATAAAACGGATAACGACAGGCTCAGGAACGACGCGATGGAATTTTACAGTCTCGGTTTCGGCGACCCGGTCCCGGTATCCTGCCTTCACGGCAGAGGCATGAACCCCCTTCGGGAACGCCTGTCGGAAGCTTTGCCGGAGACCGCCGGGAAGAGTCCCCGGACTTCCAGGAAGACCCTGAAAATAGCGGTTGTCGGTAGGCCCAATGTGGGTAAATCTTCCTTTGTAAACCGTCTGCTGGACCAGAGAAGGGTTATAGTCAGCGATATGCCCGGCACTACCAGGGATTCCATAGATACATATTTCAGTTACGAGGATAAAGATTATATACTTATAGATACAGCAGGCATCCGCCACAGGCGCAAGATAAAGACAGCCGTCGACACATACAGTATAATGAGGTCAAAGGAGTCTATCCTGCGTTCGGATATAGCTGTTCTGCTGATAGACGCGTCCGACGGGTTCACGCGGGACGATTCCGGTATACTCAAGTTCATCTCCGATTCCGGAAAAGGCTGTCTGATCGCGGTGAACAAGTGGGACCTGGCGAGGGAAGCGGGGGCGGAGGTGACCGCGGATGAATACCGGAAGCACCTTCTTTACGCCTCAAGCCAGGTCGGGAAGTTTCCCATACTGTTCATTTCAGCTCAAACTGGCAGGAATGTTCTACAGGTGCTGTCAATGGCCGAGGTGGTCGATTCGAACCTGGAATTGAAGATATCCACTTCGCGCCTGAACCGCATATTCGAGAGGAACGATCCGGAAGAGGTCCCGATACCTAAAAGAAAAAGGCGGCCTAATTTCCTTTATATTATACAAAGCGGGAGAAAGCCCATGGAATTCAAATATTTTGTCAATCGCCCCTCGTCGGTATTGCCCGCTCATCTAAGCTTTATAGAGAACCAGCTGAGAGAGAACCTGCCGCTGAAGGGGATACCCGTCAGAATTTCGATCCACAGATCGAGAAAGGATAAAAAATGATATATCTTTTGATCTCCGTTCCGCTGGCGTATTTGCTTGGTTCGGTGCCTACCGGTTATATCTTCGCAAAAGCCCTGAAGGGCATAGATATACGAGAGCACGGAAGCGGGAATGTGGGGGCCACGAATGTTTACAGGGTCGTCGGTAAGGGGCCCGGTTTAGTTGTTTTCGCGCTTGATCTTCTCAAAGGATCCGTTGCCGTAATGCTTATACCGAAGCTGATGGGATCTATTCTTCCGCAGGCGTCAACAATTTCTAATGAAAACATTAAAATACTTCTGGGCGCCGCGGCCATACTCGGCCATATCTGGACCATATTCCTGAGGTTCAAGGGAGGCAAGGGGGTAGCCACAACAGCCGGTGTTATGACGGCTCTTTCTCCTGTTCTGCTTTTGATCTGCCTGTCCATATGGATAATTGTGTTTTCCATAACCCATTATGTGTCAATGGCTTCTATAATTGCTTCGGTATGTTTGCCTGTAGTTGCCGTTATAATGGGAAAAGATCTTGAGTTCGTGTTGTTCTGCTCTATATTGTGCCTGGTGGGCGTTTTTGCCCACAGGGCAAATATAAAAAGGCTTTTGAGGGGAGAAGAGAAGAAAATTCGTTAGACCATAAAAAAGTTATTATTTTTCTCTTGTTTTTCTGAATATTCAGTGTATAATAGAAGTGGTTAAGCTTTACAAAAGAAACAAATAGTTTCTGTTTTTTTGTAGAACTTAATAAAATCTTTTAAAAAGTGATGTAGAAAGGTAAAGAAGATGAAAGAGCTTGTCTACAGGAACATCCTGGGGTCGAATCCCAGAAAGAAAGAAGTTTCCATCGAGGAAGTTTCTCGAAAGTCCATGAACAATGTTTCCCGGAAGTGGACAAGCAAGTATTTTGTCAAAGAAAAATTCACGGCCGAGAATCCGACAAAGCTCAGGGCATGGATCAGGTTCATGAAAAGGAACGGCGTGAAGAAAAATTGTCATCTTCTCAGGCAGCTTGACGAAAGAACGGGCGAGAACAAGATCATCTGTAAGGTTCTGGGAGAGTTCTATGTCGCTAAAGACCTTACAGCTTACAAGATAGTTTACATGAACGAAATAAAAATAGACATAAAGACGGATTAACCCGAGAGGAAGCTCGTTCTATGAGGAACATTTCGCACTCTTTTATGGTTTTTGTAGCTGTGCTGAAGCTAACGCTGATAAAATGCCAGTTCTTTGTCGCTGAACTGGCCTTAAAGAGATAATCCCCAGGACACACGTGTTGTGTGCCCTAACCTCCAGACGGGAGCGGCGGTCTTAGGATCGTCGCTCCCAGTTTTTTAGGCTCCCCTCCGCAATATGCCGTATGACATTGACTATTACTATTATATGTGTTAAACTCTCACAATATTATGGAAAAGATATCGGTTATCGGTGACGGGGGATGGGGTACGGCACTTGCCCTTCTTCTGGTTTCAAGGGGTGTAGATACCACCCTTTGGAGTGTTTCTCCCGAATACGCCCAGGTTCTCAGGGATAAAAGAGAGAATCCGAAGTTCCTGAAGGGGGTCGAGCTCCCGCCTGAACTCAGGATCACTTCCGATGAAGCCCGGGCCGCCGAATCGGACCATGCAGTTATAGCGGTTCCCTGTGAGTATCTCCGGGAAGTTCTAGCCCGTTTTGGCAGATACAGTTTCGGATATGTAGTAAGCGCTACTAAAGGTATAGAGGTCGGATCTTTGAAAAGGCCTTCGGAGATCCTTTCCGAATATTTTACCGGAAGCGATATAAGCGTCGTTTCCGGACCAAGCATTTCATACGAGGTAGCAAGGGGCTATCCCACTACCGTCGTACTGGCGTCCGGGGAGCCTTCCAGGGAAAAGGCCCGGGACCTTCTGATGACCGAGATGTTCAGGGTCTATACTTCCGACGATGTCCCCGGTGTGGAACTCGGAGGGGCCCTGAAGAATGTTATAGCGATAGCCGCCGGGATATCCGACGGTTTGGGGTTCGGCGCGAATTCCAAGGCTGCACTGCTTACCCGGGGACTGGCCGAGATATCCAGGCTCGGCAGGGCGCTGGGGGCTAAGGCAAGTACTTTCAGCGGGTTGAGCGGTATGGGAGATCTTGCTACGACATGTATAAGTACGCATAGCAGGAACAGGTGGTTCGGCGAGGAGATAGGTAAGGGCAAAGACCCGTCTGAGCTTCTTTCCTCGACCGAAATGACCGTAGAGGGCTATCGCACCGCCAGGTCGGCCAATGAGCTTTCTTTGCGGCACGGTGTGGATATGCCCATTATCAGAAAAGTTTACGAGGTCCTCTATGAAGGCAAGGATCCCAGCGTGGCCGTTCGCGAGCTCATGACCAGGGACCCGAGAGACGAGGACCATACTTGAACAGGGGCAGGGATATCGTTACCGTCAGGCAGGAAAAGGACGGGAACAGAGTTTGTAAGATCATAACATAACGGGATGTGGCGCAGTCTGGTAGCGCACTTGTCTGGGGGACAAGGGGCCGCCGGTTCAAATCCGGCCATCCCGACCATTTTCAGGGCCCGGGATTACAGGGCGGTCATGCGACTAAGCTCTATAGCTTGGGCCCTTATGATATGAAGGAGCCGAGATGAGATCCGTCAATATAGGGCTTATCGGACTCGGGACGATAGGCAGGGGAGTGTACGACGCTATAATCCAGAACGGGAACATGATCAGCCGCAGGGCGGGAGTGTCGTTGTCCCTTAAGGGGGTATGCGACCGCGATCCCCGGGCGCTTAAGGGGATAGACAAGCGGCATTGCCCCGTGGTTACCGATTCGGCCGATGAGCTTATAAAGGACCCCGGCATAGACATTATCGTCGAACTTATCGGCGGACTGGAACCCGCCGGCGATATTATCCTTAAGTCCATCTCCGGCGGCAAGCATGTCGTTACCGCCAACAAGGCCCTGCTTTCGGCGCGCTGGAAAGAAATATTCGAGGCGGCGTCCCGAAAAGGCGTCTTCGTGAAATTCGAAGCCAGCGTAGGGGGAGGGATCCCCGTTATCCGGTCTCTTCGGGAAAGCCTTGTAGCCAACCGTTTCGACAAGATATACGGGATACTTAACGGGACCACTAACTTTATCCTGAGCATGATGGCCGATAAGGGATCTTCTTTCAAGGATGCCCTGAAGACCGCCCAGGAGAAAGGCATAGCCGAAGCCGACCCTGAGCTGGATGTAAGCGGTAAAGACGCAGCGCATAAACTGTCGATACTCTCCCTTCTGGGGTTCGGGGTAGATGTCCCCGGGGACAGTATCTTTACCGAGGGGATCACGAGCATAGGGCCGCAGGACCTCAGGAACGCTTCTCGCTGGGGGTACAGCGTAAAACTTCTCGCTATAGCCAGAGATTCCGGCGATGGCCTTTCCCTGAGAGTGCACCCGACGCTGATACCGTCCAGGCACTTGCTTTCCGGTGTAAAGGGCGAGGATAACGCGGTATTCGTGAAAGGCGACCTTGTGGGGGAAGCACTGCTTTTCGGGAAAGGCGCCGGACGCAAACCGACCGCAAGTTCGGTTATGGGTGATATAGTCGAGATAGCCGGACATCTCGCCAATACGGGAAGGCCTTCTCCCGTGTTCCCGAAACTTAATTACGATCCGGATAAAAAGCTCAAGGACATGGAGGACCTTAATATCCCCTTCTACCTGCGTTTCACCGTTATCGACAAGCCCGGGGTGCTGGCGGGTATATCTTCGGTACTTTCAGAGAACAAGATAAGCATTGCCAGCGTATCCCAGGAGGAGCGTAAAAGCGGGAAACAGGTCCCGGTCATAATACTGACACATAGTTCCAGGGAAGGAGACCTTCGGAAGGCCATACAGAAGATCGATTCAATGGACTTCATAAAGGCCAGGACTGTTGTTATACGCATAGAGGAGTGATATCTTTTCGCGTTTTTCCGTAATTTCACCAAAGGACCGAACGATGGGAATTATCGAAAAATACAGGAAATACCTTCCGGTGACGGACGATACTCCGGTCATTTCCCTGGAGGAAGGGAATACGCCTCTTATAAAGGCCGACCCCATAGCCGAAAAGATCGGGGAAGGATATAATGTCTGGCTTAAGTACGAAGGGCTGAACCCGACAGGCAGCTTCAAGGACAGGGGGATGACGATGGCCGTTTCAAAGGCTCTGGAGGAAGGGTCGAGGGCGATAGCCTGCGCCTCGACGGGTAATACTTCCGCCTCGGCTGCCGCTTACGCCGTAAGAGCGGGCATGAAATGCGTTGTGGTCATACCCGAGGGGAATATCGCTTTCGGCAAGCTGGCCCAGGCCCTTATCCACGGGGCCCGCGTAGTGCCCATAAAAGGCAATTTCGACGACGCTCTTGATATAGTGAAAGAACTTACCGAGAAATATCCCGTTACCCTTGTAAATTCGCTCAATCCGTTCAGGATCGAGGGACAGAAATCGGGTGCTTTCGAGATATGCGACCGGCTTGGAAAAGCGCCGGACTACCACGCTCTTCCGGTAGGGAATGCCGGGAACATAACCGCTTACTGGAAAGGCTATACCGAATACAGGGATGACGGCAAGATAGATACGCTGCCTAAAATGCTGGGATTTCAGGCGGCAGGGGCTTGTCCGATAGTTACGGGTAAGAGAGTTGAAAAGCCCGAAACCCTTGCCACCGCTATAAGGATAGGTAACCCCGCCAGCTGGAAGCAGGCGGAAAAGGCAAGGGACTCTTCGGAGGGGCTTATAGACATGGTCACCGATGATGAGATAGTGGGGGCGTATAAGTTCCTCGCCTCAAAGGTAGGTGTCTTCGCCGAACCCGCTTCCGCCGCAAGCGTAGCGGGTATCTTCAAAAAAGCGAATGAAGGATATTTCCCCGTCCCCGCCCCGGGGCAGGGAAAAAAAGATATAGTCTGCGTCCTGACCGGCCACGGTTTGAAAGATCCGGACAGGGCAATTAAATGCATAGAAAACCCGAAGTTGTTGATGCCGATCTTGAAGCGGTTGTCAGAGCTGCGGGAATATGATCCCGGGAAGAGGTCAGATGAAGTATATAGTTCTTGTGCCCGACGGTATGGCGGGCCTGCCGCTTGAAGAGTTGAACGATCGTACCTGTATGGAGGCCGCCATAACCCCGAACATGGATACTATCGCGAGAGAAGGGATAGTGGGTATGTCCCAGAACATACCCAAAGGGATGGTCCCCGCCAGCGATGTGGCCAACCTGTCCATTCTGGGATATGACCCGCGGAAATATTATTGCGGCAGAGGTCCTATGGAGGCAGCCAATCTCGGGGTCCGCCTCGAGGAAGAAGATGTCGCTTTCAGGTTCAACCTCGTCACCTGTTTCGACGACAAGATGATGGACTACAGCGCCGGGCACATTACAACAGAAGAGACCAGGGTGCTGGTCAAAGAGTTGGACAGAAAGCTGGGCAGCGATAGGGTAAAGTTCTATCCCGGCACCAGCTACAGGAACCTGATGGTGATAAAATGCTCTTCTCCCGAAGAGGCCAGCGCTCTTACAGGTGTTAAATGTTTCCCTCCGCACGATATCCTGGAGCGGGCCGTGACGAAATTCATGCCAAAGAACGCTGAACTGGTGGAAATAATGGAAAGGTCAAAGACCGTTCTTCAGGACCACGATATAAACAAGGTGAGGATAGACCTCGGACAGAACCCGGGCAACATGATATGGGCATGGGGGCAGGGAAAAAGCCCCGATATGCCCACGATGAAAGAAGCTTACGGGGTTACAGGAGGAATCATATCCGCCGTTGACCTCCTGAAAGGAATAGGCCGTATAATAGGGCTTGAAGTTATAGAGGTCGAAGGTGCTACCGGATATTATGACACCAATTACGAAGGCAAGGCCCGGGCCGCTTTGAAAGTGCTTGAGAACAAAGATTTTGTCTTTGTGCATGTTGAAGCCGCCGACGAAGCCGGCCACAACGGGGATATGAGGGAAAAAATAAAGGCTATCGAGAATTTCGACAGCAAGATAACCGGTCCTGTGCTGAAGGCATTCGATGGCCGTGATGATTTCAGGGTGCTGTTGCTCCCGGATCATCCCACCCCGATAAAAATGAGGACGCACACCGCCGATCCGGTCCCTTTCGCTATGATGGGCGCCGGGGTAACGGCGGATACGGTTACGGTATTTACGGAAAGGTCCGCGAGGGCGGGAAGCAGGTTCCTGTCCAAAGGACATGAACTTATGAAACTTTTGATGTCTGACAGTATATGAGGCCCTGTTGCAGGGCATCCGTGACAGAGAGCAGGAGACCATGAAAGACATAATAGTACAGAAATACGGCGGGACCAGCGTAGGTGATGTAGATAAGATCAAAAAGGTGGCCCGGCGGGTAGCGTCCTACAGCAGGAAGGGGTACAAGGTGGTGGTAGTCGTGTCGGCCCTGGGAGGCACGACCGACGAACTCATAAAACTCGCTGACCAGATAAACAAAAACCCTTCCGAGAGAGAAATGGATATGCTGCTTTCTACCGGCGAGCAGGTTTCCGTTTCGCTTCTGGCCATGGCGCTGCATAAGCTCGGGGTCGACGCGATCTCCTTTACCGGCGCCCAGGTGGGCATCCGCACCGATTCTTCCCATACCAAGGCCAGGATAGTGGATATCGGCACTTCCAGGATCAAGGAAAAGCTTAAAAAGGGAAGCGTGGTGATAGTAGCCGGTTTCCAGGGAGTAAGCGGGGACCAGGAGATAACCACCCTGGGAAGAGGAGGCTCGGATATGACGGCAGTGGCCCTCGCTAAGGTGCTCAAAGCAAGAGAATGCGAGATCTATACCGATGTGAAAGGGGTATACACGGCCGATCCCAGGTTAGTGAAGAACGCCCGTAAGCTGGAAAGCATATCATACGAGGAGATGCTGGAGCTGGCTTCTCTGGGGGCCCAGGTGATGCAGGCCAGGAGCATAGAGGTTGCCGGAAAATACAATGTCCCGATACATGTGCGCGCGAGCTTTTGTAAAGAGAAAGGTACCATGATAAGCAAGGAGGTAAGATCCATGGAAGATGTCTTGGTCAGAGGCGTGACCGCCAATAAAAAGGAGGCCAAGGTCACGGTATGTGATGTTCCCGATAAGCCCGGCGAAGCCAGTAAACTTTTCGAGAGGCTGGCGGAGGCCAGGATCAATGTCGATATGATAATACAGAACATATCCAGGACCAGGAAGACCGATATCTCGTTCACGGTCCCCACGAGCGACCTTGCCAAAACCCAGGAGGTCGTCAGGAAGGTCAATAAGGAGATCGGCGCCAAAGGAGCGAAGTATGACAGGGATATCGCGAAAATATCGGTTGTCGGAATAGGTATGAGAAGCCATTCCGGGGTCGCGGCGAAGATGTTCAAGGCACTTGCCGCGCGGAAGATCAATATAGAAATGATATCGACCAGCGAGATAAAGATATCCTGTGTTATCCATAGAACCGACGCGGATAAAGCCATAAAGGCCCTTCACGATTCTTTCGGTCTCGGGAAAAAGACGCTATCACGGAAGAAGCGGGCCGTAAGATCCTGATCTCAGGAACAAACACAAAAAGAGGGAAAAATGAAAAAGGTCCAAATTTACGATACTACCCTCAGGGACGGCGAACAGGGAGAGGGTATCTCTTTTTCCGTAATGGATAAGATGCGCGTGGCGCAAAAGCTCGACGATCTGGGAGTGGATTTCATCGAAGGTGGATGGCCCGGCGCGAACCCAAAGACGGACGCGTTCTTTAAAGAGGCCTCGCGTTCCCTTAAGCTCCGGAAAGCCAGGCTCGTCGCTTTCGGCAGCACCAGAAGGGCGGGAGGAAGGACGGCCTCTGACCCGGTAGTAAAAGCTCTTTTGGGCGCCGGGACCGAATATGTGACCATTTTCGGGAAAAGCTGGGACCTGCATGTCAGGGAAGTGTTCAAGACATCCTTAAAGGAGAACCTGAAGATGGTCTCTGACACCGTCAGGTATCTGACCCGAAAGGGCCGGCGCGTTATATTCGACGCCGAACATTTTTTCGACGGTTACGAGGATAACCGTGAATACGCTCTGGAGACTTTAAGGGCCGCCGTGGATGGCGGCGCGGAAACACTGGTCCTTTGCGATACGAACGGGGGTATGCTTACCAGCCAGATCTTCGAGATAGTAGAGGATGTTGCGGACTTTACCGATGCTCCGCTGGGTATACATGTCCACAATGACGGGGATATGGCCGTGGCTAATTCCATTGCCGCCGTACAGGCGGGGTGTTCCCAGGTTCAGGGTACAATGAACGGTTACGGGGAAAGGTGCGGTAACGCGAACCTCATGTCCATCATGCCCGCGATCAAGTTCAAGCTCGGAATGGATTGCCTCGCCGGATTCGAATTCCGCGAGCTGACGGACGCCTCGAGGTTCATCGCGGAGATAGCTAATGTTAAACAGCTGGATTCCCAACCTTATGTGGGGAAAAGCGCTTTTGCCCATAAGGCGGGAGTGCATGTCAACGCCATGAACAAGGATCCCCGTACATACGAACATTTAGAGCCGTCCAGGGTCGGCAACAGAAGGCGCATGCTCATATCGGAGCTTTCCGGGAAGTCCAGTGTGGCGGGTAAAGCTCGGGAGCTTAACATAGATCTGGAAAGCGCCGGCAGCAATGCCAGGGATATCCTCATGCTTATACAGGAAAAAGAAAGCCGGGGATACCAGTTCGAACTGGCTGACGCGTCCCTTGCTCTTCTGATGCGCAGGGCGGCGGGTTCAGGCAAATTACACTTCAAGTTGACGGATCTCCGGGTAATAGTCGAAAAAAGAGGAGAGGACGGCATAATTTCCGAAGCTACCGTACGGATAGAGATAGGCGGAGAAGAGAGGCATACAGTAGCCCTCGGGGACGGACCCGTACATGCTCTGGACCAGGCCTTGAGGAAAGCCCTTACGGAATTTTATCCCACGCTGGCGCAAATGCACCTGTCCGATTTCAGGGTAAGGGTGCTTGACGAGACAGAAGGCACGGCGGCGAGCGTGAGGGTTCTTATACAATCGCAGGATAAACATGATTCCTGGTGGACCGTAGGTGTCTCGGAAAATATCGTTGAAGCCAGCTGGAACGCTTTGATCGATTCGTTCGAGTACAAGTTCGTAAAGGACGAAAGCAGGGAAAAGGCAGGGAAAAAAGCTAAAAAAAGAAAAAAGAGAAAATGAAGGATATCCCCACAAAATATTCCCCCGCCGAAGTAGAGGGCGGGATCTATAAGCTATGGGAAAAGAACGGCCTGAACCGCGCCCGGCCGGACAGCGGCAAACCATCCTACAGTATCGTGATACCGCCCCCGAATGTTACCGGTATACTGCACATGGGGCACGCGCTCAATAATACGATCCAGGACATACTTATACGCTGGAAAAGAATGCAGGGGCACGAAACTCTCTGGATGCCGGGTACGGACCATGCCGGCATAGCTACCCAGAATGTCGTCGAGAGAAAGCTGGCAGGGGAAGGCCTGAAGAGGACGGATCTCGGACGCGATAAGTTCCTTGAGGAGGTCTGGAAGTGGAAGGAAGAACACGGGTCCACTATCATACGGCAGCTCAAGAGCCTGGGGTGTTCCTGTGACTGGGACAGGACCAGGTTTACCATGGACGAAGGGCTTTCAAACGCTGTCAGGAAGGTGTTCGTAAAGCTCTACGAGGACGGGCTTCTATACAAGGGGGATTATATCATAAACTGGTGCCCGAGGTGCACTACCGCCCTGAGCGACGAAGAGGCCGAGCACAGAGAAGTCCTCGGGATGCTCTACTACATTAAGTACCCGGTAAAAGGAAGAGAGAAGCTGGAAAAAGCTAACGAGGATTTCGTGGTGGTCGCTACCACGCGTCCGGAGACGATGCTGGGGGATGTAGCCGTCGCGGTAAGCCCCAAAGATCCGAGATATCGGCACCTTGAAGGTAAAAAGCTTTTGCTTCCTATCCTGGGGCGTGAACTCGATGTTATTTTTGACGAAAGCGTGGACCCCGAATTCGGTACCGGCGCACTGAAGGTCACGCCCGCGCACGATCCCGTGGATTTCGAAATGGGGTCGAGACACGGGCTTGAAAGGCTTAATGTCATGGGTCCGGACGCTGCAATAAACGATCTCGGCGGGGATTACGAAGGCATGGACAGGTTCGAGTGCCGTGAGGCGATAATCGAAGACCTTAAACAGAGGAAACTTTTTGTCCGTGCGGAAGAACACCACCATGCGGTGGGACACTGTTACAGATGCCATACCGTAGTGGAACCCCGCCTTTCCAAACAGTGGTTCGTGAGGATGAAGCCTCTGGCCGGAGAAGCCATAAAGGTAGTAAAGGAAGACCGGGTCCGTTTTTATCCTCCCAGGTGGTCGAAGGTATACCTTAACTGGATGGAGAACATCCGGGACTGGTGTATTTCCAGACAGATATGGTGGGGGCACAGGATACCCGTCTGGTACTGCCGGGATTGCTTCGGTTCGGCGGATGTGAGGGACATTGCGGTTGACGCTCCCGGGAAAGCAGGGATAGTCGTGGGAGAGGCGCCCTCCGAGTGTCCCGTGTGCGGTTCGGCTTCCATGGAACAGGACCCCGATGTCCTGGATACCTGGTTCAGTTCGTGGCTGTGGCCGTTCTCGACCATGGGATGGCCCGAAAAGACCGGAGAGCTGGAATATTTTTACCCCACCGACGCCCTTGTAACTGCCCAGGAGATAATTTTCTTCTGGGTGGCGAGGATGATAATGTCCGGTCTTTATTTTATGGGCGATATACCTTTCAGGGATGTTTATATACACGGTACGGTAAGGGATGCGACGGGTACTAAAATGTCCAAGTCGCTGGGGAATGTGATAGATCCCATGGATGTTATCCGGGAAGTGGGCAGTGACGCTCTCAGGTACAGCATAATCTCCATAACCTCCCAGGGGCAGGATGTTTTTCTCTCGAAAGAAAAGTTCGAAACAGGCAGGAATTTCGCCAACAAGCTGTGGAACGCTTCAAGATATGTTCTGATGAGCTCCGGGGAAAAGGCCCGCGGGGAGCTTCCCGGAGAGAACGCCCTTACTATCGCGGATAAATGGATACTTTCTTCCCTTGCCGGGACAGTCGGCGCGGTGAACGAGAGCCTCGAGGCTTACAGGTTCAACGACGCGGCCTCATCGCTGTACGAGTTCATATGGCATAAATACTGCGACTGGTACCTTGAGATCTCCAAATTCGCCGAAAACCGGGAAGCCGTTGATAATATACTCGTTCTGGTGCTGGGAGAGTGTCTTAAACTTCTCCATCCTTTTATGCCCTTCATTACCGAGAATATATGGCAGAACATGCCCGGAAAGGACAGGGGTTGCCTCATGACAGCCGGGTGGCCGGAACCCCTTCGCGGCCTGGCGGATGACGGATCTGTTCCCAGTATGGAAAAAATAATCGGCTTGATAACTTCCATCCGTAATGTTAAGGCCTTCTGGAATATACCGAATTCCGGTGAGGTCGAAGCCCTTTTTCTTACGGACACGGAAGAGGAAGCTGTTCTTATCGGCGATAACCGTATCTACCTGGAGAAACTCGCGGGCTGCCGGGTGCTTGAGGCGGGAACGGCTACCGAAAGGCCTTCCCGGTCCGTTTCGGCTCTATCCGGGAAGATCCGTATTTTCGTTCCGCTGGGCGGGTCGATAGATATAGACAAGGAGAAGGACCGGATAGGAAAAAAACTGGGTGAAATGGAAAACTACCTGAAAAGTATAGAGAAGAAACTGTCCAACCGGAGCTTCGTTTCCAAGGCGCCAGCCGAGGTCGTCGAAAAGGAAAAGGCTAAAAAAGATAAATTCGAGATCTCTATCCGGAACCTTAAAGAAAATCTGGCTTCACTTGAATGAAGAAGAGACTCCAGTCGGTACTGGCCCACGCGGGCATAGCTTCAAGAAGACGATCCGCGGGTTTGATCGAAGATGGTCTGGTAGAGGTTGACGGAAAAGTTGTCAGAGAAAAGGGATATCGTCTGGACCCGTCCTTGCACCGGATCACGGTCATGGGCCGGCCGCTGTCCGCCGAAGAGCAAAAGAAATACATACTGCTCTATAAGCCCGCGGGCGTTATAACCACAGTGAAAGATACCCATGGCCGGAAAAAGGTGACCGATCTTGTCCCGGGCCTTAAAGAAAGGGTGTATCCCGTGGGCAGGCTGGACAAGGATACTACGGGTCTGCTTGTTCTCACCAATGACGGTAAGCTCGCCCACAGGCTGTCACATCCGAGTTTTGAAGTAGAAAAAGAGTACAGGGCCGAGGTGTCCGGAAAGATCACCCCCGAAAAGCTGCGGCGCCTTTCCGAAGGGGTTTTTGTAGAGGGGAAGAAGACCAGTCCGTGCAGTGTAAAGGTCCTGGAGGAGAAGAAAGGGCGGACTTTACTTGCTATGACCATACACGAAGGGAGAAAGAGGCAGATAAGGTCGATGATATCGAGTATAGGAGCGAAAGTGGTCAGCCTTGAAAGGGTGAGGTACGCCGGGCTTACTCTGGAAGGCCTGACGGAGGGCCGGTGGCGCTACCTTACCCCGGCAGAGGTCTTAAAATTGAAAGGGTTGTCGGATGATAAGCGGACTTGACCTTAAAAGAGTGGACGCGATAATAAGATTCTCGCTTAAAGAGGATATCTGGAAGGGAGATATAACATCCTCTTCCGTTCTCGATGAGGATACGCTGATCGATTCGGTCATTCTAGCCAGGCAGCGGGGGGTGCTTTGCGGTATAGACATAGTCGAACGCATTTTCGCCCGCGTTGACCCCGAACTTAAATTCCGGCCGCAGGCGGTAGACGGGGACGCGCTTGACGACGGCATGGAAACCGCCTTCATCGAGGGAAGAGCCGCTTCCGTGTTGAAGGCCGAAAGGACCGCGCTGAACTATCTCAGTATACTGAGCGGGGTCGCCACAAAGACCAGAGCGATGGTGGATAAGGTATCCGGCACCGGTGTAAAGATATACGATACGCGAAAAACCCTTCCTCTTCACAGGTATTTCCAGAAGTACGCCGTAACGGTGGGGGGTGGCGAGAACCACAGAAAGGGATTGTGGGATATGGTGCTTATCAAGGATAACCACATAAGAGCTTTCAGTTCCAGTACCGGAGAGAAGAGTAGCGGAACTATAATTCCCCACCTGATAAGAAGAGCGCGCGCGAGCGTGCAGAAAAATATCCGTGTAGAGATAGAGGTGGAAAACCTTGTCGAATGCGGGTACGCCCTCTCGGAAAAGCCGGATGTCATAATGCTCGATAACATGTCCCCGAAAACCGTTCGGAAGGCGGTGGATCTGAGGAAAAAGATGCGCCTGGACGGTGAAGTGCTCTTCGAGGTCTCGGGGGGCATAAACCTGGAAAATGTCAGAGATTACGCGGAAACGGGCATAGAGATCATATCTTCAGGTTCCCTGACCGGATCCGTAGATCCCGTCGATTTCAGCTTAGAGGTCATACTGAAAAATGGAGAGATTTCAGCTAGTTAGCGATCTTGTGCCTGCCGGAGACCAGCCGGAAGCGATCGACAGGATAGTCAGATCCGTCGGTAACGGTGAGCCGTATCAGACACTCCTCGGTGTCACGGGAAGCGGAAAGACCTTTACGATGGCTAATATAGTCGAAAGGCTTAACAGGCCCGTCCTCGTCATTTCACACAATAAGACCCTTGCCGCCCAGCTTTATTCGGAGTTCAAGGGATTTTTTCCGAAGAATGCCGTCGAATATTTCGTAAGCTATTACGATTACTACCAGCCAGAGGCATATGTCCCGCAGACGGATGTATATATAGAAAAAGACGCCTCGATAAACGAGGATATAGACCGGTTGAGACTGTCCGCGACAAGTTCTCTTTTTTCCCGCAACGATGTGCTGGTAGTAGCGAGCGTTTCCTGCATATACGGGTTGGGTTCTCCGGAAGACTATTCCAGTATGCTGGTAAATGTATCCAGGGGAGAAGAGGTTTCGAGGGACGAGATCCTCCGTAAACTGGTCGATATCCAGTATGAGCGCAACAACATGGAACTGCAGCGGGCTAAATTCAGGGTAAAGGGGGACATAGTCGAGGTCTTTCCCGCTTATAAGCAGACGGCTCTGCGCATAGAGTTCTTCGGCGACGAAGTTACCCGCATTTCCGAAATTGACCCGGTTTCTTCCGAGATCATAAGCGACCTGGAAAAAGCGGCCATATATCCGGCAAAGCATTTCGTGACCACCGAGGATAAGATCGAAAAAGCCGTTGCGTCCATCGAAACGGAGCTTATGGAGAGGGTCGAAGAGCTCAAGCGCTGCGAAAAACTTCTCGAGGCACAGCGGCTTCTCAAAAGGACCAGATACGATATCGACATGTTGAAGGAGCTGGGTTACTGTAACGGTATCGAGAACTATTCCAGGCATTTATCGGGAAGAGAGCCCGGCAGCAGGCCCTGGTGCCTGCTGGATTATTTCAACAGGGATCTTCTGGTGATAATCGACGAGTCGCATGTGACGCTGCCCCAGCTTCATGCTATGTACAACGGTGACCGGGCCCGAAAGCAGAACCTGGTTGATTACGGGTTCAGGCTTCCTTCGGCTTTGGACAACCGGCCTCTCAAGTTCCACGAATTTATGGATACGGTCGGCCAGCTGCTTTTTGTTTCCGCTACACCCGGAAGCTTTGAGTCTGAGAAAAGCGCGACGATAGCCGAACAGGTCATAAGGCCTACGGGCCTAATCGATCCTCCCGTTGAAGTAAGGCCTACAGAAGGACAGATCTACGATCTGGTCGACGAGGTGCGGAAAAGGGCCGGCAGGGGCGAAAGGACGCTGGTTACCACTCTGACGAAAAAAATGTCCGAGGAACTTACAAGATTCCTTAAGGATATGAAAATGAGAGTGAGGTACCTGCATTCGGAAATTAACGCCCTGGACAGGATAGATATTATACGGGACCTCAGAATGGGAAAATTCGATTGCCTGGTAGGAATAAACCTGTTGAGGGAGGGATTGGACCTCCCGGAAGTTTCTCTTGTAGCCGTGCTCGACGCGGACAAGGAAGGGTTTCTCAGAAGCGCTACTTCCCTTATCCAGGTGGCCGGTCGGGCCGCCCGGAATGTGAACGGGCTGGTCCTGCTTTACGCGGACACCGTTACGGCCGCCATGAAAAGGACCATTGAGGAGACGGAAAGAAGGCGGAAAAAACAGATAGAATATAATGAGCGGCATAATATCGAACCACGCACCATAAAAAAAGCCATAAAGGACGGTATCGAAGCTTACAGACAGGCCAAAGAGATAGTGCAGGAAGTTACCGGTGAGACCGACGAAGAGTACGATATAAACGAAGTTATCTCCCAGCTTGAGTCCGAAATGGAAGATGCCGCCAGGAACCTGCAGTTCGAAAAAGCCATAGTTTACAGGGACCAGATCGAAAAGCTGAAGAAAATACTCCGGAAAGAGGGCTGATATGAGCAGGAAGGTCTATCTGATCATCGGGACAATAGAGATGCTGATAGGACTGTTCACTATCTCTTTCCTCGTATCAGGTAAGCTGGGCTTTCTGCGGGGGTTTCCCGAAAAGCCTCTTAACATTTACATTTTCGTTATCGTTTCGGCGGTCATTTCGTTTGCTTTAGGGGCCGGTCTGATCTGCATGAAGGAATGGGCCCGGGTCTTGCTAGTTTTCTTTTCAGGTTATATAATCATACAGAAGGTGCTTTTGTTCGCGGGCCTGCTGGCCCTGAACTGGGAAACGGCCGTCTTTGTTCCCGCGGGGATCAAGAACATCATCTCGCTTTTTTATCATTTTGTTATCCTGGTCTCGCTGTTGATCTTCAGGCGAAGGCCCGTAAATATATAAAGGGAATATATGCTAGAGGGCAAACTGGTCGTTCTGGTAGATGACGACCCGAACATAATACACATAATTTCCGGCTTTCTTCACATGCAGGGGGCCAGGGTGAAGTCTTTTCAGAGCGAGGACGGGCTTTTCTCTTTTCTGTCAAGGAATACACCCGACCTTATGATACTCGATGTGGTGCTGCCCGGTTCAACCGGTTTTGATATCTGCAGGAAGCTCAGGCAGAAGGACAAGACCGCTCATATCCCCGTCATAATGCTTTCCGGAAAGGACTCCGAAGCCAGTAAGGTCTCGGGGCTCGATTTCGGAGCGGACGATTATGTGGTAAAACCTTTTTCCCTTAAAGAGCTTGAAGCCAGGATGAAGGCCGTACTGAGGAGAAGCCGGTCCGTCGAGAGCGAAAAGGTCCTGGAGGCGGAGGAAGGTTCGCTCGTGATGGACCTTAAAAAGTATGAAGTTCATGTGCGGGGCCGTAAGATAGACCTTACGCCCGCCGAATTCAATATACTCGAGCTTCTGCTTTCCAGAAAGGGCCAGGTGTTTTCCCGGGACCGAATACTCGACTACCTCTGGGGCGAGGAAAAGGTGGTGATCGAAAGGACGGTAGATGTTCATATACGCCACCTGAGGAAAAAACTGGGCCCGGCCGGAAACCTTATAAAGAATGTCCGGGGGGTAGGATATAAGTTCGAGGATGCCGTATAGGATTGTTTGCCGCCCGTTTACCGTTCGTATAATTAATCGAAAAATAATATAAGATTAACAAAAAGTTAACACTTTCCGTGTAAGCTTTAAGTGAAAGCAGGGAAAGAGTTTTTTTTGAAAAATAAGTAAAAAGTTTTTAAAAGTAATTTTCGCAAGGGGGTTCGTCATGAAGAAACTGTTAGCGATGTCAGTAGTTTTAGCTTTGATCTTTATGTCCGTACCCTGCAACGGCGATAACGGAGAAGGTAAGGCCGTTGTGATCGCCGTCGAAGGCAATGTAAGCGTAATGATAAAAGGAGCTGAAAAACCGGTCGTTGTCAAAGAAGGCATGGAGCTTTCCGGTGGAGATGTGGTCAGGACCGAAAGAAAGGCATCGCTTGAATTAGCCTTTGACAAAGAAGGCGGCAATGTGGTCAAACTCGGCGGATCTACCGAAGCGATAATAATGATAACGGATGAGGACCGGCTGGAGCTTGTAAAAGGTGAGATTATTACTTTTCTCAAGAACCTCCACAAAGGGGAGACTTTCAGGATAAGGACCCCTGCCGCTGCCTGCGGAGCGAGGGGGACGGGCTGGAAGATGCGTACGGACGGCAAGGTGCTTGATCTGGAAGTGTTCGACGGGGTAGTTTTTATCAGGCCGATCGAAAGAAGCGGAAAATTAGCCCGGACGGAGTACCTTATCGAAAGAGGATTTACGACCAGGGTCAAAAAGTTCGACAGGCCCGAGAAAAAGAAGAGGATGCCGGAAGGTAAACTCGAGGCCCTTCGTAACGAGATAACCCTGCCCCGGAAAATGATGAACAGGAAAAAGGAGATGACAGCGGATGAGGCAAAGGTAGAGATGAACGAAAAAAGGCTGGCCAGGACGATCTCTTCCGTTGAGAACAAGCTTAACAGGATCTCTTCGAGTATAACGAGAAAAGATTACGGACATTCGGACCAGCTGGTGCCGGCAAGAACAGCTCCTGTTCAAATGAAGTCCCTTCAGATGCGTAATAATCTGATGATGGACGGTGTTAAGAACAAAATAGAGGAGAACAGGCAGGTTCAGCGGACCAATCTCCTGGATAAGAGGAGGATGGACCTTATAGAGAGAAACGCGGAAGAGGACAATACCGTCACGGAAACCGATACTGATAATATCAAGATCATCGCCGATTGATGTAACCTGCCGAAGATACGAAGCGTTGCGGATGCATCCCGGGAGGCCTTCACCGGCGGTCTCCGAGATTCCTAAAAACCTTTCCTTGTGTTATAATATCCCGAAACGCCAAGGAGGTTTCTATGCCTAAGATCGCCATATTCGTGTCTTTTTTTGTCTTAATGTCATCTGCGGGGGGGAGCGTCGCTTTTCCGCAGCAGAGCGCTTCTTATTCTACCTCTCCTGAGAGGTGGACCGAAGATCTCAGCGATAAAGTGGACCGGTCCATAAAAATTCTGAATGTCGTGAAAGAAGAGCTCCGTAATATGGAAAAGACCGAAGCCGGCGCCGCCGCGGACCCTTCAGAGCAAAGCCTGGCCGACAGGCTTAAGGGAAAACTGAGCGCGGTGATCAGGATGTGGAATAAAGTTTCCTCGACGGCGTCGGAGGGAAAGGCTTCCCCGGGGGACGCGGGCGCTCGATCGGCGGAGACAGAGAAAACGGTCAGCGATATGCGGGACAAACTTGATAAGACCATGGAGCTCATAGAGGTGATAAAAACGGAACTGGACGAGGTGGACAAGGAGGCTTCCGAATAAGCCTTCCGGAAGAGCGGTACGGAACATTGACAGGTACCGCCGGCCGGGGTCTTTCAGACGCTCGGACCGGCAAAGAACTTTTTTGATCTATGTGAGGTGATCTGTGGGGATGCTGAGCGAAGCGGGAATACTGGCGGGCGGGGCCTGGGCCAGCGGTGTTAACCTTTATCTTACCGTAGCCGGACTCGGCATTGCGGAAAGGGCGGGGTTGATGGACCTTCCGGGGAGGCTGGATGTGTTGTCCCATCCGCTCGTCATCACCGCCGCTTTGGTATTGTTCGCTATAGAGTTCCTTGCGGACAAGATACCCTATGTGGATTCGGCGTGGGATTCGTTCCATACTTTCATACGGCCCGCCGGGGGCGCTGTTATGGCTTACATGGCTTCTTCCGGCGCGGGGGCTGAGGTGCAGGTCGCGGCCGCTCTGGTTTGCGGCACCATAGCCCTGGACGCTCACCTTACCAAAGCCTCCGCCCGGGTAGCGATAAACACTTCTCCCGAACCTTTGAGCAATATAGCGGCCAGTGCGGCCGAAGATGCGTCCGTGGTCGTACTACTCTGGCTTATGGCCAGGCACCCGGTGATCGCGGGAATACTTGTGCTTTCTTTTCTGGTTTTCTCGATATGGTTCCTTAAGGTCATGTTCCGTTTTTTGAAAAAAGTATTAACTTTTTTTTCACGCGGTAATAAAGAGGGCGGCCGCCCCGGAGGCGTCGGGTCCTGATGTATTTTACGGCGCTGGCGGTATTTTGCTTTTTTGCTCTTTCCGGTTTGATAGCCGTGTTCTTTACGCAGTTCGGAACGCTTCTTATCCTGACCGGAACGGTCCTGTTCGCTTTTATGACCCGTTTTGAGGTTATCGGAGCCGGTACCCTGGCCTGGGTCGCCGGACTTTACGCGGCGGGCGAGGTCTTTGAGAACCTGGCGGTGATATTAGGGGCTAAGCGTTTTGGTTCTTCCAACGCGGCGGTGGCCGGCGCGCTGATCGGCGGGATAGCCGGGGCTGTCGCCGGGGCAGCCTTTATGGGGATGGGCATCCTGCCCGGTACTTTCCTGGGCATATTCGCCGGAGCTTTCCTTGTGGAGCTTTTCATCAAAAGGGATGTAAGAGGGTCGATAAGGGCGGGTATAGGCAGCATGATGGGCAGGGCCGGGGCTATACTTTTTAAATCCGCCGTCGGGATATTGATGATAACGATAACGGTCACGGGCATTATCGGCGGGGCGAAGGCGGAAAAGGATAAAAGTGAAGCCGCGGGAGCCGAACGGACGGCCCGGGCAATGCGGAACGGTTTCGGGGCCGCCGCATTGGAAGGACGCGGCTTCTCCCGGCAAAAACAAAAAAGGGGCATTGTATGAAAAATATGCGCATAATAGTTGTAGCTGCTTCCTTGGCGGTCTTTTTTATATGTGTTTATTCTTTCCTTCTCGGGAACGAGGTGTTCAAGGGAAGGTTCGCAAATGACGGCATAGCCTGGTATTTTCTGGCCAAGGGGATCTTCTGTTCCCTTGCGTTATATCTTCTTTTCCGTATACTGGAGGCTTTAAGGCGCAAATGAGAAAACAGGGAATAAAGAAAAGTATCCTTAAGTCGCTGAGCGGCGGGGAGTATGTTTCCGGGGAGGCCATGAGCCGGGAATTAGGTTGTTCCAGGGCCGGTGTATGGAAG
>WJMG01000038.1 GCA_014728075.1 Candidatus Omnitrophota bacterium | reverse complement strand
GGTATATCGGAAGGAGCGACGAAAGGCTCAGGGCGGTGGAGGATTACCTCAAAACGCTCGGCGCTTACAGGCTCCTTAATACTCTCCGAAAGCTTGTCGATGAAAATAAGCTTTATTTCTCTAAAGAACCCGTTCTCGTCCGGGGCGGATGCCCGATCGCGGACCCCGCCGACGACCTGTCCTGCGCCTCGGCGATAGCCGAAGGAACGCTTTCCGCTGCCGGGATAGAGGAACAAAAGGACTTGGTCGCCGATCTGAGAAAATACATGGTTTCGGGCGGAGAAGATTTCGTGCCGGATGCCCGGGTCTGTTCCTTTGTAAGGCAGATCGAAAGCTCTATCCCTCCGGCCCGGACCGATGAGGATAACGCTTCCAACGAAGGCGGGATAACCCTTAGAAGGCAGGCCTACGAGTGGATACTGGACATGCGGGAGATCGAAGGGGAAGACCTGTCCGAGGTTGAAAAGGACATTCTGGATGTTTTCCGCGAAGTCGCCTCCCGCGAGGTTTCCGAACATAACCGGGCTTTCGGGGAAGGGTCCAAAAAAGCGGAAGTATATCCTGAAGATGTACCCGGCTGGTCGCCCGGCAGCGTGGTATTCGAGGAGATGACCCGCTCGGTGGTTCCGACCGATATCGTCCAGAAAGACGGTGTGATCCGCGTAAACAGGAATTTCGTGAAATTAATGTATTTCCTCAAGAAAAAACGGTCTTTTGACCGGAGGCCTTTCGGAGATATAAGCGATACCGTTTTCGGCATGAGCGTTTCCGAAGAAGGCAAAAGCGGAGAGACGACCATTTACCGCTCGATCCTGTATTCCGTGGCGATACACGCCATAAGGGGTCACTTTCCGATAAACGAATGGGGTTTTCCGGTCTTCAACCCGGACGAAAGGTCCGCGCAATCCGAAAGGGGGAGAGGGTTCGGTTATGTCAATATCCTTTCAATGATGTATTACTGGATAGCCCTTGTCGAGCAGCACGAATACCCGGTGTCCAGGTTGAGGTTCTTTATGCTCAAGTACCCTCATCTTTTCAGCGGCCTTACAGAGGAGCAGCGTGATGTGATGCCGGGCCATATGCTGCAGCTTTGCCGTGATATGTGGAGAAAAGAGGCCGACCCCGTTTCGAGGTATTACGAAGAGACCGGCATCACCCGGAGAGATGTCCAGGAGTATATCCGGCGGTACGGGGAAAGCGGATCGAACGAAAAGGGTATGCAATTCGGTAACGAGGCCTACAACATAATGATAGATCTGCGCGGTGTGGAAATGGAGGACTGTGAAGGTACGCTTAAGGATATAAAAGATGTTTTCCGGGAGGTCGCCGAGAACGAGATACAACGCCACGACAGGGCCGCCGCCGGTCCCGGGAAGAAAAGAAGGGCGCTGGCCTTCGAGGTGCCGGGCCTGGACGGGGACGATATATCGGTGGAAAAGCTCAGCGAATGCCTGCTTCCTTCGGAAATAGCTACAAGGGACGGGAAGATAGTCCTTAATGAGAATTTCGTCAAGTTCATGACGGTTTTGAAGCTTCACGAGAGCTATAACCGTCCGACCGTCTTCGAACAGCTCGGTATAGAGGGAATTCCCGAAGATATTTCCGGGCTCTACGGCTCAATAATGTATTCCATAGCCATCCATACTCTAAGGGGCCACTTTCCCATAAATGAGTGGGGAGAGACCGTGTTCAACCTTTCGGAAGAACGGGCACAGGCACAGAGGGGCAGGAGCCACCTTTATGTAAATGTTCTTTCCATGATGTTTTACTGGCTTTCCATGATGGAGGCCCGCAGGTACTCGGGCAAGAGAGCAAAGAGGTTCATGAAAAAGTACCCGCATGTCTTCAGCGGGCTCACTCCGGCCCAGAAGAAAAGCCTTCCCCGCGATCTCGATAAGCTCGAAGAATTGCTGGAGAACCCATATGATTCCCTGAGCAGCGTAAGGTCCCTGGAAAGAAAGGACATTGTAGAATATGTGACCACCGAAAAGTACCCGGGGGCCGTATCGAACGAAGGAGGCGGCCGTACGCGCAAGATGGAAATCCTGGCCGGCATATTATCGAAACATGAACTTATACTGACCGATCGGCAGAAAACGGCGCTGGGGGCCCTTGTGGGGAGCAAAGACATCGAGGATATGGAGATGAAAGAGTTCAGGGGAAAGGTTTACGGTATTATCGACACATCGTGGGCCGGGGCTTTAGTGACATCCGTCCGTGAGGCGGCGCCGGAGGTAAGCGGCGAGGGTACCGGTGTGCTCATAGCCGTGGAGACGGACTGGGCGCCGGGGGCCCAGAGGGATTACCTCAGAGAGGTGGCCAGGCAAATGGAGGCCCTGGGCCGGAAGGGCCGGATAGTTTTCGTGAGAGGGTCAAAAGAGGCGCTGGCCGAAAAGGTGAAGGCCGCGGCCCGCGATGAGAATATATCCCCGCGGAACATAGTAGTGATGGCCGGGTGCGAGACCTTGAAAGACCCGTATTTCGATTCTATAAGATCACAGGGTGACGACGATAAGGAAAAAGCTTTTCTTGCTGAGGTTGATCCAGGGAATCTTGAAGACGACTCTTACATCAGGCTTATGGAGATGCTGTCCATGGTGGTCAGGATGGCTTTCGGGCAGGAGCCCCTGGGAGAGCATCCCGGTATAGAAGTAACTTATAAGAACAGCAGGACCGTTGTCTTGCTCCCCAGGGCCGAGGCAGTTGACCTCAGGGTCTTGAAAGAACTGTACAGGAGCCAGCGCAGGGCGCTGGCAAGCGCGTAACGATCCGGATGGATAAATGAAGAAAAGGTCGAAAAAAATATTCAGATCGGCAGTAAGTTTCATGCTGCTTGTTTCCATAAGCGGCATGAGCGTGCACCCTTCCGCGGGGCGCGTAGCGGCTGAAAGCGGAAAGGGGGGGGTGTGCCTGAGCCCCGGGTCCATGGTCAAGCCGATAAATTTTCCTTTCAGGGGAGACCGGGCGATGATGGAAGGTCTTCTCCGGTCACGCCTGGCGCTTTACGGCGGTATTGACGAAAGCGACCTTTACCGGCAGAACGGGGACCGCACTCTCAAGGTACTCGGCAGCAGGAGCCTTAAACTTGACGGACAGCCGGGACAGGAGGTAGTTCTTGTTCCCGGAGCCGTTAACGGCGAGGCTTATTACATATGCCTGAACGCTTCTTCAGGGGACATGAGTGTGTACGACAGGAACGAGCTCGAGGAGTTCGCAGAAGAAAATACCTCTTTTCCGGACACAGATGCCGCGGAAGCGTTTAAAGGCCTTTTGGCCCTGGATATCCAGGACTACTCACCCGGAGTATGGGTCCTGGACACGGCCGATGACGGGGTATGCGCCGCCGCCGAATTTTTTCACAGGGCGGGGGCGGTATCGGCGGAAGACCGCCTCAGGGCCCTTGCCAGGGAGAAACAGGTATGCCTTGCGCCGGAGGCTGAAACGGATGATTTTACTATAGTCGTTTCCGACAGGTTCGATCCCAGGAGAAGGGCGAGGGAAATAGTCTCGGCCATGGCCGTTTCGACAGGTTTCAGGGACGATGTCCTTCTGGAGGTCTTTGACGCCTACTGGCCGGACGGCATAAACGCGCCTGGCGAGAACTTTTCCTTTGCCGGACTGCCGCTCAAGATAAAGGACCATATAGAAAGGATCGACGGAGCCTCTAACGAGGGGATGATACAGTTCTTACCCGAGGCGTATTCCGCTATGGTAGACCTTACGGCCGTCAGCGAAGAAGACTGCGCTCCGGTAATGGCCGACATAAGGAGAATTTTCCGTAAAGTCGCCCTTCACGAGCTAGCAGAAGCGGAAGCAGCCTTTAAAAGAGAAGAGAAGGAATATCCACCGGAAAAGAAGGGTTTTCCGGGTATGGATCCCGGAAAGATAAAATTCAGGCGGATATCCGAATGCCTGATCCCATCCGATGTGGTCTCGCCCGACGGCATGGTAGAGATAAACATGAATTTCGTGAAACTGCTCTACAGACTGAAAAATGAACTTGAACTCGACGGTTTTTTCGGAGAGATAAGGCTTCCGGAGGGAGGGGGCGTAAAGCCGATAGGTAATCTTTACGAATCCATAATTTATTCTCTTGCCATTCACACGATAAGGGGCCATTTCCCCGTCAACGATATGGGAAGGGCCGTTTTCGAACCCCGGGAGATACTGGCACAGCCGGAAAGAGGCCGCGGCCACCTTTATGTAAATCTCCTGGCCATGCTTTTCTACTGGGTGATCGTGGTGGAGAGGCATCCTTTTCCGCGGGACAGGGCGGAATATTTTCTGGACAAGTATTTTTTTCTGGCTTCAAGGCTTGAGCCGGAGGAAAGAACTATGCTTCCCCTGCATCTTGAACGCCTGGAGAAAGAGCTGAGGAGCCGCGAAAGCTTTCCTCTGGACGGCGGACTCGTCGGAACCGGTGTTACCCGTGCCGACATAAACGAGCTGATGAGGTCTTACGAAGGCCGTGCTTTCAACGAGGGCAGCCGCCCCGATGGCCCTGGAACATCTTCCAACGAGGGCGGTATTTCTTTCAGCGAGCAGGCCTATTCGACGGTAAGGTCAGCCGTAAGAGGGGTCTCCGCGGAAGATTACGCCGGGACATTGGCCAGGATAAAAGAGGTGTTCGGGCGGATAGCCGCACATCAGATCTCGCTTTATAACCGGACCGCTCCGGAAGGCAGGCCTGAAATAGGCCCCGGGGATCTGGAAAAGATGCCCGGGCTTGACCCTTCTAAAATAAAGGTGGAACCTCTTTCGAGTGGATTGCTTCCTACCGATATCGTGCATCCGGACGGGACGGTCATACTGAATGAGAATTTCGTGAAGATAATGCATGTGCTTGGGGCCAAGGGAATGAAGGGAAGCATGGGCGTGATCGAGTCGTTCTCTCTTTCTCCCGAAAAGGGTATTATGGGAGAACTATACGATTCCATTATCTATTCGCTCGCTATCCACACCATTAGAGGCCATTTTTCCATTAACGAGTACGGATTCGACGAGTTCGCCGCGGACGAGGCCTGGGCCCAGGGCGAAAGAGGAGAGGGGCACGCTTATGTCAATATCCTGGCCCAGTTGTATTACTGGATAATCATCTTAGAGCGGAGCCGGACTCCGCACGAAAGAGCGCAGGAGATGATAGAAGAATATCCGGAGATATTCAGGAAGCTCAACATGGGACAACTGGCAGACCTGCCCTGGCACCTTCTGGAGCTTTGCCGCAAACTGAAGGACCGGGGTGTACTTCCCCTTCCCGCCAGTGTGCTTTCGACGGGAATGGTCAGGGAAGACGCGGAAAGTATAATAAGGTCCTATCCCGGAGCCGTATCCAACGAAGGAGGAGGGGCCGGTGGAACGGAGCGCGGGATCTCATTTCTCAGGGAAGTGCTGGGAAGGGAAGCGTTGTTCCTGTCCCGTGAAGAGGAGGAGAGGGTGCTTGAAGTGCTGAAGGGCAGGGATCTTGCCGGAAAGGACGAAAGGGAATCGGCCAGAGGAGAGATATACCAGATCACGGAAAAGAAGAGGGCCCGTTACCTCATCGGCAGCCTGAGCGATATCGTTTCGCGTAGAAAGGAAACGGGCGGACAGGGCAAGATGGTCATAGCCGTCGAGGCCGACTGGGTGCCGGAAACACAACGGGATTATGTGCGCCAGGTCATCAGAGAGATGGACAAGCTGCAGGAAAAAGGAGAGATCTTGATAGTCAGGAGCAATTCCAGCGACCTGGCGGACAAGCTTAAAGAGGTCATAGATAAAGAAAGGGTCCCGCTGGAAGATGTCCTGGTCATGGCGGGAAAGAATACCCTGGAAGATGATTTTTTCCGGGAGATACGGGCCGGGGACGATAACGACAGGGAGAAGGCCTTTATCGCGGAGATAGACCCGGCGGGCCTGACGGAAGATTCCTATATCAGGTTCCTGGAGATGCTGGACATGGCGGTCCGAATGGCGTTCAACGATGAAGAATTGCAGGGGACCGAGCGTCTCGGAGTGGAAATGATCAACAGCAGGACCGTTCTGTTCATGCCCAGGGCCGAACCCCTGGATTACGAGATGCTCGAGAAAATTTACAGGAACCAGAGAAAAGCGCTCATCGCGGCGTAAAACGGAGAAAGGGAACATGGGGATAAAGAGGAAAATAAAGACATTTACGGCGGCTGTGCTGCTGCTGACATTCCCGAGCCTTGTGCTTTCGGAGAATTGCCGTCTGGCGTCAGGGAGCTCTATGCCCGCAAGCAATCTTTCGGCCTGCTCGCGTTTCTGGGAATACGACAGGAGGGTTTTCAATTCGTTCGAGCTGGCTTCCATACTGGACTACCAGGCCCGTAAAGACGCCGGATTCATCGCGGGCCCGGTCCGAAGCGTGGACGATGCGTTCATGACCGTGAACGGAAAGAACATACAGATACTTTTTTCCGAAAAGCAAGAGCTCAGGCCGTCCCGCGCGGACGGCGGTGTTTTGTATACGGTCCCGGTCGTAGTTGACGGAGTAGATAAAAGACTCACGATAAAGATGCTTGAAGGCAGAGTGTACGGTACGCAGCTGGAAGAAAGCCCCGGCGCAGAGACAGATGAAAAGTATGAGGTCTTTCCCCGCGGACGGGACGCGGGGGAAAAGTTATACCGTATCGGCGACGCGGACGGGGGCCTTTTTCTGGCAAGGAAGTTCATGCGGGAATACGGTCTGCGGAACCTGGCCGCCTATCTGGATCGAATGGTCTCTGAAGGCAGGATCCTTGGTTCCTTCGGCAATAAAGAGGTGTTCTCAGGGGAAGAGGTGCTGTATTCCGACCTGGAAAAGGGCGTCGAGGAAAGGGCATCGGACCTCTTCGAGGACCTTGTCAAGATCGAACGGGAACAAGAAGGCCTGAGCGGGGAAGATATCGCCCAGCTGGCGGGACTTTTCAGGGAATTTTTGTCCGCCGAGCCCGAAGGGTCCCGCGGAGAAGAGGCGGCGCAAGACCCCGGGCCGGGGAAAAGAATTCTTTTAAGGCGTCTCGACGGCGCTTTCGCCTCCAACGAAGGCGGTATAAGGCTGGCGGATGAAGCGTACACGGAAGTGACCGGATTCGTCCTGGGAGTGGATATCAAGGAATGTACCGAGCAGAAAAAGGACATAGTGAGCATATTCAGGGATGTCGCGATGCACGATATGGAAGAGCATAACCGCCGTTACAGGGAAGGTGTTGAAAATGTCAATTCTCTGCTCAAGGAGTGCGAGCGGCTGCGTGAAGACTCTTCAGGTGAGGGAGACAGCACATCCGTCGACATGATAAGAGGGATAAGCAGAAAGACATTGCTGTCGCTCAAGGATTCAGGACTGAATACGGTAAAGGATGTGCTCGAGGCCGGTTTTGAAAAATCCGAAAGGTCGGCGGTCCGGTCCGGCGCCTCCCGGGAAGAGAAGATCAACAGCAGGACAAGGTCCCTGCTTCGGATAGAAGGTATAGGAAAGGGTGTTTACGATCCCATATCCAGGGAAGAAATGCCCGGCCTCAAAAAAGGCAGCATAGGGTTCGGATATGTCTCCGAAGGCCTCGTTCCCACGGACAAGACCTGGAACCTGACCCGGGAAGACGGCAGGATAGTCATTAACGATAATTTCGTCAAGCTCATGCATGTCCTTTCCTTGATGGGGCTTAAAAGCGGTAAAGGGAACATTAAGGATTACGACAGTTCCCGCGGAGGGGACGAGAAGTGCTCTTTGTACGATTCGATAATCTATTCACTCGCCATACATACCCTGAGGGGGCACCATCCGGTGAACGAATGGGGATTTGCGGTTTTCAGCCCCGAGGAACATATCGCGCAGATGCAGAGAGGGAACCGCCACTTGTACACCAACCTGCTTGCCATGATGTTCTACTGGTTATTGCTGGTAGAAGATTGCAGGCATCCGATCCCAAGAGCCCGGGAATTCATGGACGAGCATCCCTTTATCTTCGAAAGGATAAGCCCCCAGAGCAGGAACAGGCTTCCCATAGACCTGGCAGACCTCAGGGGACAGCTGGTGATAGAGGGCGTGCGCCTTTTTAACCCGGCGAGCGTTTCCACGGAACGGGAGAAAGAGGATATCGACAGGATGATGGGTGAGGATCCCGATATCGTTTCCAACGACGGTCACATATGGTTCGGGGACAAGGCGTACGACCACATATGGGAGATAGTGGATTCGGTCAGGATGAAGGATTGCAGGGAGACCGTGGATTTTATAAAAAAGGCTTTCCGCGAGGTCGCGGAACATGAGGTGAGGGAGCACAACGAGGCATGTGAAAGAGGAGAAAAAGAAAGAAGGATAACGATAAACGATATAAAAGCGGCCGACCCGTATAATATCAAGGTCGTTTCCTTTGACGAGTGTCTTCCTCCCCTTGATGTTACCACGGCGGACGGAAAGGTCTATCTGAACGAGAATTTCGTCAAGTTGATGCATGCCATGGGGGAGGAATGGATGAAGAGCGATGTGTTCGGGGGGATAAGGAAATATCCATATTCCGAGCATCCTAACGAGGTTATCGGCCAGCTGTACTCCTCGATAATATATTCTTTCGCGATCCATACGATAAGGGGGCATTTTCCGGTGAATTATCTCGGGTACACCATCTTTCAGCCGGACGAGAAGATAGCCCAGGGGGAAAGAGGCCGGAGCCACCTCTATGTCAACCTTCTGGCGATGACCTTTTACTGGGTGGTCCTGGTAGAGCGACACACGCATCCCGGCCACAGAGCCTGGTATTACATGTTGAAATATCCGGAGATCTACCGCAATCTGACCGACCGGGAAAGAAAGATGCTGCCGGCGCATCTGCTGGATTTTCTCATAATGCTCAGGAAGCGGGAGGCGCTTCCTTTCAAGGCCAAGGTCTTGAGGACGAAGGCTACAAGGGAAAGGGTCGCCTCTATGATGGAGAGATATCCCGGGCATGTTTCTAACGACGGGGACAGCACATATTCCGGGAGCTCTCATGGCGTGAGCCTGCCGGAGGAGAAGCAATGGGCTTATTCGGTAATAGAGGCGTTTTCATCATCCCGGCATTCCGCGGATAATGCCGGCGCAGGGCAAAAAATGGTCCTGGCCATAGAAACGGACTGGGTGCCGGAAACGCAGAAAGGATATATACAACAGCTTTCCCGCGAAATACAGGCGCTGGAAAGGTTCGGCGCGGTCAAGATCATACGAGCGAACGGCGGAGACCTTGCCGCTAAAGTCGAGGAATATGCGGAAAAGGAAAAAATACCCGAGAAGAACATAGTGGTGATGGCGGGCGCGGAGGCCCTGAACGAAAAGTATTTCAGGTCGATAAGGGCTTTCGGCGAGGATGAGACCGATAAGGCGTTCATCGCTGAAGTAGACCCGGTGAACCTTACCGAAGGGTCGTATGTAAGGATACTTGAAATGATATCCATGGTCATGAGAATGGCCAGGGGGCAGGAGGCGATGCCGCACGAACAGATAGAACGGGTGGACCTCAACCCCAGAAGCGTAATTCTGATACCGATGCCTTCCAGGGTGGACCCGGAGGTGCTAAGGGAGATCTATTCTATACAGAGAAAAATACTGGAGTCCGCTTAAAGCGGGAGACCTTATGCAAAGAAAGGAGTCAGGAGTGGGGATAAAGACCTTCAGCAAAACCGTCAGGGCGGTGTCCGTGGCGGTCATAGTGTGTTTTATGAGCGTGAACCTTTTTGCCGACATCCCGTACAGGCAGGCCGTGAACTGTGTAGAAGCGACGCTTGCCCCGCCGTCGGTAATGAACAATATCGTTCCTGAAAACATGTCGCGGATAGATATGGAGGCGCAGGTCTTATACCTTATGGAACAGTTCCCCGGCGTGCTCGAGGCGGCGCCTGAAGAGAACAGGGATTTCATGTGCCAGAAAGCCGAGGATACCGTTAAGATATTCTTTTCGCTCGCGGTAAAAGAGAGCGTGAAGAGGGACAGCGCCACGGACCAGATGAACGCGCATTACATACCTGTCATGCTCAACGGCGAGCTGGGATATGTCCGGGTGCTCAAGGATAACGGCCGTATAATCTATTCCGAAACCTACAGTATCGAGCGGTTCTTCAGGGCGCACGAAGGCCACAGGATCCTTCGTCTGATCTCGAAGGACATAGACGCCATGAAAGCCGACTCGGGCAAGAGCTACATACTGATGAACGATGACGACGGGTTTAATATGGCGAGAGAATTCCTGGAAGTTCTCGGTGCCGTCAACCTGGCCGAAAAGCTTTTGGACGCGATGAGGTCCAGGAAGATAATATTCTCGGAAAAGCTAAAAACTCCTCTTCCTGAAGGATACATCGCGGCCGGAGGGCAAACTCCGGAAGAGAGGGCTGCCGGCATGCTTGAAGCCTTTATCTCGGAAGCACACGGGGATTTCGCGGATTTCAGTTCCGCGTTCAGGCAATTCAATGTAAAATGGAATGAAAAACAGGAGAGGGACATTGTACTCGAAGACCTGGTGCAGGGTCCGGAGGAAAGTAAACTCGCTTTGATGGAGGCGGTCAGGGATATGGAAGCGGAAGTCAACAGGGCAGGTAACGAGGGATACGAAACACCTCCTCATCTTTTGGACCTATATGGTGATAACATCCATTTCATAGATTTCGCGGATAAGGCGTATACCCTGATGCGCAAAGAAGTGCTGGATGTTGACATCCGTGATTGTTCTTCCACAATAGACGATATCTACAGGATATTCAGAAGCGTGGCCGAACACGAGGCAGAACATCATAACAGGGCGATAGAAGAGGGCGCCGAAGGCAAAAAAATAGACCCGGCCGATATTCCCGGGTATGACCCTGACAGCATATCCATCTGCAAACTGTCGAATTGCCCCCTTCCCACGGACCTCGTCTCCGAATACGGTGAAATAAAAATAAACGAGAATTTTGTAAAGCTCGTGCATGTCATGGGGAAAAGAGGCCTTAAGGGCAACTTCGGAAAGATTTATGAATACATTAGCGAAGAGGAGAGAGGCTTCCCGAGCATGGGTGAGATGTATTCATCCATTATTTACGCGCTCGCCATACATACGATAAGAGGGCATTTTCCTGTGAGCAGTTCGGGCAAGGCCATTTTCGTGCCCGACGAATCCCTCGCCCAGCCGGAGAGAGGGCGGAAATACCTGTACCTGAATTCACTGGCCACTCTTTTTTACTGGATAGTCCTGGTGGAGAGGCATTGCTATCCATGGGCCAGGGCCTATGTTTTTATTAAAAGGTATCCCGAGATATTCAGCGGTTTGAGCCCGGAAGAAAGGGGTAAACTTCCTTTCCATTTAAGAAAGATATCGGAAAGATACCTTAAGGATCTTACATTGCCTTCGCATCCCAAGGTGGTCAGGACCGACGAGACAAGGCAGAGCGTATTGAATATCCTGAGGAAAAATCCCGGATGGGTTTCCAACGAGGGCAACGGGCCTCAACGGCCGGACGGTGCCGGGAACGAAGGAGGCCTGAAGTTCAACCCCATGGCCTACTCCCATGTAATGTTGAGGATAAAGGGTGTTGAGGAACACGATTACCGGCCGGTCGTGGCGAAGTTAAGAGCGGTATTCCAGAGGGTAGGCCGTCACGAGAGGGACAGGCACAATGATCTTTACGCAAAAGGTTTCGCCAATGTTAGGCTTATACTCAACGCCTGTGAAAGGAAGGCGGAGGCCGGTGAGGCGGACGATCCGGTAGGCGCGCTTGAGGAATTGCCTGAGGAGATGGCGGCCAGGCTTGAGGGGGCTGGGCTCAGGACGGTCAAGGATGTGCTTGACGCGGGCGCGGGCAGCGTGGAAAAACAGGGTCTTTCAGAGGACGAATATAAAGATAAACTGCGGAGGGCGAGAAAGAAATTCCTTTTGAACATACCCGGTATAGGGTACGGGAAACAGGCGCCGACCGACGAGTATTACGATCCCCTTCTCGATCCCCGCATCGAGATAAAAAAGCTCAGCGAAGCGATCCTTCCGACGGATATTACCACCAACCTTCTGAAGGACGGGAAGATCCTGATCAACGAGAACTTCATGAAGCTGCTTTGCTCCTTATATCTTAGCGCCGGAATGGATGCCGAGGGAAAAGAAATCAGGAAGCTGGCCGAGACTATAATGTATTCTCTTGCCATACATACTATAAAGGGTCACTTTCCGATAAACGAGTGGGGTTTTCCCGAATATAACCGGGACGAGGAAACGGCCCAGGGAGAAAGAGGCGGGAACAACCTTTACCGCAACATACTGGGTATGGCCTATTACTGGCTGGCTCTGGTGGAACAGGATCTTTATCCCGGGGGAAGGCTTGAGGAATTCATGCGGGATAATCCCTCGGTTTTCAGGCGCTTGAGCGAAAAGGAAAAAGAAAGCCTGGTGGATGATTTCAACAAACTTTATTTTGCGACAGAGGACATATTCAGGATAAGAGGAGAGTCCATACTTCCTACCAACGAGACGAAAAAGAGCGTGGAAAAAATATTCTCCGACTATCCCGATTCGGTCTCAAATGAAGGTCAGGGCCCCGGCTCCGGGGAGAGTGTGAACGGTACCGAACTTGCGGCGGTTTTTTACGCCGTAAATTCCGCTCCCGCCGAGGGCCTTGTGCCCCCCGTTGAGATATCGCAGTTATCCGGGGTCACCAGCGAGGTCAGGCTATCGTGGTATATTGACCTTCTGAAGGACCTGGGCATCGTCAAGGGCAACAGGAGGGACGGCTACAGGAGTATAATGCTTAACAGCGTACAAGCCAGGAAGATCGCCGGAATACTGGAGGGAAGCGGGCCGGCGGACATCGAAGGCATTAAGTCGCGTAAAGCGGAAATCTTCAAGATAACGCGCACCAAATGGGCTGAATCCTTTCTGGACTTGTGCGGTCTGAGAGAATCCACTTCGGGAGCGAATGTAAACGGCAAAAAACTGGTCATCGGTATCGAGACCGGCTGGATGCCTTCAGAACAGGAAAAACCACTGATGGAGCTGGTCAGGTCTCTGGAAGACCTTAACGATACGGGCAGCGTCCGTATAGTGAGAGGAAGAGGGCCGGATCTCGCCGAAGAACTGAAGAACGCGGTGAGAGAGGAGGAAGTGAGCCTTGAGAGCGTTGTAGTCCTTGCTCATCATAGGACGATATCCGACAGTTCTTTCGATGATATGAGGGCCGGGTCAGACGAGGAAACCGATAAGGCTTTTATGGCAGGTGTGGATCCCACTTATCTGAAGGGAGATTCCTACATAATATTGATGCAGATGCTTTCCGCTGCCATAGGTATGGCTACGGGGAAAGACGATTTTGCCGATCTTCAGTTCATGAGCATGATACAGTTGAACCGAAGAACGGTTATTTTCATACCAAAGGCCGTTCCGATGGACCTCGAGGATATAGAGGAGATATATCAAACGCAGAGGAAAATTATCCGGTCCGCGTAATGACAGGGAGTTACCGCAATTATCTTCAATCATAAGGCTTTTAAAGGAAAGAACTTATGATCAAAAACCATTCGGGTGCATTTATTTTTTTCTTGTTGACATAATTTGACAGAAATGTTAGAATAAAGTAAACCTAGCAGTCTGTTTTTAAGATTGCAGCTTGGCAAAAGAGTGCCCGGTCCGCTGTGTAGGCGTACCGGGCACTCTGTATTAATTCGGGGGACAGGTACAAATTTGTGTCCGTACCCGGTACAAGGCTGATCCGGGACCCGGTACAACTTCTTGTCTGGAGCGGAGAGCCGTGGTAAAATTTCATTCATGAAGAGAACTGTTTGGGTCCTGCTTCTTTTCCTTCTTCTCGTCACGACCTTCAGCGTGACCTGTTTCGTTTTCGAGTCGCCTTTCGCCGAGGCTACCATTGACTGGTTCGCTTTTCTCGCCGGCATTTTCCTGATGTCCGAAGGGCTTTATAAGATAATCACAAGAAAAGACGGTTTTTTCCCCGAACAGTTCCTCAGGGCCGTTAGGGCTGTAATAGGTATGTGCGTTTTTACGATCCATCTGCTGCAATTCATGCGGTTTTGATCTTCGGAGGCAAGTCTATGAGGTACAGGAAAATAGGGAACTCGGATCTGAGCGTTTCCGTCATCGGGCTGGGCACATGGGCTTTCGGCGGGGACTGCTGGGGCGAGGCCGACGACAGGGTTTCGCGGAAGGTCGTCGAACGGGCTGTCGACTCAGGGGTAAATTTTATAGACACAGCTCCGATATACGGAAGCGGCCGTTCTGAAAGCGTAATAGGCTCGGCGATCAGAACTAGAAGGAAGGATGTTGTTATCGCCACTAAATGCGGACTTGAAAAGAAAGGCCACGCTATCCGGCCGAACCTGAGCGCTGAATTCATAAGAGAAGAGATAGAGAATTCCCTTAAGAGGATGGGCCTTGATGTCATAGATCTTTACCAGTGCCACTGGCCTGATCCTAATACATCACTTAGAGAGACTTTCGGCGAGCTGAACGAGCTCAGGAACGAGGGGAAGATAAGGTATATAGGGGTTTCGAACTTCAGCCGGGCGACGCTGGAAAAAGCGCTGGAGATAGCCCCGGTGATAAGCAACCAGGTGCAGTATTCACTGTTCGACAGGGAGGTTGAAAAAGAGCTGCTGCCCTTTTGCGGAGAACGCGATGTTTCCGTACTGTCTTACGGACCGCTGGGCGGAGGTATACTGACCGGGAAATACAAAGAATCCCCTGATCTTCCGAGGGGCGATGTAAGGGCTTTTTTCTATAAGTTCTACGGAGAACCTTTCTGGGGCAAGGGAAGGCAGCTGGTGAGAGTCCTGGAAGAGATCGCGGATGAAAGAGGTGTTTCCCCTTCACAGGTTGCCATTAACTGGGTTCTCAGGCGCCCGGAGGCCGCGTGCGCCATAGCGGGGTGCCGTACATCGGAACAGCTTCAGCAGAATGCCGGAGCGGGAGACTGGAGCCTTGATGAAAAAGAACTTTCTGACATAGAGGAACAATATTCCTTATTGTTCTCCGCGCACTGACCTTATCAACGACGCGTAATACCTTCCGGAATCCCTTATCTTCCTTTCCTGTGTGTCGAAATCCACTTCGATAAGGCCGAATTTTTTCGAGTAGCCGTGTGCCCATTCAAAATTATCCATAAGGGACCAGTGGAAGTACCCTGTGACGGGAAAGCCTTTGCTCAAGGCCTTTGAGATCTCTGAAAGGTGGTCCTTGATGTACTTTTGCCGCACCGTATCGTCTTCCGTGGCGAGACCGTTCTCCGCTATCATAAGAGGGAGGCCGTACGCGGAGAGGCTTTTTACGGTTTCGTAGATGCCCGGCGGGTATATTTCCCAGCCCATGTCCGTGAGCGGACCCGAATCGTGGTGATGCCGGGGATCGCAGACCTCTCCGAAAGGGTTTTTCCTTAAGGGGCCGTCCGAATGGATGAACTGCCTGAAATAATAGTTAAGGCCGATGAAATCAAGGCAGTTCTTTCTTTTGAGTTTTTCCCCTTTATGGCCCGGCAGGAAAGACCTTCCTCTTATGGCGGAGGAGATGAAAGCGTGGTTGTGGAATCTGTTCCTCATGTGAGCGCAGAACCTGTCCCGGGCCGAGAGTGCGGAGCAGGGGTGAAAGGCCGTGACGGCTTTCGCTATGCCTATTGCCGGATTTTTAACATCCTTTCCCTGGAGGGCCTCTTCGCGCATGTGTTCGTATGCCGCGGAGTGAGCTTTAAGCAGATTGTTCAGCGCCGTCAGGAGCTCGTTGAAATCCCTGTGGGCCGGCGGCCATTCCCCGAAATAATAAGAAAGCGTGGCGAGGATGTTCGGTTCGTTTATAGTGATCCAGTATTTTACCCGCGATCCCAGTTCCCTGACGGCTTTGGCGGCGAACCTTGAGAACGCATTGACTGAGCCCTCCCAAAGGAAGCCGCCTTTATCGGAAAGCCATAGGGGGATAGTGAAGTGATGCAGGGTAAGTACCGGTTCGATGTCCAGAGAGATAAGCGTATCGAGTACCCGCTTGTAATGGTCCCATTCCCCGGTGTCCCAGGCGTCTTGCTGTTTTTCTAAACGGCTCCATTCCAGGCTGAGACGGTGGGCGTTATGGCCGAGTTTTCCGGCCAGGGCGAAGTCTTCCCCGTATCGGTTGTAATGGTCGCAAGCGCGCCCCGAAGGTCGGGTATTGCCGGCCTGTTCCCATGCCCACCAGTCATTGCCGGTATTGTTCCCTTCGACCTGATGCGCGGAGGTCGACGCCCCCCATAGAAAATTTTCGGGAAAATTATTCCGCATAATAAGGATTATACATTATAAGGTTAAAAGGTTAAAGGGTGAAAAGGGTAAAGGGAGAAAAGGGAAGAGGCTTATGTGCGGAAGGCTGTTGTGCCTTTTTGCCGGGTACGAGGCCGGGACGGTACCTGGCCCCACCTTCCAGACGCCCCGTTAAACCAGTTAAATGATTAAAAATCAAATAATTGTTGACAAAAAATCAAATAAAACATATAATAAAAGGCGGACGATGGTAGGGAGTAGTCGTCCGCCTTTGGAACGCGAAAGATCCTGGATGGGACCCGCGTTATACTGACAGTTATCATTTTATCAAAACGGATAGACTTGTCAAGGGGGTATTTCCGGGAAATCCCATGTTAAGATTATAAAAAAGTAAAAGAAAACGAAGGAGAAAAGAATGAGGACCATAGTTTTTACAGCTGCCGTAACAGCAGGCCTCCTGTGCTGTCTTTCTGTCAATATTTGCGCGGAAGAAGGAAGGTGTTATTTCCCTTTCGGGATAGAAGCGGCCGGAGGTATAAGCGGTGAGGACATGGTCCTTGCCGTTTCGAAAGGAGTGATATATATGTGCGACGATCAAGGGAAGGTGCTTGAAAAGACGCCCGGTCTTCCGTATTCCGGAAAGGCTGAAAGTATTGCTGTTGCCGGCGGAAGATTATTCCTTCTGTCGGAGGGTAAGCTGTTCACGGGAAAGTATGGAGGAGTGCTTGAAAAGATACCTTTGAAAAATGAATTCAAGGGCCTGGCCGCCGGCGCAACCGGGGACAGGGAAGAAGTGCTGGCGTGGACAGATAAAGATATGTACCTTCTGGACGGCGCTGACATTGATCGTATCGCTCTTAAAGGGTTTTCGGGAAAGATAGAAGACGCGCTGCTGCTTCCGGAAGGTATAGCGGTCCTGGCGGAAGGTACGCTGTATATAAAGAGGAAAGGGAACAGTTTGCGCCGTAAGAGGTTTTATTATGCGGATCGTTCGGAAAACCCCGCGGAAGAGACCGCTGGGGAAGTTGAGAAGATGCCTTTTGAAGGTAAACTGGCATTCTCGAAAGAAGCGGGTATAGCGCTTCTCGAAAAAGAAGGCCTGCATCTTATAGGCCGGGAAGGCGAAAAGAAGGGGTTCGTGCCTGCCATGGGGCTTTTCCCCCGGGAGAAAGCGTCGCTCGCTTGCGCGGGAAGGATGGTCCTGCTGGCGCTGGACGGAAGGTTGTACACTCTCCGGGACAACGAATGGCAGGAGGTCTTTTTGGACGACAGGTCCCCGGGCTGTACGATCAGGCTTGTAAAGCACATCGGAGACGGAGGCAAAGAAAGAGTGTTGGTCCTTTGCGGAAAACACTATCGGATAATAGAGGCAGGGCCCGGGAAGAGAACGGGTTTTCCGGCAGGCGGACCGGTGCATTGCGATAACGCTCCTTCCATAAAAGAAGTGCAGCGTATGGCCGTCGAATACGCCGAAGTGAGCCCGGAGAAGATACGCAGGTGGCGTGAGATGGCGTCCTGGAAGGCACTGCTTCCCGAGGTAAGCCTGGGTTTTTCCGAATCAACGGACGATAACATAGAAATATATAAGAATTCCACTAAACATTATGTCGTTACGGGGCCCCGGGAAACCGGACAGGACTGGAAGGTCGACCTTTCCTGGGACCTTTCGGAGCTTGTCTGGAGCAGCGCACAGACTTCAATAGATGTCAGAAGCAGATTGATGGTGCAGTTGAGGGAAGACATACTGGAAGAGGTGACCCGGCTCTATTTCGAAAGAGAGCGGCTTCTTGCAGGTCAGAAAAACAAAGATGTGTTCAGCCGGAGCAACCGGCTCAAGATCAGGGAGATAAACGCCTATATAGATGCCCTGACCGGGGGGGAGTTCACTAAAGCCATGGAATAGAGCCAGGGGGCACATGGTGCCGGGACCGGGTACCGTTTCAGCTTTGTACCGGGTACGGAAACAAAGCGGTACCTGTCCCCACCCCGCTAGCGGCGGAGCAGAAAGCGGCGTTTGAGCACTGGTTCTACCTATCCTCTACCTATCCGGGACAGGTACCTATCCCGGATAGGTTCCGGTCCCGGATATTAAGTTCGCTTAAGTCTTTTGCCTTTAACCCCGGCCTTTCAACCTTCAAATAATGTGTTATTCGCGTACGGTCCTTGCTGTATTATATATAGGTATTTATATTAAATGAAATACCTTGACAAATAATGTATTACTGTTAAAATCTATTCCAAATATAGAGAACGGAGGTCGGCATGAAACTGGAGAACAAGAAATCGATAGTTACAGGTTCCGCTAGAGGCATAGGCAAAGAAATAGCTTTTTTATTCGCTTCCGAAGGGTCGGATGTTGCCATCTGTGATGTGAACGAGGAAATACTTGCCCGCACCAGAACGGAGATCGAGGACAGAACGGGAAGAAAGGTCATAGCCGAAAAAGTCGATGTAACTTCTCCCGAAGAGGTCGAAAACTTCGTAAAGAAAGTCCTTGACAATTTCGGTAATATCGATATACTTGTCAACAATGCCGGCATTACAAGGGATAACCTGCTGATGAGAATGTCGGAAGACGAGTGGGATTCCGTTCTGAGCGTAAACCTCAAAGGGGCTTTTAACTGCCTCAAGGCCGTTGCCCGGCCCATGATGAAACAGAGGGCGGGTAAGATCGTTAACATGGCCTCGATAATAGGGGTTATGGGAAACGCGGGCCAGGCTAATTATTCGGCCAGCAAAGGAGGGCTTATAGCCCTGACCAAGACCGCGGCGAAAGAGCTGGGTTCGCGGGGTATAAATGTTAACGCCATAGCGCCCGGGTTCATAAAGACCGATATGACGGACAAGCTCGGTGATGAGGCAAGGGAGAAGCTTTTAGGCCTTATACCGCTTTCCAGGATGGGAAGCACCGGGGATGTAGCCAATCTTGCCCTTTTTCTGGCCGGCGAAGATTCTTCCTATATAACGGGACAGGTCATAAAGGTAGACGGCGGCATGGTAATGTAAATGAGACTACAACTTATGGAACGGAGAGAACATAAGTTGCATAGTCGGATCTATCCCGGGCGGCAGCGAGAGTTGTGAAGGGAGCGTAAAAAGGAACAAGCAAGCCGGTTACGGTCCTGGACGAAGGGTCTGTAAAATAAACCGTTTCGTAGACATTAACTAACCGCAATCTAAGGAGGAGAAATGTCTGAGATAGCTGAAAAGGTAAAATCGATAGTTGCTGATCAGCTCGGCGTCAAGGTTGAAGAAGTTAAAGAGGACGCCAAGTTCATCGATGACCTCGGCGCGGATTCCCTGGATACCGTTGAGCTCGTTATGGCTCTTGAGGAAGAGTTCGGTGCCGAGATACCCGATGAAGACGCCGAAAAGCTTACCACCGTCGGTGAGGCCGTAAAATATATCGAGGAAAAAGCTAACAGCTGATTTTATAAACCGAAACCTTCCATAATATCAACATGTCAAAGAGAAGAGTAGTCCTTACGGGAGTAGGAGTCGTTACTCCCGTAGGGAACGATATCGACACCTTTTGGGATTCCCTTATTAACGGAAAGACCGGGGTCGACCGTCTGAAAGCTTTCGACGCGTCTAATTTCAATTCCCAGATCGCCGCTGAAGTCAAGGGTTTTGAACCCGACAAGTACATGAATCCCAAGCAGAGCAGGCGCCTCGACACCTTCGTGAAGTTTGCCATCGCGGCCGCCAAGATGGCGGTAGACGATTCGGGCATGGACCTTGAAAAGGTGTACAAGGAAAAGGCGGGAGTCTATATCGGTTCCGGTATAGGGGGTCTGCACACCATAGAATCGGAACACGAAAAATACCTCAAAGCGGAAGATCCGGAAAAAGCACCCTCTAAAATATCGCCGTTCCTTATCCCGATGCTTATAGTCAACATGGCTTCCGGCCTTGTTTCGATAGAGCTGGGGTTCAAGGGCCCGAACTCCGCTGCCGTGACAGCCTGCGCCACCGCCAGCAACTCCATAGGTGACGCTTTCAAGATAATCCAGAGAGGGGAAGCCGATATAATGGTCTCCGGAGGGGCCGAAGCGGCCACCACCAAGATGGGCTTCGGAGGTTTCTGCGCTCTCAAGGCCCTGTCCACCCGTAACGACGACCCCAAAAGGGCGTCGCGCCCCTTCGATAAGGACCGCGACGGCTTCGTGATGGGGGAAGGAGCCGCGGTAGTAGTTCTCGAGGAGCTGGAACACGCCGTTAAGAGGGGCGCGAAGATCTACTGCGAGATGGCCGGTTACGGCATGAGCGGCGACGCTTACCACATGACCGCCCCGTCACCCGACGGCGACGGCGCCGTCAGGTGTATGAAAGCCTCACTGGCTGACGCGGAACTTGCTCCCGAAGATGTTGATTACATAAACGCGCACGGAACTTCCACGCCGCTGAACGATAAAATGGAGACGGGCGCGATAAAGACCGTTTTCGGCGACCACGCGAAAAAGACATGGATAAGCTCCACCAAAGGCGTTACTGGCCACCTGCTGGGCGCGGCGGGCGGGGCGGAGCTGATCGCCTGTGCCAAGGCCATGGAGACAGGGATAGTTCCCCCGACCATAAATTACGAGACTCCGGACCCGGAGTGTGATCTTGACTATGTGCCGAACGAGGCAAGGAAAAAGCAAATAGAAGTAGCCCTCAGTAATTCCCTCGGCTTCGGCGGACATAACGCCACCCTGGTAGTCAAGAAGTTCAAGGGTTGAACCCCCGTCCTTTTGAGGGCGCGGGCCCAGACCGAATTCTGAGCGATCAAAAAACGAGGAGATAGATAATGGACTATCTTTTGACAGAAGAACAAAAGATGATAAAGGACCTTTGCCGTCAAATAGCCGAAGAGAAGATAAAGCCGGTTGCCGCGGAATATGACGAAAAGAACGAGTTCCCCTGGGATATAGTCAAGGTAATGGCCGAGTCCGACATCATGGGGATCTACATACCCGAGGAATACGGCGGCATGGGCGGCGGAGTGATGGACCTCGCCATAGCCACGGAAGAGCTTTCCTGGGGCTGCGGAGGTATATCCCTGGCTTTTGCGGCTTCCGGTCTCGGTACATTCCCGATAATACTGTTCGGTAACGAAGAGCAGAAGAAAAAGTACCTGCCCCGGATAGCGTCGGGTACCATAGCGGCTTTCGCTCTGACTGAAGCGGAAGCGGGATCCGACGCCGGCGGGATAAAAACAACGGCCGTCAAGGACGGCGACCATTATATCCTTAACGGCACCAAGCAGTGGATAACCAACGGGGGCGAGGCTGAAGTGTATTCCGTTGTCGCCATGACCGACAGAAAAAAAGGCGCGAGGGGAGCGAGCGCGTTCATAGTGGAAAAGGACATGCCGGGCGTGAGCTTCGGAAAGAAAGAGGATAAGCTGGGGATACGAGGGTCGGCCACCCGTGAAGTTATCTTTACCGATTGCAGGGTCCCGAAGGAGAACCTTCTGGGGAGGGAAGGTCTGGGTTTTATAGTGGCTATGAAGACCTTTGACCATTCGCGTCCCGGTGTCGCCGCGCAGGCGGTCGGGATAGCGCAGAGGGCTCTCGACGAGGCCGTGAAATACGCGCACGAAAGAAGACAGTTCGGCACCACCATATCCTCTTTTCAGGGAGTGCAGTTCATGCTCGCGGATATGGCCATACAGACCGAAGCCGCCAGGGCCATTGTTTATTCGGCTGCCAGGATGATCGACTCCGGCGCCAAGGATATAGCCAAGGTTTCCGCCATGTGTAAGACATTTGCGTCGGATACGGCGATGAAAGTGACTACCGACGCCGTACAGGTATTCGGCGGTTACGGCTACATGAAAGAATATCCTGCCGAAAAACTCATGCGGGACGCCAAGATAACCCAGATCTATGAGGGAACGAACCAGATACAGAGGGGTGTTATAGCCTCGGCCCTGATCAAGGAAAGCCTGGCGAAATAGGCGTTGCGCAGGTAGAGGCAGAGGTAAAGGTGTGTACAGACTTATATAGCGGAGAAATGAAGCGATGAAGATAATAGTTCTCATCAAACAGGTTCCCGATTCAACCGATGTGAAGATAGACCCTGTGACCAATACCCTGAAGAGAGAAGGGGTTGCGTCTATAATAAATCCTTTCGACATGTACGCTATAGAGGAGGCAATAAGGATCAGGGAGCGTTTCGGCGAAGGAGAAGTCGTGGCGCTCACAATGGGGCCTCCCCAGGCCGAAGAGGCGCTTCGGGAAGCTATTTCCATGGGTTGTGACCGGGGGATACTGGTAAGCGACAGGAAGTTCGCCGGGAGCGATACCTGGGCCACCAGTTATACGCTTTCGCAGGCGATCAGGAAAATAGACGATTTTTCGGTGGTCTTCTGCGGAAAACAGGCTTCCGACGGTGACACGGCCCAGGTCGGTCCGGGTGTATCCATGCATCTGGATATCCCGCAGGTAACCTATGTGAAGAAAATAGATAAGATAGACAAAGGCTCCGCTACGGTAGAGAGGATGACAGAGGAGGGTTTTGATATTATAGAAACACCTCTGCCGGCCGTGTTTACGGTGGTAAAGGAGATAAACGAACCCCGGCTTCCGTCCCTCAAAGGCAAAATGAGGGCTAAAAAGGCCGAGATAAGGAAAATGTCCGCCGACGAGCTGTCGTGTGAGGAGGATAAGATCGGACTTGACGGATCGCCTACCAGGGTTTCGAAAGTCTTTTCCCCTCCGCCGAGAGGAGGAGGCAGAGTTCTTGAGGGGGAGCCCGAAGAAGTTTCCAGGGAACTTACGGGATTATTAAAGGATATCGTAATAGGATAAGGATCTTGTCATGCCGGACCCGATAAAGGTAATAAACGATAAATGTGTCGGTTGTACGCTTTGCGTTAAGGTCTGTCCGTTCGGCGCCATAGAAATGGCGGATAAGAAGGCGGTCATTGACCTTACAAAATGCACCCTTTGCGGGGCCTGCGTAAAGGAGTGTAAGTTCGAGGCCATAGTAATGGCCGAAAAAGAAAATAAAAAGCCCGTATCCGATTTTTCAATGTACAAGGATGTATGGGTGTTCGCCGAACAGAAGAAAGGAAGTGTGCAGTCGATCGCGTACGAGCTGCTCGGCAAGGGAAGAGAGCTTGCCGACAAGCTGGGGGTCGACCTTTGCGCCGTCCTTCTCGGAGATAATGTAAAGGCGCAGACCGAAGAGCTCATACACAGGGGAGCCGATAAGGTATACCTGGTAGAGTCGCCGAAACTCAAGGCATACCAGGATGATCCATACACTAAAGTCCTTACCGAGCTTATCAGGAAACACAAACCCGAAATAGTGCTTTGCGGGGCGACCGTCATAGGCAGGAGCCTTATTTCCCGTGTTGCCGTCACGCTAAGGGCCGGGCTCACGGCAGACTGTACGGGACTTGATATCGATGAAAAGGAGAAGATACTTCTCCAGACAAGGCCCGCTTTCGGGGGGAATATCATGGCAACGATAATAACTCCCGATTCGCGCCCCCAGATGTCCACGGTCCGGCATAAGGTGTTCAAGGAAGCCGAGCCCGATACATCCAGAAAAGGCGAGGTCATAGAAGAAAGTTTTCCCGATGATACTTATTCATCAAGAAGCCGTCTAGTGGATATAGTCGAGGAGATAGAAGAGACAGTAAACCTCGCGGAAGCGGATATAATAGTATCGGGCGGAAGAGGGCTCGGAGGGCCGGAGAATTTCGAAATGCTCAAGGAGCTTGCCCTGACCCTTAACGGGGCCGTCGGTGCTTCAAGGGCCGCTGTTGACGCGGACTGGATACCCTACTCCCATCAGGTGGGCCAGACGGGAAAGACCGTATGCCCGAAACTTTACATCGCCTGCGGCATAAGCGGGCAGATACAGCACCTGATAGGTATGAAATCTTCCGATGTAATAGTTGCCATCAACAAGGACCCGGAAGCACCCATATTCAGCGTAGCCACATACGGCATAGTAGGCGACCTGTTCAAGATAATACCGCAGCTCACCAAACATTTTAAGGAGACACTGGGCAAATAATAGCGTACAGCGTTTACCGTATAGAGAAGGGCGGGTTTTTTAACCCGCCCTTTTTTTGACGGGTACCGCCTCAACCCTGTGCCGGGTGCGCAGCTGAACTTGTGGCCCGGTACTTTCGATCCATTTGTTAAATAACAAAAAGCCAATATCTTGGGGGTCATTTTTATTTCTATACCATATATGGGGTATTTTGCTTGACTTAAAAGTCCTTCTCTTGTATACTCTAACAAACTACTCTAAAGGTGTATAAAGCTGTATAACTTTCAGGTTAAATGATTAAAGGGTTAAATGGATAAAAGCCGCGGGATCGGCCGGGTTATTTTTACCTGAAAATAAGGAGTAATATGGATATATCCACAAAAAACCTGAAGAGGTATACCGTGCAACAGGTAGCCGATATTCTGGGACTGTGCAGGGGGACCGTGATCAATTACGAGAAGAAGAACATATTTCCCGAAGCCAGGAGGAACCCCATAAACGGGTACAGGGAATATACCGAAGAGGATATAGAAACACTAAAGGATATAGTAATTAACGGCAGAAACGATATATAAATTTTTTTAAGGGGGAAGAATGCATTTAAAGAGCCTGGAACTCGTGGGTTTCAAGTCGTTCCTGAACAAGACCAAGATAAAATTTGAACCCGGTGTGACCGCGGTAGTGGGGCCTAACGGCTGCGGTAAAAGTAATGTGGTGGACGCCATAAAGTGGGTCCTGGGTGAACAGTCCCCCAAGAGCATGCGTTCTTCGGCGATGCAGGATGTTATATTTAACGGGACAGATAAGCAGGCCCCCGTCAACATGGCGGAAGTTTCAATAACCCTTTCCAACGAGGACAGGTCTTTGCCTGTAGATTACGATGAAGTGACCATAAGCAGGCGGCTTCACCGGTCCGGTGAAAGTGAATACCTTCTCAACAAGACCCAGGTAAGGCTTAAAGATGTAAAGGACATACTTTACGGCACCGGTATCGGGACCAGCTCATATTCGGTGGTAGAACAGGGCCGGATGGATATGATACTCAGTTCCAAGCCTGAAGAAAGGCGTCACATTTTCGAGGAGGCGAGCGGCATAACAAAATACCGGGCACAGAAAAGGGAAGCGGTGCTCAAGCTGGAGAGGACCCAGGACAATCTTACGAGGATAAACGACATAATAAGGGAGATATCCAGGCAGATCAACTCCATAGAGAGACAGGCCAGAAAGGCCGAAAGGTACAAGGCCCGTTTCGAGGAACTCAAGGACATAGATGTAAAGCTTTCTTACGCCAGGTACATGGGCCTCGGGACCGATGATGATACCATGGGTGAAGAGGACCATCGGTTGAGGGAAAAAGCGCTGGCATTGCAGGAAAAAGTAGAGGAGTGCTCGGCACTTCTGTCGGCGAACCGGGAAGAATTCAGCGCGGTGATAGAAGATCTCCAGGTTTCACAGGCGGAGCTGAGTTCCATGGAATCCGAGATAGACAAGAACCGCCATGTGGCGGCTGTTAACGGCGAGAGGATACAGGAGCTGGAAAAGACCGTTCAGAGACTTGACTGGGAAATCGAGGAAGCTACAGAAAGAAAAGAAGAGATGTCCAAACGACTGGACGCCCTTAAGGTGCGGTTTTCCGAAGTCAGTTCAAGGTGCGGCAGAAAAGAAAAAGACCTTGCCGGAGCCGAAGAGGACATAAGGCGTATAGCGGAAGAGACGGACCTTCACAGGCACGAGGTCCAGGTGAACAGGAACAGGACTGTCGACCTCGCGTCCGAACAGACCCGCGCCCGTAACGCGATGATAAAAATAGAGGCGGATATCCATAATTCACAGGCCAGGCAGAAAAGGCTCGAAAAGGAAAAGAGGTCCCTTCTCTCCGAGAAGCAGCGTGTTGAAGAGGAATACGGGGCGATATCCGCCAGGGCTTCGGAGATCGAGAACGAACTTGAGGACAAGAAGAACGAGACACGCGCTTTTGCCGGGGAATTCGGACAAAAGCAGCAGGAATTCTCCGCCTTGAGAGAGGAAAAGAGGGCGAAAGAAAGCCGCCTCAACGAAGTCAGGCCCAGGAGACAGTTCCTTGAAAAACTGGTAAGCGAAAGAGAGGGGATAAACGAAGGTGTCAAGCGGGTGCTCGACCTCGCGGAGCAGGGAGATGAAAGGTTCAAGGGGGTAAAGGGGCTTCTTTCCGAACTTATAACCGTCAAGGACGGGTACGGCGAAGCTTTGGAGACCGTTATGGGGGACATAGCGCAGTCGATCGTAGTGGAAGACCGCAGTTCGGCTTCTTTGGTGATGGGCTATCTCGAGGAGAATTCCATGGGAAGCGTGACCTTCATGATCCTGGACGAATTGGAGAGCATAGGCGACTGGAAGGTCCCGGATGGGTCTTCGTTCAGGGACATCGAGACCGTCCTCAATTCCGATCCGAGGTACGCGTGCGCTCTCAGGAAGCTGATAGAAGGGACTTTCGTTTCCTCCTCCGAAGGAGCCGAAAGTTTTATTTCGAATAACCATTCCTTCACGGGGCGGGCCATCTGCCCGGACGGTGAGGTGGTCAGGCGGGGGTTCAGGAGGAGCAGGAACTTCTCCGGAGAAGAGGTCGTTTCGCTCTTCGCCAGGAAAGAGAAGGCCCAAAAACTCAGACAGGAAGAGGAATCGCTGGAAAAAGAGCTGGGGAACCTCACTTCTTCGCTTAAGGAGATGGAGCTCTGGCTCAGGGAATCAGCCAGCCAGAAGGAGAAACTCGAGGCGGATCTCCGGGACAAGCATATAGAGTTCGCGGGGATATCCTCAAAGAAGAATTCCACGGGCGAAAAATTAAGCAATCTGGAAGAGGAAATGCGCCTCGTGGAAGCCGATATCAGCGAGGAAAGGCAGTCGGTCGACTCGCTGGAACAGGAAAAGACCTCTATGGAGTCAAGGGTATCTTCCATAGAGGAAGAGGCCGTAAAGCTTCAGTGCCTCATAGAGGAATCACAGAAGGTGATGCAGGAGAGCAGCCGCAGGAGGGAAGAGGCCATGTACCGTGTATCCGACCTCAAAGCGGAGCTTTCGGCCCTTAAGAAAGAAGAAGAGAACCTTTCCGACAATCTGAAAAGAGAGCAGGAGGTTCTCGACAGGATGGCTGGGGAAGTCGAGGAAAAAAGGTCCCGGGTCAGCGGGAGCGGTGACAGGATACGGTCGCTTAAGAAAGAGATCGAAGATATAACTGTCAATAACAGGGAGCTGGAGGCCGAAAGGGAGGTCAAGAAAGCGGCTATAGAGGAGAGACAAAGGGCGAAAGACCGTCTTTCGGGTGATATACATCTCCGTGAAGAGGTACTCAAGCAGAACGAACGCGAACTTGAGGATGTCCGAAACAAGGTCAGGGACATGGATGTCCGGAAAACAGAAGTAGAGTACAAGAGGTCCGCCCTCGTCGAGAGAATAAAGGAAAATTACAAGATCGATATTACCGCCGTCGGCATAGAGCCGGAAGAGGATATGGACCTCGCGGCGGCCGAGGCAAAAGTAAAGGAGCTAAAAGAACAGCTCGAGAAGATGGGCGATGTAAGCCTGGGCGCGGTCGAAGAGCATAAAGAACTGCAGGAAAGGTACGAATTCCTTTCAAAACAGCACGATGATCTTGTTACTGCCCGGGAAGAGCTGTTGAAAGCCATAACGAAAATAAACAGGACCACAAGAAAAATGTTCATCGAAACATTCGAGAACATACGAAGGGAGTTCAATGTATACTTCCGTATGCTGTTCAACGGAGGAAAGGCTGAACTGGTCCTTCAGGACGAATCCAATATACTTGAGTCCGGCATAGATATAATAGTGAGGCCGCCCGGGAAAAAACTCCATAATATAATGCAGCTTTCGGGCGGGGAGAAGGCTATGACGGCCATAGCCCTCATATTCGCCATCTTCAAGGTCAATCCCAGCCCCTTCTGCATGCTGGACGAGATCGACGCGCCTCTGGACGAATCCAACATCGTCCGTTTCTGTAATGTGCTGAAGGAATTCCTTAAACTTTCACAGTTCGTCATAGTCACCCATAACAGGATGACCATACAGCTTGCAGATGTCCTTTACGGCGTTACTATGCAGGAAAAAGGCGTTTCACGCGTCGTTTCCGTTAAGTTCGCCGAAGACGGGATCGGGGACATTCAGAAAGAGAAAGAACCCGTGGCTGCTTGATCCTGAAAAATATCCCGCATATAAATAAAAAAGGCCCACCCTTCCGGGTGGGCCTTTTTTATTAAAAATGTCCTTGACCTTCACCGGCGCCTCCCGGGAAAAGATCCGTGTTTTGTTAAAAATAAAAAAGATACATTGTTAAATTGACTTTTATTTGTATTAATGTTATTTTGTAACTACTATAGTTAAGTTAATAAATATCCTGATTGGATGAAAAATGAAAGGCGGTAATGAAAAGGTCCTCTTTATATGACTCTTTGTTCCTAAGGGTTATTTCCATAATCTTATTAATTACTTTTATCTCTTCCGATATTGCCAGAGCGTATCCGGATGCCGGAAAGGTATCGGTTGATACTCTCGCTACGGGAAGCGTCAATACCTGGAAAGACGCCGATGAACAGCGCGCGGGAGCGCTGGGGCGGTATATAAAAGGCCTGGTCGCTAAAGATCTGAAAGGCTTACCGGTATCAGGAGTACGCGATAAATTACAGAATATCTGTGACCGTTTTGCCAGTAACACGGGTATAAAGGTCGATCCCATCCGTAATTTTGAGCACCAGGAAGTGATAGTCCCCCTCCCGGGTAATATCATCCTGCGGTTTTTTAAATTTCAGAAAGGAACAGGCTCCGGAGTTATACCGTACAACGGATTCGTTCCGCTCGAGACCGTACCTGTTGACGAAGACATAGCTTTTCAGGTGCTTAAGAAGGCGACAGAAGAACCCTCATTAAGCAATCTTTCAAAGCGGATGGACCCCGCTTCCAGGGAAAAATACCTTAAGAGTATCCGCGAACTCAGGGCCGAATACCGGAAAATAAGGAATGAAAATGCTCAAGACCCGGAACTGAGCAAATTATACATTTCGGGCGGCCTTCTTTCCGGTTTCGTAGCCGGGGTTATCCATATGCTGCCATTCCTCGGGAACGCGTCTTTTCCCGTCGCCGCGGTGTTTTCGTCCACCGGTGTCGTCCTCGGATGGTTCGCTCACGAGACCGGGCACAAGTCCGGAGGCAAATACGGGCGGTTTTCCCGGATGCTTGGAGGCCCGCTGGCAAGTTTTACGGGGACTTTAATCTTTTCTTTTTCAGCCCTGGCAATATCCCTTGCGGGACATTCCCAGAACTACTTTACGGCGTTCCTCATGGTGCTGGCGGTCAATTTCGCCTGGCATATGTTCGCCGACGGACAGATACTTTTAAGGAAATCCGACCATTTGCTGGCTAGATACCGTTTTGACCATGTGCATATGAACGGTTATAAGCTTATGTGCGAAACGCCGGATGTTTTCGAGGAAGAAGAGGCCCTTTTTGAAAAATTAGAAAAAGTCTACCGTGATACCGCCCATATCCCGGATCTTCTTGATCAACGAAAAGCGCTTCTCGAGCAAATGATATATCCGAACATAAATCCCATTGGATCGAGCAGCCGGCGCCTTCTTTGCCAGAGGATAGCGGTAAGTCTTCTGGGGGACAGGGACCCCGAGATATGGCGCCCCGCCATAGAGCAGCTCGTTGAGACTCTCGCGGTGGCAGACCAGTCGCAAAACCAGAAATTCTTTGACCTGTTCTATCATCTTCTCATCGAAGCCGAAGCTTTGCCCAACTTCGTGGATGAGATGGCGAGGGTCTACATCGATGCCCACGACGGTAAAACACATCTTTTGAGCGTCGAAAGACCGGTTTTCATCAAGGAAGTGGACAAGATATTCATGAAGCTGGCCGCCGACGATCCCCATCTCGGCGAAAGGCTTTTCAGTAAAATATCCTCTTACGGGGGAAGGGAGTGGGGGTATTCCGTCGATACCAGCCTCGTGGAGAACCGCGCTATCAGGCTTTTTATCAAATACCTGCAGACCATAGAGAATATTCCCATAAGTGACGACTATATGGCAAAACGCTTCTGTGAGAATTATTTCAATATGACGATAGAAGAAGCCGGGGAGAAATCCTATGTAGAAGAAGCCGATTACGGCTACACGGTTACCAGGGTCGGCATAGCGAGGCTACTGAAAATGGCGAGATTCACAAGGCCGGGCGTATCGTACGAGAATACCGAAAAGTCCGACACTGATATCTTCAAGACACTTTCATACGGCGAGATAATGGAGATCATAGACAACTACATGCCATCTGCCGGGAGGGATATAGCCTCGGCCATAAACAGCGATCTGATAAACGAGGACCAGGACCGGGTACTTGACAGGACAAAGAGAGAGAGTGCCCGTATAAAACGCTCACCCGGAGATGAATGGTTCCGTCAGATAGGCTTAAATACCGATATGCTCCTCTACAAGATCGAGAACATGATGGCGGCCTTTTATAGTCTGGTTAATGTTTCAAGTGCCGAAACGGGCCTTTCCGGAGGGAAAGACCATTCGGAGATCGTCCAGTACAAAGAACGGATAGGAGCGATCATCGCGAAACTCGGAGAGTTAAGGACCGAATTGCCTGAAATGTATGCCGGCAAAAGCCGGACCGGACCGGCAGTACCTTTTGCCCGGAAAGACGAAACGGTGCTGACGATAGTGGAGCTTGTTGATGAACTCCACCGTGAGATAGGAAAAGTAAGAAGGCTTGACCTTATGTCCGAGTTCAAAGACCTCGGAGAAGAGTACCTGGGCACCATAGAGTCGGCCATCGAGAATCTCTCGCTGGCGTATATCAGGACCGCGAGTTTCGTGCGTTCGGGAGGAGGCCTTAACACCAGAGGCCATGTAGAGACCATCGATGTGAATTTCTCGATACGGCTCGCCAAAGCGGGTCTCGGAAGGAAAGGCAGCGGGGTCATACTGCTTCTCGGGGAAGTGCTTCCCGTGGAAGGGGACGAGCTGCTTCTTTACGAGGTCTGGGACAACCTGATAAGCAACGGCCTTCACGCCATGGAATGGGACGGCCCTCTTACGATAAACACCACCCTTTCGCAGGACGGCGGCGAGGTCGTGGTAAGGGTGGTGGACGAAGGAGAGGGTATCGGCCCTGAGCGCCTTTCGAGTATATTCGAACCACATTACACTACAAAGAAGAACGAGGGAAGGATAGGCCTTTCGATATGCAGGGAGATAATAGAGAACATGGACGGCAGCATCTCGGTGGATTCCGAGCCGGGCAAGGGAACGACCGTGGAGGTCAGGCTTCCTGTCGCAGAGGGGGATGCCGTTGAGCGGGGAGAGCTAGCCAAAGAGCTTATAAAGGACCTGAGGAAAGGGGCCGACCTTGCCGGAGCACTCGATACCCTGATAGAACATAAAGAAAAATTCCGTGATTCTCCCGTTCTTGTGGATGATTTCCGCAAGCTCAGGGAGAAAGAAGAGGATATAACTTTTTCCTACAGCGCGGCGCTTGACGAGATCGAAGCCATGGCGGCGCTGGGGATGATCAAAGAGGTCTCCCGTGACAATATAAGGACTTTCTGGCTGGAAGAGGGAGGCGCAGTATTTTCCCCGGAAAATCTCGCGATATTGAAAGCCCTTATCGGGAATGTGCCCGGATGCCCGGGGCGGGATTACCTTGTGAAGATCAAGGAACTGTCCGATATGTTCCGGAAAAAATACGGCAAGGAACTAATAGAGTCGGTCGTTTCAGACGAACCGTTAACGGAAACGGACCTTGCCGAGGCCCGCGGGTACCTGCTTTACCTGTTAGGCGCTCCCGATGAGGGGAAACAGGGGCGCGAGCATATGAATTTTCTCCTCAGGTATGCCGAGAAGACGGGAGATGTGCACCGGACCCCTGATCTCAAGGGCGATCCCGGCAAACTCGCGTATTTAAGGGCCCACTCCACGGGAACGGCGGCGCTGGTGGAAAAACTTTTCATAAAATTCGGTTTCGGCGCAAGGTCCTCGGCCATGGCGGGCGTTATTGCCGCGGCTCACGACACGGGGAAAGCCGTAAACGAGGATAAGCTGGAACTGCATTACAGTACGAAGACCAGAAAGGAAATGACGGCCGGGGAGAGAAGAACGCTCAACGAACATACCGCCGATACGCTCAAAGTACTATCCGAAAGAGGGGTAAAACTGCCTCCCGAAGCCGTTATTGTTATCCTGGCTAACCATGACCCCGAGGCCAGGAACCTGGTGAGGCAGGTGAACCGGGAGCTCTGGACCGGACTTGCTCTTTTCAGCGTTGCCGACAGATTCAGGGCGCTGGTTGAGGACAGGCCTTACGAAAGGGATATATACCTCAAGGACGCGGATAGCGTGAACGGCTGGCTGGCCAGGCTTCATTCCGCCGGAGTAATAGACGATGAGATAGCAAGGATGGTCTCGCCCATCCTTATCAGGGAAATAACACCCGCTAAAGGGCACATCTCGGAAGCTTTTACCCGGGTCATGCTGGATTTCGCGCGGGAGCCTTTCACCAGAGCGGATTTCAGGCGTAAAAGAGTGAGAGAGGACGGTAAGCCGTTTTCCGACAGGACCATCGCATCGGAACTGGAAGGCCTTGTATCTGTAGGGGTACTTGATGTAACGACGAAAGGGCGAAAAAAGGAATACATTCTTCGAGAAGAGGTCGCGAGGGCCCCTCCCGGGGTACGGGAAAAGGTCCAGTTCCTGCTCAGGGCCTTGCCGGCGAGGCCCGACAGGGAAAAGCTCTTATCGTACCGTTCCCTGGTCAAGAGAATACTGCAAAGCTATCCCGCCGAGATGACCGCCGAGGCGGCCGAAAGCTACTTCCGGACAGGCGACCGTGAGGCTTTTATCAGGTCTTTCCTGGAAATATGGCCGACCGGGAAGATCCCGTTGTCCGTCAAAAAAAAGGTAGATGAACTTCTGGAGTCTACCGTCCATAAACGGCATCTCGAAAGATCTATAAGGAACATGAGCGTAAGGACATTTGCCGGGGGGAGGGTGTATGCCGGGAAGCTTCTAGCGGTATTTTCGGGAGGTACGGGTGTGATCTCGGATACTCCTGAAGTCTCCGGGAGAAGACGGGAAAGGATCGAGATCGCCGGGAAAAAAGCCAAAGGCCTCGACAAACTTGCTGAGTTCCTCGGAAAGGACTATGTTTTTAAACACTGGACGAATAAAGTGTCAGAAAGGCGGATATCCGCAGCCATCTGGAGAGCTTTCCGGGCGCTTCCCGAAGGAACGGGATGGATGGCGGCGAGATATTTCGGATATAAGGACGCGGAGGAGAAGTTCCTGACTTCCGGGAAGCTTTCCGGGGAAGAGGTTGCCGAAGAGATGAGGCGGTGCCGTGATACTTTCTTTTCGTCCCTGCCCACGGAGGTAAGGGACGGTTTGAATGAGAAGTACAAAAGGTTGATAGAGTACAGGAAGGGCCTCCTTGAAGGTCCGGAGGACGAGATCCTTGTTTTTCCTCTGTTCCTTGAGACTCTGTGGGAAGCAAGGGCTATTTTCCAGAAAATGAAAATAAAGGAAGATCCCGTCACACCGTACGAGAACATAGAGTACAAGCCCGTTAAGGTATCGGAGACGAATATCCGCAGAAAGTCAGTATTCGAGAAATACCTCGAGAAGGCCAGGCAATTCATCCTTAGCGGGAAACTGGACAACGCGCTCAGATGGGTATACAGGGCTGTGCGTAAAAAAAGACTGATCCCCGAGGCGGAAGACCTGAGAGACAGGATAAACGAACTTGACGGTATCAGGAAAGAAGAAGCCCACGCGCGTTATCTGAGGATAGCCGAACTGTATTTCAGGGAAGAAAAGAGCGTACGGGAGATAGCGCGGCTTAAAGGCATAAGCGCGGCGGATGTGAGGGACGCTTTGAGGCGCCTTCCAGGATCTTTTACGGGCATATTGCCCCGCAGCGCGAGGGAACGGCTATTAGAAGACAATGTGCTGGGCCTGTACGCCGTTAAAGCGAAAGGCAAAGTAACCGTTTTTACGGAAGACCGGCTTGATCGGTTTATCGATGAACTGCAAGGCAGAAAGAGGCGCCTTGCCGAAACGCTGGAGAAGATAGGAAAGGACGATGTAGAGTCCAGAAGCATCATCGATATCCTCATGTCGCGTATTTTCGCGGAGGATATCTGCGAAGTTAAAGTCCTTTCCGGCGGGGGCCTGTCTTTTCCGGAATATTTCACTCGCGGCCTCAGCGTGGGCGATAAAGTAGTGCTTTTCGCGGACCCCTCGACGAAGGAGATCACGATCTACCCGGCCGGCGGGATCACGGGCGAGGAGGAAACGGGCGATGGGAACGGTAACGCGCCTCCGGGAACCGGAAGCCTGCTTTCGCTGTCCCCGGCTGTTTTCGCTTTTACCGGTGCCGGGGGATTTTACGCCGTTCTGGCGTTTCTGCTGGCCGCCGGCGCCGCCATTAACCTGGCCGTAGTTTTCAGAGCATTTTTGGCCAGGGCGCGGATGCTGAAATATCTTGCAGCGACGGGGGAAAGCGCCGAAAAGGACAGGGAGATGAAGAAGAAATACGGTGTGGAAGATGTGGGGGGAAGGGATTCGATAAGCGTTGCAAAAGGGATCCGTATTTTCGCTTCTTCTTCCGGGGGAAATACCTGGACCGGGTTTAACGGGGCAACATTGCCGTACATTCTTTATCCTGCCGTTTTCATGATAAAGTCCCTGGACCGTTTCAGGCGGAAGGCCGGGGGCCGTATCAGCCACGAGGATCTGCTCAAGCCGGATAGAGAACATTCCGGGGATCCCCTGATGAAAGCGGTTGAAAACGCGTATAAGAGCAAGAGACGGTACCTGGAGGGAACGACCGTTGAATCATCCATAAAAAAAATAGCCGGTTTATACAGAAGGACCGCTTCCGATAGTTCCATGAGGGTCAAGAGAAAACAGATGCTCAGGGATTTCGTGTTCTTTTATATAAGCAAGACCGGCATGAACGACAATATCAGACTAGCTGCCGAGAACGAGATCGTAGCTCTTCTGGACGATCCCGAGGGCCGGGTATGGGAACCTGTTTTCGAGCTGGTCCTGCAGGAAACGGCAAAGGCCGGGATCGACAATGACGAGAAGAGATTTTCTCTCTTCTACCATCTGCTTATAAGGAGCGAAAAGCTCAAAGACATGATAGAAAAGACCATAAGGATATACGAAGGTCTTCTCAGCGGACGCATCGTGCCGCTCGAAGGCAACAGCGGTCAGCTGGCCCGGGAGCTGGAGAACATCCTGGCCCGTATGGGCAGCGAGGATGTTCTTTTTTCCGAAACGCTTTCCAGGGGATTAGCCGATTTCGGGGATTATATTTTCGTGCCGGTAGTGGACGCCGATGAGGCTAAAAGAGAAGCCGTGGATAGATTTTCCTCGGCGCTGAGAGCTTCTCCGAGGCTGACGATCGGCGGCCACGACGAAGCGGTAGTGTTCTCGAACAACTATTTCGGCATTTCCGTGTCCCAGGCGACCGCTTTCGGACTTATGGGGATATCCGCTGACGGATCCGTGCATTTGACGGAGAAAGGCGCTGAACAACTGGTATCCGAAGCTGAGAGCGGAGCTCTTTCATATCCGGAAATACTTGAGCTGACGGCCCTTAATATGCCTGAACTCAGGAAAGAGCTGAAAGAGGATGCGGAGGCCCGCCGCTTCAAACAGCTCGTTTTCAGCGTGAACGGTATCCAGCACGAAATAGCCAATGTTCTGGCCAGTTTTGTGGGGGTCTGTTCCCTGCTTGAGGAGACTGATACGGGCGTGTCCAAGGAGTTCAGCAGGCTTTCCGGGGGGATGGAGTCGATAGCTTCGCGCCTGCGGACCAGAATAGAAGCCCTGAGAGAAATAATTCACGGGAACGCCGACGAAGAGATCATCTCGCTGCAGCTTAAAGACCTTTACGGTGGCAGGGCCGTGACGGCTAAAATGTTATACAGATCGGTCCTGGAGGACCTTTTCGATCTGAAAAACTGTCTTAAGGAGCTGTCAGCTATAGATATTAACAAGGAATATACCAAACTGGGTGACGATTTCGAGGAGATCGCGGCCGGGGCCATTATATCCATTGCCCTGACCTATTGCCTTATCGAAAGTTTTTTGCGGTCAGGCGGAGGTATGGACCTGGTGGGAAAACCGTTTCCCGTAGATATAGAAAAGATAATTCTGCTCGCGGGTCTTAAATACAGCAAGAGAAGCGTTGATGTGGAGCTTTTCCTTGAAGGCGTACCGGCCGTTAAAGCGGATGAGCTCCTTATGCTCAAGGTCATTCTGAACCTGCTGAAGAACGCTTCCCAGGCGCAGAAATGGTCAGGGAAGATAAAAATAAACTCGTTCCTGGATAAGGATAAGAACGAAGTGGTCGTAACGGTTACCGATGAAGGGGAAGGAATAAGACCGGAACTCGCGGACAGGATATTCGATCCGTATTTCACTACCAAGGAAAAAGGCGAAGGCACGGGTATCGGGCTTCCTATATCCAGGGAGGCCGTGGAGAAAGCGGGAGGGACCTTGACCTTCGAGACGGAGTACGGAAAAGGGACAAAGTTCATAATAAGATTGCCGGCTCTCAGGAATGTGGAGCCCGTGGACGGGATAATTTCACAGATGATAGAAAGATATTACCGCGGTTCAGATCATCCCGATTCTTTCAATATAAGGCCCAGAGGCGATCTCTTGAACGGGTTTGAAACGATAAGACGCGAGAACCGCCTCAGAAAATCCGGTTTCACGAGAAAAGAATTCATGGAGTTCAGAAAAAAGAACGCGGCGGAGACCTTTAAGTATACCACCGTTGCTTCAGAACTCGAAGGCCTGGTAAAACTGGGGATACTGGAAGCGGACAGATCGGAGAAACCTTACAGTTACAGGTTGACGAGAAGATGCAGCCGGGCCCCGCCTTCGGCTATATCCAAGCTGCTTGTCAAATTAGGCAAACTTCCCGCTTTTCCTGCGGACGAAGAGCTTGAAATTATACGCGGAGAGATAGACCGGGACATTTTTTCCGATGGCGCGGTTGAGCTTTCGGAAATAGAGAAGAATAAAAATATTATCCTATATTTTATAGAATGGCTGCCCGCCCTCAACCTGGAGATAATACGCCTTTCTTCCGAAAAAGCCGGATTGGCCGCTTCCCTGGAAAAAGAAAGGGTAAGCGAACGCCTTTCCCGCAGGCTTTCGGCGGTCAGGGCGGAGTTAAAACAGAAGAACTCGGATCTCGCTAACATCTCCGGACTTAAAGGCCCTCCAAGCTATCCCTTGAGGATAACTTCCGGCAGGAACATGAGGCTAGAGGCATCCCGAAAACTTAAAAAAGCGGTAGAGCTTATCGCCGACGGCAACGAACCCGCCGCCAGCGTGTGCATTATGTCGGCGCTGCGCATCCTCGGGGATGAATTCACCGCCATAAACAACCACGGTAAAAAAAGCTTTAAAAAGCGGGTCTGGCTGGATTCCGACGGTATGCGCAATGTCCTTCAGGGGAAATACCGCTTGCGTCAAATACCCGGAGGGGAAAAAGTAAAGGTAAAGCACCGGGATTATCATTCCTCAGACACCACCTGGCAGGCCCTAAGGTCCCAGGATAGAGGCCTGGACGCTATTCTCGAGGAAACAAGCGGTATCGCCGGTTATGTCCAGAGGATACACGATATAAACGCTTTTATGGAAGAGAAAAGGGAGGGACTTTCCCGGGACAGGAAAAGTGAAAGGTATCAGCCGGAGATCAGTGATCAGGAAAAAGAAGAAATACTTTCCCTAGCCTCGGATCTCGAGGCGAAATGCAACGAACGGCTGAGGGTGCCGGAAAAACGCGTCGCTTTGGGTTCAGCGCATCTGGTGAGAGAACTCGCGGAGATCGGGGAGTACCGGGCCGCCGCGGAAATACTGGAAACCATCGGAACTTTGCTCGAGGCAAGAAAGTCTTCGCTGGAACAACAGATCGAAGCGATTTATAACGGAAGACTGAGGGAATTAAGGGAAGCGGTCCATTCCCGGAACAGCGACCTTCTCTGGAAAACCCGGAAGATATGGAGATTTCTCGATAACGGTGATACCGGATCGGCGGACAGATGGATATTCGGTATCCTGCGCGACGGGGAAGCCAATATCGCCGGGGAACCCGAATTCGCAGGGATGCTGGGACTTCTGAAAAAGGTCCAGAAAGACCACATCGCCTCGGGGAACGCCGAAGGCGCGAAAAAAGCTATTGAGGTCTTCGGTAACAGGGTCAAGACGGCCGAGCTGCTCAACGGGTTCATGCAGGACCTCAGGGACGAATGGGTCCATTCAAAGCTGCAAGGCCTGCCGGCGGACTATAAAAGTATATTCATCTCCAAATACAACCAGTATCTCGATTTCGCCAGAAAGAACAATATAGGAAGAGGCTCTCCGCGGCTTTTATGGACCCTTTTCTACCAGGCGGCCTTTGTCAGCATGAACGCGAAAGACCCCGAAAGACCTTCCAAAAAAGTGGAAGATCCTCTCTTTACGGCTTTTTCGGCCGCGGCGAAGATCCTCGAGGCGGACGATACGGTGTATATGGCGGAGGTTTTGAAGAATACGGCGAAAAACAAATATTCACGCACGATAAATGCCCTTGAAAGCCTGGCGGCAAGAGGGTATCCTGCTGTCTCGGGCACGGGGCCGCAGGAAATGGAAGAACTGCTTTCCGCTTTATCCCAAGACCTCGGGCTGGATGACGGCCGGTCCCGGGAGCTGATGGCCGTGGCGTATGTGGGAGAAAACTGGAAAGCCGCGGCAGAGACCTTCCGGTCCGATGTTCTCTGGAAATATCTTTTGAAGCGGCATCTCATCGATACGCAGAAAGACCTTGAAGAACTCCGGGACATGCCTTCTCCGGTAATGGAGCACCTTTATCACCAGTCTCTTTCCGGTATGGCAAGGTACAGGGAGTTCTTCGAGAGATCTTCCGACCCCGCAAGGTGGACGGAAATAGCCGATAAAAACGACGAAGGATTCATCGGGGAGATCTCCGTCCTCCCCGGCAACGGACTTGCCGAAATGTTCCTGGAATATTTTCCGGACATAGCTAAAGAGAAGAAAGACCTGAGGAATTTGAAAACATTCCACCCCGAGAACAGGGACGATTTGAAAACACCTTCTTTCGGTGATGTTTACGGAAATCTCATGGCCGGACTGCGTTCGCACGATCCCGGAACCGTACGGAGCAACTGGGAAGCTTTATGGATACTGCGGGAATGGATATACAGGCACTGGGACGGTCTTCCGAAAGAAAGGTCGTATGAGGTTTTCAAGAGAGCCCTGGAAAGATCCGGGAAAGACGCCGAAAGCGGACCCTCCTGGAAAAGGATGTGGCAGGATTACCTGAACGATCCGAAAAGGATCAATAAACCGGGAAAGCAATGTGACACTTTCGGGGAACTTTTCGCGGTATCGCTGGATCCCGGTTCGTGGATGGAATACGCGGAAGAGGATTGGGAGCCCGAATTCATAGGGAAGATCTCGATGCTGGGACGGGATGAACTTGCCGGGAGGTTCCTTTCCTACTACGGCCCTGAACACGGCGAGATGAAAGACCTGAGGAGGGTGAGGGCGCTTGCCGAAGGAAAGGTCACGCTTCAGGATATTTACCTGAACCTTTTGAACATCACACAACAGAAGCCGTCCTCACGGGCGAACGGGAAACATCACCGGCAGGCCATGGAACAGATATGGATACTGCGGGAATGGATATACAGGCACTGGGATGACAATTACGCGGAGTCTTCCGCCCGTGAGTTCCTCCCCCCGGAAGACGGGAAAAGCGGGAGCATAAGAGCTTTGCATAAAAGACTGGAAAGGACGGATATAGGCGCCGAAAGAAAAAGCGTCATGTACCTGAATTCACGGGATTTTCCGGCGTTGACCGGTGATGAGGCCATTAGCGTTATCGCTGCCGCTACGGGATGGAACCTTCCCAGGGTCCCTAACGAGAGGTCGATATACGCGCACCTTATAGCCCCGGAAGAGGACGGCGGCCGTTGCTGGGACAGGTTCTATGTCAAGGGCGTTCATTTTGACGAGAATTCTCCGGTGGCGCCGCACGCCGGTCCCTCGAACGAGTTCAAAGGATATGACCCGTACAGGATGCTCGTCGACGGTTCGGGGAAGCTCTACAGCCCCGAACCCGAACCAAGCCCTGACGGCGCCATGGAGTTCAGCAAAGCCGAGAAAGAGTTCGATCTGCATTACCTGATGTACCATGACGCTTATTTGCGCGAGAACGGCATCTATGTAGCGGCTCCGGTGGGGTACGGCTTTTTCCCCGATGCGGTAATGGACCCCGAACATGAAGAGCGCTGGGGGAAACTGGGATTTCTTGTTCTTGGCCTTGACGAAGAAATGCCGTCTTCCAGGATGAACCGTTTGTTTGAACCTGTCGAACAGTCCGCGGCCAAGGTGGAAAGGCTGGCTTACGCGCTCAGGCGTCTTCACGAGGCAGGGTACATACATCCGTATCTGCACTCGGGTAATGTTTCGGTAAAAGGCAAGAAGACCTATATACACGACCTGGACCACGCGGAGCACATAGAGCTCTGTCCCTCCAATAGACGCAGGATAATAGCTTCACAGATAAGGGATATCTTTTATGTGTACAGCAAGATAATGCAGGAGATCCAGCGTAGTTTCGGTATACGCAGGAACGGTGAATCCGCTCTTGCCAGGGATATAATGCTGATCGCTTTGTTCGGAGCTTATTTTCACGATCTGAGCGAGGAAGAGGTTTACGACCTTAAAGAATCGTGTTCCGAAGCTTTCGGGATCCTGGCGAGAAAGTTCTATTCCGACAAGCCCAACGAAGAGGTAAGTTACCGCGAATTGACCGGTATGACCGAAGCGCTGACAGGGAAACTTCAAAAGAACCTTTACATAAGAGCCCGCAGATCTTTCCCGGGCAGGGGCGAAAAACCGATATCGAGCGACATAGAGCACGCACCGGACCACAGGTTCCTCAACGCGCTGATAAAGGTGTCTATCGAAGAAGGCCTGGCGGAGGTCAGCAGGCGGCCTTCCCTGGTGTCGGGAGGTGAGGACGCTGAAGTGTATATTTTTTCTCCCCGTGAAGTGTCCCCTCCGGAAGATGCTGATGAGGAAAAAAGCGGAGAAGATGCGGAGAGCGAAAAATCCCCCGGAACAAAGGCGGAAAACAAAGATGTTTTCGGGAGTTTTAAGGACCTTTACGATCATCTTGACCAGGAAAAGAGGGAAAAAGTAAGAGAGTATTTCGAAGAAATGTGCGACCGGGACCACATAAGCCCGGTCAGGAAAAGAATAATGTATTACGACGGCATAGAGAAGCTGTCCAATGTCGCCGGACACGCGGGTGTCGCCGAGTCCAGGATATTCGTGGTCGAGGCGCCGGACCTCGATACCCTTATCAAGCACGAAATGCTTGAGATGTTCCTTCATCAGCGATGGACGGCCCGGCAGGCGGGTTTTGAGAGCTGGGACGAGATAGACCGGGATAAAAGGGCCGAACTTGTCTCGAAAACTAGATACAGGGAACGAATTCTCGTTTCCGCCAAGATCGGGGGGAGTAAGGGGATAAGAGAGGAATATTTAAAGTTCGCGCTCAAGGCGCACAAGGCGGCGAATATGCGCTACCCTGTTCCCGGACCGGCAGTGTTGCCCGATCACGCCAAAAAGAAATACACGGGCGAGTTCAGGCAGATATTCCTTCCTCCGCTTATGGGAGGTGCCCGGGAGCGAAGCGGCAGCCCCCGGACAGGCGAGTCCGAAAGAGTCCCCGGAATGCATGCCGGAGGTAATATAGGTCCCTCGCTTCAGCTTTTCGAAGAAAGAGCCGTCAGGGCGGACCGGGAATTCCGGGCGGGAAGGATCTTCAGCCCGGACGCTAGCAGGGCTCAATATGTATCCGTGGATTTCCTTCTCGAGCAGTCGAATGTAGACTTTCCGGACAACATGGGATATATTTTGAGCGAAGGAGCGGGCCGGGTCCTGGAGCTGGCGGAAAAGATATACCGCGGCGAGATGCCGAGAAGCGGTATCCTCGATCATCCTGTGAGGATAGAAGTACGGCCCGGCGGTAAAATATGGATAACCGAAGGCCTGCACAGGCTGAAAGCGCTTTATGTCCTGGGTGTCCGTGAAACAGCTGCGCATGTCATATACAGGAAAAACGCCCCGGGCGAGGGTCTTCCCTTCAGGGATATCAGCCCGGGGCCGGAGAATATTATAAGGGCCAGCTTTTTGCCGGCTGTCGCTTTCTTTGCCGGTTCCCTGTACCCGCTGACGGCGGCGGCCTTAACGGCCGGGGGGATAGGGCTTTCGTACGCCCTGGCCAGGTATTTTTATCTGAAGGGGTATCTTGAGACCTTCTTATC
>WJMG01000037.1 GCA_014728075.1 Candidatus Omnitrophota bacterium | reverse complement strand
GCTCAATGAGATGAAAAAAGAGATGCTTTCTTACGAAAAGCTGCTTCCGGGGCAGAAGGACTTTCCCGAGCTTCTCGACGGCCTTGCCTCGGTGGCCAAGAATTCGGGAGTGACCATACAGGCGATAATCCCGGGGAAATTATCCGCCGTCGGGCCGCGTAAAGGTGAGTCCGATTTTTTAAAGGCCATGCCGGTGGTAATATCCGCGAAAAGCGGTTATCATGAACTGGGAAGGTTTATAAGCGACCTCGAGTCGGCTAACAGGTTCATATCTCTCGAGAACCTTTCGCTTAAATACGACAAAAGGACCCCGCGGCTCCACGATATAAGGATAGTCTTGAAAACTTATGTGTCTACCGAAGATTAAAGCATGCTTTTTGGCTCTGGTCGTCCCGGGGTTGATCGTGACATCCTCGCACGCTGACGGGGTTTATCGCTACGAATCCCTCGGAAGACGGGATCCGTTCGTTCCGCTTGTGGGGGTCACCTCAGACGGGCGTGCGGAGGGGCTGGAAGGTATCCTGAGCCGGGCTGATGTTTCCTTTGAGGGTGTTATGGTCGATAAGACCACGGGCGAAAGGCGGGTGATAATCAACGGGGAGATACTTAAAAAAGGCGATAAGGTAGGTAAATTATCGGTGGAAGAAATAGGATATAACTCAGTCAGGATATCCATAGACGACAGAGAGTACGAGCTCGAACTTTACGAATAGCCCAAAACGCCAAGGAGATATTTTTATGGATGCAAGAAGACGATTCGTTCTTACGGTCTGTTTCATGCTGACCCTGTTCACGGTTCAGCCCGGCCCTGCCGCTAAGGCCGAACCGCCGGCCCCGCAGGCTCCCGCGGGGGCTGTCGAAGCGGCAGGCAGCCTTACGGACCCGGTCCGGGCCTCCGACAGGGTCACGGTGAACTTCAAGCAGGTGGATATCAAGACGGTCCTGCACTATCTTTCGGAAGTGAGCGGGGTGGATATCGTCCCCACGCCCGATGTAGAGGCCCTGGTTACGATGCGGCTCAGGGACAAGCCCTGGGAGGTCGCGCTTGACATAGTCACCAGGAATTACGGGTTCGCTTATTCCAGGGACGACGAGGCGGGCATAATACGGGTCATGCCCAGAAGCCGGCTGAACGCCGAAGAACCCATTACCGAGGTAATACCCCTGAACAACCTGATCAAGGAGATAGAGCTTACCAAGCAGGAGAGCTCAGGGGCCGAGGAAGTTCAGGTCGAAGAGACCGAGGAGAGCATCCAGCAGCTGATGAGCGCTATAGGCTCCATTCTTGATACCGCCAGAGGGGAACGGGCCACTTTCATCCCGAGCGTGAGTTCCATAGTCGTTACGGCCATTCCCGCCAGGATGAATACCATAAAAGAGATGATCGCGAAGATAGACCGGAAAACGCCGCAGGTCGTCATGGACATAAAGGTCGTGGAGATAGGACTTACCGAGGACGAAAGGTTCGGTGTGGACTGGAACGCCATAATATCCGCCGCCGGGACGAGAAATATCACTTCTTTTCCTTTCAATAGCGTTACCGGCAACCTGCTCGGCACCGGAGACAACAATTTTACCGCAAGGAGGGCGGACCCCCATACCGGTGATTATCTCACTTCGTTGCCGCAGATAGACGCCGCCGAGGCCATAGACCGCCTAGCGGCCCCTACGGACAACGCTGTTTTTACTTACGGCACCCTCGATTTCAGCACTTTCACGGCCACGATGAGCCTTCTTGACCAGAGAGGCGATACCGAGGTAATATCCTCTCCCAAGATCACCACCCTGGATAACCAGAAGGCCACGATAAAGGTCGTCGACAAGATAATGCTGCAGAAAACTCAGGAGACTACACAGACCGCGGGGATAGTTACCGTTGAGTTCGAGGATGAGGCCGAGGCCAGGGAGGTGGGAGTGAAACTGACCGTAATACCTCATGTCAACGAAGAGGGGGATATATCGGTGAACCTTCTGCCGGAGGTCTCCACCAACAGCGGTTTCGATCTTCTGACGGTCGGGACGAACCAGACCGCTACCATATCGCTTACTTTCAGCTCAAGGGAAGCCAACACGATAATCCGCGTGCAGGACGGCGAGACTATATTCCTGGGGGGGCTCATACGCAAGAATGTCGCGATAACCGATAACAAATTCCCCATTCTCGGTGATATCTTCGGAGGGATCCCGCTGGTGGGTAATATTTTCAGGTACGAGGCCGAAAATACTACGAGGACCGAGCTGGTCTTTTTCGTAACGGTACACCTTGTCAAGGACAGCATGGAAGCGATAGAGAAAACAGGATCTCTGGCCACCTATCAGAAATACAAAAAAGAAAAATACATAATCGACAGGAACAGGGAGCCGGTCATAAACAAAGGCGTGTTAAAGCAGGCGGACGAGGATGTCGAGATCGAGGTGCCGGTGGAAAGGCCGTTCGCCGGCGAAAAAAAGGACTATAAGCCGTTCCTGGATTTCAGGAAAAAGGAAAAGGAATAAGACATCCGTACGGACAGGGGAGCGGGATGAACGAGAGGATATTCAAATACAGGGCCGTCTTTTCCAAGAAAGGAGAAGCGGTCTACATTTCCCATCTCGATGTCATGACCCTGTTCAGGCGGGCTATAAGGAGAATGGGGCTTCCTTTCGTCCTTACAAAAGGCTTTACTCCCAGGGTGAAGATCAGTATTCCCAGGGCTCTGAAGCTTGGCGCGGAAAGCTCCGCCGAGGAGGCGTTCCTGTTCTTCAGGAGCGGACAGGAGGAAAAGGCCTTGATGGAAGGCCTGACCGCCCAGTTCCCCGATGGCATGGAGGTAACGGAAATAGAACCCGTATGACGGATCTTTATATTATCAAAAAGGATTTTACAAAGAAAGGAATTAAATGGGAAGAAGAAAAAAGACAAGCGGGAAGGGAGATAAGGAGATACTGATAAATGTGGGACCTGTCGAGAAAAGAGTGGCCATTCTCCGTGACGGGGAGCTGGCCGATTTTTTCCTCGAGCGCGAAGGTTCCGAGAACTACGCGGGCAGCATATACAAGGGCAAGGTCTCGTCGATAATACCGGGTATCGAGGCGGCTTTCGTTGATATAGGCATGGAAAAGAACGGTTTCCTTCATGTCAGCGATGTGGTGGACAAAGGCAATGTCCTGCGGGAGCTTCTTCCCGGTGAAGAGGCCGCCGCCGCGGTAAAGAAAAGCAGCAGGAAACGGATGCCGAAGATAGGATCGATCCTGAAGCAGGGCGAGGAAATAATGGTGCAGGTCGTCAAGGAGGCTATAAGCACCAAAGGGCCCCGCCTTACCTCTTTTATCAGCCTGCCCGGAAGATACATCGTCCTAACCCCTTTCGATCCAAGTATCGGCATATCAAGGAGGATAAGCGAAAGGGAGGAAAGGAACCGTATACGGGGCATAGTGAAAAAAATGAAGTTCCCCGATGGTATGGGGTGCATAGTTAGGACGGTTGCCGAGAACCGTTCGGAAAAAGAACTGATATCCGAGCTTAAATACCTCATGAACCTCTGGGACAGGATAAGGGGCCGCGCCGACAGGGAAAAAGCCCCGGTGACGGTCTACGAGGAATACGGGGTCGTCCTGAAGATGATCAGGGACAAGTTCACCGAGGATATCTCGCGCCTGGTCGTGGACTCTAAGGAAGAGTACAACCGTATAATAAAGTTCCTTAAGGCGTTCATGCCTTCGCTCAGAAAAAAGGTCAAACTCTATAATTCCAGGGCTCCTCTCTTCCAGAAATACGATCTTGAGAAAAGGATAGACCAGATCTTCGAAAGGAAGGTCCCCTTGAAAAGCGGAGGGTATCTGATAATCGAACAGACCGAGGCGCTTGTCGTCATAGATGTCAACACCGGCAGCTATACCGGCAGGAAGAGCCTGGAGCAGACCGCTTTCAAGACCAATATAGAGGCCGCGGAAGAGATCCCGAAACAGCTGCTCCTCAGGGACATGGGGGGGATAATAATAATCGACTTCATCGACATGGAGGTAAGGTCCCACCGTGACAGGATATTCAGCGTCCTTCAGGAGAACCTGCAGAACGACAAGGCGAGGATAAGCCTCAGGGCCATCTCTCAGTTCGGCATAGTCGAGATGACCAGGCAGCGGATGCAGAAAAGCCTCGAAAGCACTTCTCATATAGAGTGCCCTTACTGCAGGGGCAAGGGTGTCGTGAAGAGCGCGGAGACCATTGCCATAGGGACGGCCAGGAAGATAGACAGGGCTCTTTCTCTTTCCGAAAAGAAGATAAAGGACCTCAAGGTTACCGTCCATCCCGGTGTTTACGAGGCCATGGTCTCCAACCAGGCCAGGATGCTCAGCGATATCCAGCGGAAATACAGGTGCAAGATCGAGATAAGAGAGGACAGTACTTTCCACATCGAGGATGTGGTAATCGAGGAGAGATAGTTCTATCATGAGAAAATGCTTGCGGAACCAGTCCGGTGTAACTCTTGTAGAGGTTATGGTCTCCGTGGTACTCGTCTCCATGGTCCTGGTGTCCGTAGTGGCCATAGTGGCACAGAGCGCGGTCTATTCAAAGAATGTCGATATGATATATCTTTCCTCAAACCTTGCGAGGAAACGAATGGATTCTCTGAAACTTTTAAGTTTTGCCGATCTTTCCATGCAGGCTCCTGAGTCTGATACAAAGGTGGGCCCGGACGGCGAGCCAGATCCCTCGGGTGATTTCCTGCGCACTACTGAAATAGAAGAGGATCATAGCGGGAACCCTTACCTTATGAGGGTAGAGGTTTCCGTTGACAGGATAGTTATGGGAGAGAGGTCCGGATCTCCGGTTACAATCGAGACTCTCTTCGCGGACGTCGAGTAGTGTTGTTTTCGATGGATTTGGCGGTAAACTAGCGCGCCGGGATCCGGCGGGAGGATAGATAGTGAATAAACTTCGCGATTCCGGAGGGTTTACACTTACGGAGGTTTTGTTTTTCGCCGTAATTTCCGTGATGGTCATAGGGACCATCCTGTCTGCCTGGCTTTACGCGTACGAGGTATGGAGTGAGGAGGGTAGGAGGAATCGTCTCAGGGTGGATCTTTTAAAGGCTGTTGAGCAGCTCCAGTCCGATCTCAGGCTTTCAAGCGCGACCTATATTTCGTTCTATCCGGCTTCGCCTGTTTCCGGTTCTTACAGCGCCGTAAGTATGCCGGTAGCGGATACGGACGCCAACGGTTTTCTTTCCCTCAACGCCAACGGATCGGTCGATTGGGACCGTACGGTGATCTACCATGTTTATGAGGACGGTTCGGGGAATAAAACTCTCAGACGGACGGTTTTCGATCCTAGGGATAACACCCTTGATCACGACCAGAGGTACGCACAGTTGCAGAGCACCGTGACCTCCGGAACGGGGGGAGGCGGGTCCTCCACCGATACAGACTTTCTTGAGAATCTTGACGATTTTTCCATAATTCCCCGTCCGGCTACTGTGGATTTCTACGGGGATTCAGCCATCCCCGTCAAGGTGGGCAAGACGATATTCGGATGGGCGAGGATAGGACCGGGAGATCATGCGATCAGGCTCGAGGTTACGGGAAAGTATACTTCTTCATCGGGATACGCTTTCGGGATAGATTACCTCCGGTTCGAGCCCTGCGGAAGTTACAGGGATATCGAGTATTTTTCTTCTTCATTCGCTCCCGTGGGAAGTCTTTCTACCAGCGGGGACACGGTATCACGGGTCTTCAGTCCCGATTGGCGAAACGATAATTTTCTGCAATACGAAGCCGACCAGACAGGCGATTATATCGAGATACAGGACTATTACGATCTCTGGAGGGATTCGTCCGTTTCCGATGCCAGCCTTGACAATACTATGCGGCATGGAGAAAGGATGCGTGTGAAACTGGAACTTCCCGAGGACAGGGAAACCGGGAAAGAGCAGATAACCTGGTTCGGCTACACCCAGGCCGGTGATGTTCAGGAGGGCCACGATGACGATCTTCCCGCTTATCCGTTAAGCGTGAGGACGCTTATTTCCAATACCAACCTTGATATGGAGGGGGACCTGGTGAGGGTCAAGTTCCGGTCTTCATCGGAGAATCCGCTGAGGATAGAGGCCGCGTACATAACCCGCGGGGACAAGGATGCTTCCTATGATTATGACGCCCTGGGAAACCTGGACCCTTCCGGGCTCGATGCCGATGAGTATCATCTGCACCAGCAGCTTTTTTTCAGGGATGAATATGACCTTGATTCCGATTCGTCCACTGACGATGTTCTTTCTTACGTGTGTATTCCAGCCGATTCAGAGGTCTGGAGCGAATGGACGGCCTTTCCTCTGAAACTTAAGGATTCGAATGACGATGACGTGGATTATTTTATCACTTTCTGTGTCCCTGATCTCGAGTCCGTTTCTTTCCCTTCGGGATGGTCCGCTTTCGATCCCGCGGCTGCTGATTGCCGGGATTGGCAGTCTTCTTCCGACCAGGCATATTACATTACCGACGGTACGCAGACGGAGCTTATACAGGCCTCCGGAACTCCTGTATGGTCGGGCAGTTATACCGTAAATATCTCAAGCAATATATTTGTTACAGCCGAGATAGACACATGGTCGCGATCAGGTACTGTTGAGTCAAGCATACTGGATACGGGGTTGGACGATCCGCTTTACAACGAGGTCAAGTGGTCGGCTGATACTCCTTCAGGCACACAGGTAGTTATGAAAGCCCGTTCGTCCGACAGCCAGTTCATGGACGGTGTCAGCGACTGGGATGCGGTTTCGGGGACTTCTGCAAATCCCGGGACACTGAACATAGGCAGCGGAAGGTATGTGCAGTACCTTGCCGAAATGTCGACAGACCCTTTCTGGGCGGGGCCGGGCAGTATCGAAACCTATGCTGATTACATTGACGAGCAGCAGGGTACGCTTCCGGTTTACCAGTTTCCCTCAAGGTCGGGAGAATACATGATCACCGGGCTTTATTCTACCTGGATAGACGATGTCGAGATAGACTGGCCCGGGGACGACAGGGTGGTCCTGGTAAGCGGGTATATAGCCCGTAAGAACGATTACGGACAGGTCAAGATGACCATAGACGGCAGGGATATAATAAAGACCCTGGATGTGAGTCTGGGCGTTTCTATTGAGTCGCCTTCGGGTGTCGTGACGGAGGACAACACTTTCGGTGTAGAGCCCAGAAATACCGGTAAATAGGGATAGTAAAAAAACATGGAAGGATATATTCGTAAACACATGAATGACAAAAAAGGCGCCGTTCTCATAATAGTTATGGGATTTGTGGCTTTGATGGCGCTCAGTACGATATACCTGATAGGGATGGTAAAGGCGGATATAGACCTTATAGGCAGGGCTAAATATAATACTCAGGCACAATACGCGGCTGAGGCGGGTATAAACCACGCCCTGGCAAGGATAAAAAGCGAGAACTTTGCTTCCAGAACCGATTTTGGAGGTTCTCTTGATAACGGCACATACAGTGTTACATTTTCAGAACAGGGAGGAAGGTATCTGGTGTCTTCTACCGGTACCGTAGGAAATGTATCAAAGACAGTCTCCTGTGAAATAGAGAACCTCACCCCCACCGCGTTAAGATGTATATCCGCCGCCGGCAACGACATAAGGATCAATTCTTTTGTCGCTGGCGCCGAGATCAACGGGGATATACACGCCAACGACGATGTCTATCTGAAATCCGGCCCCCTGATAGCATACTTGACCGTGACCGGAGATGTTTCCGCGACCGATACGGTGAAGGAAGGAAGCAGGCTCCACAGGGCCGATGGTTTCTGGGGGGCTTATCTGGATCTGCATGTTTATATCAACGGGGACAACGAGGATGAAGCCGTGGTCGAAGAGGGCGCGAACAGGGTCACGTTCCCTATTTTTAACTACGATGCCTATAGGCAGGACGCCATGGACTCGGGGACTTATTATTCCGGGGACCAGGTCTTTTCCGGTGTGACCTTAAATCCTTCCGAAGGTATGGTATTTGTCGATGGTGATGTGACATTTGTCGGGAACTGTACGATAAACGGCGGGTTGGTGGCCGATGACATTCTGGTCCTGGGGACGCTTAACCAGGTTAAAAAAGGAACAAAGAACGCCATTATAGCGAGGGAAGGGGATGTAGGTATACTGGGAAGGTTATATACCGAAGAGGCGGTAGTTTACGCGGGAAGGGATATCCGTTCGCTGGAGATCACCGCCGATATCGAGATAAACGGGGTGCTCATGGCGAGAAGGGATATATACATGTGGAATTTTATCACCCTTATAGACTACCAGTATGTTGAGACATATCCAAGTGACATGGGAGATGAGGAAGACCAGCCATTCGGAGTTGTAAGCTGGAACAAATAGCGGTGTTGGGTATCAAATTAAGGGTTCGATCCGGTACCGAACACCTGATGCCCGAGACCTATACCTGATGCCAAACGGTATATACGGCATATGTTGTACATTATATATTGACAATGTAATAACTATTTGATAATATTGTAGTTCACTGAAGGGCCCGGAAGAGGCTCGCACGGTGAATTTTTATTTTTTAACATACTGAAATAACGGGAGATAAGCGATGTATGCAGTAGTTGAAATACAGGGTTCGCAGTACAGGGTCGAGAAGGATGAGATCATTCAGGTGAATCGGATGGAAGTTAAAGCGGATAAACCCTTTAAGGCCGACAAGGTGCTTTTCGGGAAAAAGGGCAATTCGTATTTCATCGGAGAACCTTATGTGGAAAACGCCTATGTGGAATGCGATGTAATAGGCGATAAAAGAGGCAAAAAAGTGGTCTCGTTCAAGTACAGGGACCGCAAGAGCTCACAGTCCATACGCGGCCACAGGCAGGACCTTACTGAGATCAGGATAAAGGATATCCACTTTGCCGAAAAGGCCGCTAAGAAAGAGAAAAGCTCCGAAAAGGAAAGTTAAAAATTTAATCCAGCTGTTTATATGCGGGGGAGATATCATGGCACATAAAAAAGGACAAGGTTCTTCAAGGAACGGCCGCGATTCCAACGCCCAGAGACTGGGTGTTAAAAAATACGGGGGAGAAAGGGTAAATGCCGGAAGCATAATAATCAGGCAGAGAGGCACCCGATACAAACCCGGCCTCAATGTTTCCATAGGAAAGGACGATACCCTGTTCGCCAGGTGCGCGGGAACCGTCAAGTTCACCGGGACCCGGGTCGTGAACGTTATTTCCTGATAAAATGCTCATAGACCAGACAAAGATCTACGTGGCCGGGGGAAAAGGCGGCAACGGATGCAGTAGTCTGTACAAGGACCTCTATCACCGAAAAGGGGTTCCGGACGGCGGCGACGGTGGACGGGGCGGTGATGTAGTGGTCCGGAGCGATACCAACCTAAACACACTTCTAGATTACAGATATAACCAGCACCATAAAGCCGGGAACGGCAGCCATGGAAGCTCGAACAGGAAATACGGGAAACATGGAGAAGACCTGGTCCTGAGGGTCCCTGTGGGTACTCTTGTAAAGGACGCTGACACCGATATGATCGTACGCGACCTGAACAAGCCGGGCCAGAGTGTCATCGTGGCCCGCGGCGGAGAAGGCGGAAAGGGTAACGCCAAACTCAGGGAGGCGACACCCGGAGAGGAAGGTGAAAGCCTTACTCTGGTGTTAGAGCTGAAACTGGTGGCCGATGCGGGCGTGATCGGTTTCCCGAACGCCGGGAAGTCCACTCTCGTCTCCAGCGTAACAAAAGCCCACACCAAGATCGCGTCCTATCCGTTCACGACTAAAAGTCCGAAGCTTGGTGTGGTAAAGTTCGGCGATAATACTTTCGTTATGGCCGATATGCCCGGATTGATAGAAGGCGCTCATGAAGGAAAAGGTCTCGGCGACAGGTTCTTAAGGCACATCGAAAGGACCAATGTCCTCGTGCACATGGTGGATATAATGCCTTTCGACGGATCAGACCCCGCGGAAAACTACCGGGCCATCGAAAAAGAGCTCAAACTGTATGGAGCCGGAGTGTACGGGAAGCCCAGGGTCGTAGCCGCCAACAAGATGGACCTCCCGGGATCCCGTGAGGCTCTGGAAGAACTCAAGCGTAAACTGGCCGTGGAGGTCATCCCCATTTCCGCCGCTACCGGAAAGGGAGTGGAAGAATTGATCAAGGAAATATACCAGAAGGTAGAACATGTCAAAAAATCGGCTGAGAAGGATAACGGTCAAGATAGGGACCAGGGTCCTGACGGGCAAAAATAACAGGCTCGACCGTAAGTCTGTCAGGAACCTTTCCGAACAGATATGTGACCTGTTAGACAGAGGCATAGAGGTCGTTGTCGTCTCTTCCGGAGCGATCGGGGCGGGACTGGGCATCCTTGCGCCCGCGAAAAAACACAGGTCGCTTTCAGAACTGCAGGCCATAGCCAGCGTGGGCCAGACGCATCTTATGGATGTGTATAATGAGTTCTTCAACAAGCGCGGGTATGTGGCCGGCCAGATACTCCTTACCCAGGAGGACCTCAACGACAGAAAAAGGTTCCTTAACATACGCTATACCCTGAACTCTCTTCTCAAGTGCGGTGCGGTACCCGTGATAAACGAGAACGATTCGGTATCTACCGAGGAGATCAAGTTCGGGGATAATGACAGGCTTTCCAGTCTTGTGGCTGACCTTGCCGATTCGGACCTTATGGTCGTGCTTACCGATGTTGAGGGTCTTTACGGCAGGGACGGGAGCGTATTGAAAGAAGTGAGGTCCATAAACGGTGATGTCAGGGCTCTTTGCGTAGGCAAGGGGTGTGAAGTGAGCACCGGCGGAATGATGACAAAGATCGAGGCCGTACGCAACGCTACACATGCCGGGATAGACTGCGTGATAGCGGGTGGAAGGAAAAAAGATGTCCTTGTCTCTATAGCGGAGGGCCGGAGCGAGGGGACTTTCTTCCCCGCGGGAAAAACAAAGATAAGGGCCAGGAAAAGGTGGATAGCTTTCAGCCTCAAGCCCAGAGGCACCATATTCGTCGACGAGGGCGCGCAAAAGGCTATAGTCAAAGGTAACCGGAGCCTTTTGCCGAGCGGAATAGTAAGGGCAGCGGGAAAGTTCGCCGCGGGAGACCTGGTCGTTATCGCCGGGCCTTCTTGCAAAGAGATCGCCCGCGGACTCTCCAATTATTCTTCCGCCGAAATCGATAAGATAAAGGGGCTTAAGAGCGCGCAGATAGAGCAGCAACTGGGTTATAACGATTACGACGAGGCCGTTCACAGGGATAATCTAGCGATAGTGGAGGAAGAATAAGTTAAGATAAGGAGATCGTATGGACAGCGAAACCATCATGAGGGGTATAACGGACAGGGCAAGGAAAGCGTCGTGCGCGTTAAGCGTTCTGTCGGCTGACCGTAAGAACAGCGCCCTGGAAGCCATGGCCAAAGCCCTCGAGGCTTCGCGGGATGAAATAAAGAAGGCGAACTCCATCGACCTTGAGGAAGCCGAGAGGTCGGGTAAGAACAAAGCCTTTCTTGACAGGTTGAAGCTCGATGACCGGCGCGTTGACGGTATGATATCGATGTTCCGCGATGTGAAAGAACTGGATGACCCCGTCGGCGCGGTCATGGAGGAGATAAAGAGGCCTAACGGTCTTGTGATACAAAAGATCCGGGTGCCTATAGGGGTTATAGGGATAATTTACGAATCGAGGCCCAATGTTACGGCCGACTGTGTTTCCCTGTGCCTTAAATCCGGTAACGCGGTGATTCTAAGAGGCGGGAGCGACGCCATCAACTCCAACAAGGCCGTTTTTTACGCTCTTAAAGACGCTTCGGTCAAGGCCGGTATCGATGAGGGCGCTTTTATCCTCGTAGAAGATACTTCCAGGCAGCTCGTCGAGGCGATGCTCAAGGCTTCCGGAGGCATCGATCTTATAATGCCCCGGGGAGGCGAAAGCCTGATCCGGTCCGTTTCCGAGAACAGCAGGGTGCCGGTTATCAAGCACTACAAGGGGCTGTGCCACATATATGTCGACGAGTCCGCTGACCTGGACATGGCGGAAGAGATATGTTTCAACGCCAAAGTGCAGAGGCCGGGGGTATGTAACGCCATGGAAACAATGCTCGTGAACTCCCGGATCGCGGAGGAATTCCTGCCCAGGATAGCCGGCCGTTTGTCTTCCGCCGGAGTGGTCCTGAAAGGCTGTCCGGAAACCAGGAAGATAGTGGAGAATTCCGAAGAAGCCGGGGAAAAAGAGTTTTCTACAGAATGGCTGGACCTGGTCCTGAGCGTGCGCGTAGTGGATTCCATGGAGCAGGCGATAGAGCATATAGAAAAGTTCGGGTCCCACCACTCGGACGCCATAATAACGGAGGATGAAAGAAGGGCCTCCGAATTCGTCAAAAGAGTGGATTCCTCCTCAGTTTATGTGAACGCTTCCACCCGGTTCACCGACGGGGGCGAGTTCGGAAAAGGCGCCGAGATAGGGATAAGCACCGATAAGCTTCACGCCCGGGGACCTATGGGGCTCGAAGAGCTCTGCACCTATAAATATGTGGTACGCGGAACCGGACAGATCCGCAAATAATCCCTTGAAGGGATCATTTGCGGAGGTAAAGGCAGAGAAAAGTATTATAGAAGCGCCTTTACCTTTATCTATGCCTTTACCTATACCTGTACCTAAATCATTATGAAGATCGGAATTCTCGGCGGAACATTCAATCCCATACACATCGGGCACCTCATACTTGCCCAGGAATGCTGGTATGCTTTCGGACTGGAGAAGGTCTTTTTCGTCCCCGCGTACCTTCCGCCGCATAAGCACATCGAGGGCGAAATACCGGTTTCCGACAGGCTGAACATGGTGCGCCTCGCGCTAGAGGGAGACGAAAGGTTCGGGATATCTACTTTTGAGATCGATAAGGCCGGTATATCCTATTCGATCGACACCGTAAGGTATTTTCGGGCAGAATACGGGGAGAAAGCGGAGCTGTATTTTCTCACGGGCGGGGATTCCGCGGTCGAGCTTTCTAACTGGAAAGATCCGGATAAGATGGTTTCAGAGGCGCGTTTTGTAATAGCGACCAGGCCGGGCTGGAAAATAGAAGGCTCCTACGCCGAAAAGGTCGAAAAACTGGAGATACCCGCGATAGACATATCGTCCTCGGATGTGCGCTCCAGGATAAAAGAGCGCAGGCCCATCGATCATCTCGTTCCGTCCCGGGTTGTAAGGTATATCCGGGATAAAGGGCTTTACAGATAATATTAATATATACTAATATATTTATAGGGCTTTTCTTGAACTTTCGTATGCTATATGATAAACTTAAGCAAATGTATCCATGATCCTAATAAGGAGGTTAAGCATGGCAGAAGGTTATTGCGTAAAATGTAAGGCCAAGAAAGAGATGCAGGATGCGCAGGAAGTTACAATGAAGAACGGAAGAAAGGCCATGAAGGGCAAATGCCCCGATTGCGGAACCGGGATGTACAAGATCCTGGGAAAAAGCTGAACAGCTTGTCGCTGAGAGGCTGGAAAATACCAAAAGCCAGGTGAAAGATATCACATCCAGGGAGAAAGCAGATCTTATAGCGCACTTCGCGTCCGAAAAAAAGGGAGAGGACATCGTGCTGATCGACATGAGCTCTACAGCGGCCATGTTCGATTGGTTCGTGATAATAAGCGCTAAATCTTCACGACAGGTCAGCGCTGTAGCCAAAGGGGTACAGCGCGGCTTGTCTAAAGACAGGCGTATAAACCCTTTGAATGTGGAAGGCAAACAAAACCCCCAATGGGTTCTGCTGGATTACGAAGATGTCGTCGTCCATGTTTTTCATGACGAGATCAGGGAGTTTTACGGACTTGAACGCTTATGGTCTGACGCCCCGTCAGAACATTATGATCCCAAATGCACGGTAAAGACACCACGAAAAAAATAGAAGAGCTCCTCTTCGATTCCTCTAAATTGTATTTTGATGAAAATGTCGGCGGCACCGGTCTGCCCGAAGGCGTCGAGATATGCCTTCAGCCCACCCGGGACAAAGAACACGGTGACCTTGCCTGCAATTTGGCCATGAGGCTGGCCCGTTCCGCTAAACGCCCTCCCGCGGAGATCGCTTCAGGTATAGTCGCTGTTCTGAAGAAGTCTGTTCGATCCAGCGGGCTCGCTCCGGTAATAGACAGGGTCGAGGCAAAAGGAGGGTTTATCAATTTCAGCTTTTCGGCGCAGTATTACGGCGGTTTATTGAAGGATATATACGGGACGGGCCGTGATTTCGGGCGTTCCGATATAGGCTGCGGCAAAAAGGTCAATCTGGAATTCGTAAGCGCGAACCCTACAGGCCCCCTTACCATAGCCCACGGGCGGCAGGCCGCCATAGGCGATACGCTTTCCCGGATACTTAAGTTCACCGGTCATGCCGTAACGAACGAATATTACCTTAACGACGCCGGACGCCAGATCAATATGCTGGGAAGGTCCGTGCAGGTGAGGTACATGAACCTTCACGGCAGGAACGAACCTATGCCCGAAGACGGTTATATGGGAGATTATATAACCGAAATAGCCGAACGCGTAAGGGACCGGAAGAAAGACACTCTTCTCGAGGATAATGAAGAGAACGGTAATTATTTCAGGGAATACGCCGTGAAACACATGATGGCCCTGATAGAAAAGGACCTTGAGGATTTCGGCGTGGAATTCGACGAATGGACCAGCCAGGAGAAACTTGAAGCCCGGGGAGAGGTGCCGGTCACCCTTGATATGCTCAGGGACAGGGGGTATGTTTTCGAAAAGGACGGAGCGGTATGGTTCAAAACCACCGAACTGGGGGACGACAAGGACCGTGTGGTGGTAAAGAGCGACGGTTCGTATACATATCTGGCCCCCGATATAGCGTATCACAGGGACAAATACGCCAGGGGGTACGAGCTCCTTATCGATCTTCTGGGGCCCGACCACCACGGATACATAAAAAGGATGAAAGCCGCCGTTCGGGCCATGGGCCGCGCGGAGGACAGCCTGAAAATACTTATAGTACAGCTTGTAACTCTTATGCGGGGGGATGAAGCCCTTTCCATGTCCACCAGAAAAGGCGAGTTCCTCAGCCTTAGGGAAATACTCGATGAACTGGGTAAAGATGTTACAAGGTTCTTTTTTCTTTCACGCAAACTTGACAGCCATCTGGATTTCGATATTGAGCTGGCGAAGAAGGAGTCCTCTGACAACCCTGTATTTTACATACAATACGCTCACGCCAGAATATGCAGTATACATAAATTCTGTTCCGGGAAAGGGCCCGGTTACGGGATAGAGGGCGCCGATACGGAGCTCCTCACGGCGAAGGAGGAGGGTCTTCTTGTCCGCAAGCTCGCGGAGTTCCCTCTGGCCGTAAAGGCCAGCGCAGAGGCCCTCGAGCCGAACAGGCTTATCGTGTACCTGAATGAACTGGCGAGAGTTTTTCACTCCTTCTATACCGAATGCAGGGTGGTCAACGAAGAGGATCCCGAATTGACCAGGGCCAGGCTGTTCCTGGTGGAATGTGCCCGTATAGTCCTGGCTAACGGCCTGGGTCTTCTCAATATAACCCTGCCGGAACGAATGTGACCCTCCGGCCAAGATGCCATGATAGAGTCCCTGAAACTCTACCTGAACGAGATCTCCGAGATCGACGAAGTAGTATCGCGGCTTAACGGCCTCGGTTATAATCGATGCAGAAAAGTCTCTATCGAGGGTGATTTCAGCGTTGTCGGGGAATCCCTCACTCTGTTCCCTGTAACTTTCGAGTATCCTGTCAGGATAGACCTTTTCGGATCAAGAGTAAGGTCCATCAAAAGCGTTGATCTTTACACTTTCAAGACCATCACCGAACACAAAGGTGTAATAGTCCTTCCCGCCGGTGCTCTCAGAAAAAAAAGGCTTAAACGCCCCGATACAGGGCTGGGGGAGCAACCGATAAACTCTTTTGTCGATATAGAGCCGGGAGACCATGTGGTCCATATCGATTACGGGATAGGGAAGTATATCGGCATACAGAAGATGGGAAAGGGCGGGGCTTCAACCGACCACTTTGTCCTTGAATACAGTTCCGGGGACCGGCTTTATGTTCCTCCGGACGATCTGCATAAGCTGCAGAGGTATGTTTCCTTTCACAGGAAAGTGCCCCGCCTTAACAGCCTTAAGGCTAAGGGCTGGGACAGGACCAAGCAGAGCGCGTCCCGCGGGGCCGCCGGGATCGCCAGGGACCTTCTCGACCTTCAGGCCAGGAGGGAAGCATCCCCGGGCTACGCTTTCAGCAAGGATACGGACTGGCAGGAAGAAGTGGAAGAGGCGTTCCCTTACAAAGAGACACCGGACCAGCTCAAGGCTACGCGTGCGGTGAAAGAGGACATGGAAAAAAGGAAGCCCATGGACCGTCTTTTATGCGGGGATGTCGGTTACGGTAAGACGGAGGTGGCTTTAAGGGCCGCTTTCAAGGCTGTGATGGACAATAAACAGGTCGCTTTCCTGGTGCCCACGACCATCCTGGCGGAACAGCATACGGAGACCTTCACTAAACGCCTGGAAGGATATCCCGTGAACATACAGATGCTTAACCGCTTCAGGACCCAATCGGAACAGGAAAATGTTCTTTCCGGGCTTCGCGGGGGCAAGGTCGATGTGGTAATAGGTACACACAGGCTGCTGTCCGGAGATGTTGAGTTCCACGATCTCGGGCTTCTGATCATCGACGAGGAACAGCGGTTCGGGGTCGCGCATAAGGACAGGATAAAACGCATGCGTGTAAATGTGGATATATTGACCCTTACGGCAACTCCCATACCCAGGACGCTTTATCTTGCTCTCATGGGAGGCAAGGACATATCCGTTATAGAAACTCCTCCCCTTGAACGCCTTCCTGTACACACCGAGGTGTTGGAATACGACAAAAAAGTGATAAGGGAAGCCTTACGCCACGAGCTTGACAGGGGAGGCCAGGTGTACTATGTGCATAACAGGGTCGAGAATATAGAAAAAGTTGCCTTATCGGTGAAGAAACTCGTCCCTGAAGCCCGGGTAAGAATAGGCCACGGCCAGATGAGCTCACGCGCGCTGGAAGAGACGATGTTCAGCTTCATCAAAGGCGAGGTAGATGTTCTTGTATGCACGACGATAGTAGAATCGGGAATAGATATACCCAATGCCAACACCATGGTGGTCAACAACGCCGACAATTTCGGGCTGGCGGACCTGTATCAGCTGCGGGGCAGGATAGGCCGTTTCGACAAAAAAGCCTTCGCTTATCTTGTCGTCAGAGATTCGTCCTCCCTGACGCATGAGGTCCAGGCCAGGTTCAGGGCGATAAAGAAATACCAGGAGCTCGGGTCGGGGTTCAAGATCGCCATGCACGATCTTGAGATGCGCGGCGCGGGAAACCTTCTCGGGACACGGCAGAGCGGATTTATAGACCAGGTCGGTTTCGATCTTTACTGCCGTCTTTTAAAGGCGGAGATAGGCAAGCTACAGGAAGACAAAAGATAAAGTAAAAAGTAGAAAGGCAAAAGTAAAAAGTAAATGTGTTTTCTGGGATAGGATGCAGGGTCTTAATAAAGAACCTTCCGATATTTTTTCCTTTTAACTTTTAACTTTTTACTTATGAGGTTTAAAAGGAGTCTGCGTGGCCGAATACATATGCCCCCATTGCGGAAAGCCGATATACGACGACGAGGCGCTTTTGTGTCTTTACTGCGGAGAGAACCTGGAACGCGGGGTGGGTGTTCTCGGGAAAATGAAATATTCCTTTAACTGGATAGTGGTGGCGGTAATCCTTGCAGCTCTGATATCCCTGGTCCTTATAGCGGCGGTCTAGTTCACGGATGCAAACACGCTTGAGCCGGGTTGATCTATGATATACTTGTTAAGGTGGGCATAGGACGGTCCGTGGGCGTAGCCGTTATTGCCCCGGGAGGATTATATGCTCAGAAAGACAGCGTTTACAACGGCGATCATTTGCCTGACCGGTATTTTTTTCGTGTTGGCAGGAGAAGCCAAGCTGGCGGATCTCGCAGGGTCCTGGTACAGCTCGGACCCCGTCCGCCTCAGGGCGGAACTCGAGAACTACCTGGCCGGAGCGCGGGTGCCCCGGATACACGGCAGGGTACTGGGGGTAATAGCCCCTCACGCCGGTTACCGGTATTCCGGCCGGATAGCGGCACATTCTTTCGAACTGGTCAGGAGAAGCCGGCCGCGGGATGTGATAATCGTCGGTTTTTCCCATAGAAAATACCGTCCCGGGAAGATAGCGGTCTTTTCCGGAGGGTCTTTCAAGACACCGCTGGGACGGTCCATGGTCAATCGTGAGCTTTCCTCGGCTTTTCTGGAATATTCCGGTGCCTTCAGCGACATGCCGGATATTTTTTCCGGAGAGAACTCAATAGAACTTGAGATCCCTTTTGTCCAGGCGGCGGCAAAAGACGCCCGGCTGGTCCTGATAGCTTTGTGTGACCAGAGGTGGGATACTATTGAGGCCCTTTCCGACGCTCTTTACGGCATATTGAAGGACAGGAAGGATTTTATCATGGTGGCAAGTACGGACCTGTGCCATTATCTTGATCATGAAAAAGCCCGGCGAATGGATTCCGGGACCATACAGATGATAGAGAAGTTCGATCCGCGGGAGCTTTACCTGGCTAATTTAAAGAAGAACAACGAGCTTATGTGCGGTACAGGGGCGGTCTGCTCGGTAATGGCAGCCGCGAAAAAGCTCGGCGCGGACCGCGTGAAGATACTCAAATACGCTAATTCAGGTGATACCGCGGGAGGGCGGGGCCGTGTAGTGGGTTATCTCAGCGCCGCTTTCATCGACAGCGGGAACACTGCTGATGTCACCGGACAGGGAGAAGAGAGGGCCGAAAGCAAAAGGGGGAGAGATATGTTCACTATCGAACAGAAAAAACGACTTCTGGATATAGCGCGGAATTCCATAGAGGATTATCTTGGGACCGGCAGGGCTGCCGAACTCCGGGAAGATGACGAAGTCTTGAAAAGGCCGATGGGAGCTTTTGTGACCCTTCACAAAAAAGGCGCCCTCAGGGGATGCATCGGAAATATGGCGGCGACGGGGCCGCTTTGTGAGACGGTAAAGGAGATGGCGATTTCCGCCGCGGTGAAAGACCCGAGGTTCCCGCCCGTGACCCTTGAAGAGATCAAGGATATCGATATAGAGATCTCGGCCCTTTCTCCGATGAAAAAGATAGATGACCCCGATGATATAGAAATGGGTAAACACGGTGTTATGGTAAAGAGCGGCTGGAGGAGCGGTGTTTACCTGCCCCAGGTAGCGGATGAAACAGGATGGACACGGGAGGAGTTCATGAACAGCCTCTGCGCGCATAAAGCGGGGTTGCCGGCCGATCACTGGAAGACAGGCAAGTGCGACATATATGTTTTTACCGCGGAAGTCTTCGGGGAGAAGGAGTTTGACTGAAGGAGACGAGAGTTTAAGGAAAAAGTAAAAAGGCAAAAGGTAAAAGTATAGGTATTCTTGGAAGAGGAAGGTAAATGAAGTGTTAGGGAGGGGAGAAATCGGGATATAAAGTAAAGTTTTATTGTACTAGACGCTCCTTTGTTTTTTTACTTTTAACTTTTTATTTAATATATTGCAGTGTGCTTTTAGCGTTTTGAAAGTGGTAAGAACTATGAGCAGATTCTATGTGCCCAGAGAAAACATAAAAGGCGACAGAATAACCGTTTCCGGCGAAGAAGCGCATCACATGATCGATGTTATGCGGATACGGGAGGGGGACGAAGTGGTGGTTTTCGATGGAACGGGCAGGGAATATTCTGGCCTTGTTTCGCGGGTGGAAGCCAGGCTGAAAGAAGCCGAGATAAAGGTCATGGGGATCAGCGAGGACCATCAGGAGCCGGCGATCACTGTTACGCTGGCCCAGGCGATCCCCAAAAAGGACAAAATGGACTATCTGGTGCAGAAAGCCACCGAGCTCGGGGTCAGTGAGATCATCCCCGTTGTTACGGAACGCACGGTCGTGCGCCCGGCTAAAGCTTCTTCCTCCAGAAAAACCGACCGCTGGCGAAAGATCTGTCTGGGAGCAGCCAAACAATGCGGACGGTGTGATGTGCCGGAAGTCCGGGATATCGTCGGCTTTGATCCCCTGACGGAGCTCTTCACATCTTTCGATAATGTTTTCTTTGCCTGCCTCGGGCAAGGCGCCGCTCCTCTGAAAAAGGCCCTGGATAGACCGCTTTCCGGAAAGGTGATGCTTGTGATCGGACCTGAAGGGGGTTTTTCTCCGGCAGAGATCTCCCGCGCCGGTAAGGCGGGCTGTGATCTGGTCTCTTTGGGCCGGAGGGTCCTCAAAAGCGATACGGCCGGCCTCTATGTTCTTTCGGTCATGAATTATCAATTCAGCATATAAAGCGGATAAAAATGCAAAGATACGGTTTTGCTATAAAAACATTCGGCTGTAAAGTCAACCGGTACGAAAGCCAGATCATAAGGGAAAATCTGATAAGGATGGGTTTTTACGAGGTTTCCCCGGACGAAGCCGATGTTATCGTACTTAACACATGCACGGTAACTCACCAGGCCGATTCGAAAACGCGTCAGTTTATCAGAAAGGCTAAAAAGGCGCGCCCTTCGGCCAGGATATTCGTTACGGGATGTTTTGCCGTGCTTAACGATGATATCAAGGCCCTGGAGTCGATGAAAGAAGTCTTCATGGTCGTACCTAAAAAAGAAAAGGAGTCCATATTTTCCGGGATCTGCGGATCTTTCGGCGAGCCGTTCGATCTTTCGCTTATCGGTATGGCGGCAAGCCATTTCCGGCCTCAGGCCAGGGCCTTCCTTAAGGTGCAGGACGGATGCGACCAGAAATGTTCCTATTGTAAGGTCAACCTGGTAAGAGGCCCCTCCCGGTCACGCGATGAAACCGAAATACTGGATGAGTTCAAAAGATACTATGCTTCCGGGCACAGGGAGATCGTAGTTACCGGAATATGTCTCGGGAGCTGGAAAGGAAGAAAGGGAGAGGGGCTTGCCCGCCTGATCGACAATATATGTTCGCATGATGGTGATTTCCGGATAAGGCTCAGTTCGATAGAGCCGAACCATATAGACGGGGAACTCATAAGATCGATAAAACATAACCCTAAAGTATGCAAGCATTTACATATACCCTTGCAGAGCGGTTCGGACAATGTTCTTAAGGCAATGGGAAGAAGGTACGGTACAGAACAGTTCGTTAGTCTGATCAGCTCCATACGGAAAAGCATTCCGTATGCCGGGATATCGATGGACATAATCGCCGGGTTTCCCGGCGAGACACCTGATGATTTTAACTATACGCGTGATCTTTTAAGGGTGGTACGACCCTCTAGACTGCATGTATTCAGGTACAGCGAACGCGAAGGCACCCCTGCTTTCGCGCTCAGCGGGAAGGTCCCGCCCGATGAGGCAAAGAAACGGGTAGAGGCTTTGATAAGGCTGGGGAAGGAATTTCAAATCGAGTTTTGCAAGTCCTTTATCGGTAAAGAAGTTACAATTCTGGCTGAAGATGTGCGCGGTAATGTCGTTTCGGGGTACACCGGAGAATATGTAAGGGCGGAATTTACTTCCGCCGATGCCCGTAAAGGAGAACTTGTGGATCTTGTACCCGATTCCATCGATATCGAAACCGCTACTCTGCGTGCTTGAACGCGCGACTCTTTTTTTCGCCCGGGAACACCTTTTAATTAAGTAAATAAAAATGCTGAAAATCGCTCTAACCCCTTATTTCAGCGTGGTTTGACAAGGGTATTTTTATATGATATACTTTGGGCTCGACTGGGGGGTATGGGTTTGCCGGATATAATTAATGATATTAATTGGCTGGATATATTGTTCCTGGTCCTTTTGCTGGGCATGCTCTACAAAGGGCTCAGGACCGGTGTGGGCGGTCAGGTGATATCCCTTATAGGCCTTGCCGCGTTGTTGTTCTTTTCATTGCATTATTACGGTTTTCTTTCCGAGGGAATATTCGGCTTTATGCTGCAGAAATGGGCCAAACCTCTGACCTTTTTCTCCGTTGCCGCGGTTATTTTTACGGTAACTAAAGTTCTTGAAAGAATATTCAACATAACCGGGGGAGAGGAAATGGCTGCTCTGGAGCGTATAGGCGGAGCGGTTGTAGCCTTTTTCAGGGCGGTATTGCTTTTCGGGGTGATCGGCATACTTTTTATGCTTATACCTCTTGAGTATACAAGGACTTCGGTTACCGAACATTCCAGAACAGCCATGTTC
>WJMG01000036.1 GCA_014728075.1 Candidatus Omnitrophota bacterium | reverse complement strand
ATTACCTCCAGCCTCGCGGCCTCTTTCACTCCCAGTATGTTCAACACGACGAAGAAACAGCATATGAAAAAAGAGGACACCAGAACGGGGAACCCGAACGCCAGGTAGAGTATCTCCGCGATACCGAAAACCGCGAAGGCCGATTTAAGGCAAAGTGCAGACCAGCTCAAAAAAGACGATACCGTGCCCACGAAAGGCCCCAGGCTCCTCGTGATGAAAAAGTAATCCCCTCCTGCCTTCGGCATGGCGGTGGCAAGCTCTATTATACTGAGAGTCCCCATGAGAGCGAGCATCCCGGCGAGAAAGTAGGATATGAACACCAGCGGACCGGCCTGGGCGTAGGCCAGCCCCGGGAGTATGAATATCCCCGAACTTATCATCGCCCCCGAGGCAAGGCAGAAGATATCGAGAAGTCCTAAGTCTTTTTTCAGTCCGTTCTTCATAAGGCCATTAATATCGGCAAAATACGGTGTCCGTGTCTGCCGCGCGGGGCGTCACGACGCGTTTCAGCTCTTTTTCCTCCGGAACCGCCTGTCGAGATAAAGATCAAGCTCTTCAAGCGTATTAAAGGTAAGTTCGTGTTCGAAATCCGAAGTGTCCCGTTCACATTCATAAGGCGAGTGCTCACGGCAGACCAGGGGCCGCTTATCGTATATAAGGCAGCGGTGGTCCTTGCCCAGAAAGCGGCATTCGTTGGAAACATCCAGGAACCATTTTCTTTTGTCCACGAACACCGTGACGCCTTTATGCGCCAGGTACCACCTTATCTTCTCGAAATCCTCTTTCGTCCGGGGGGTATCAAGCTGAAGAGCGAAGTATCTGCAGCATTTGGCTTCGCATTTCCTGCAGGGGCTCATTCCGCGCCGCCTTTCTTCTTGCTCTTTTTTCTCCCGTACATACGGGTATCGGCTTCCTCGAACATCCCGACCTCGTTCTCGTAACTGTCGCTGTAGACCGCCACGCCGTAACTTATGGAAAAAGATATTTCCGCGTCCGTGTCCTCGCATTTAAAGGTCTTGCCCGATATGCGCACGATCGCCCTTTCCATTGCCAGGACCGCCTGTTTCTCGTCACTGTCCGGAAGTATTATCGCGAATTCGTCCCCGCCGTACCTTGTAACGAGATCGGATTTCCTGAGAGTGTTCTTAAGGATGGAAGACGCTTTGCGCAGAACAAAATCACCTACCACATGCGTATGCTCGTCGTTTATACGCTTGAAATCGTCTATGTCAGCTATGACCAGCGCGAAGGAACGCTCGTGGCGCCGGGCTATGTTGAAGAAAAAACTGAATTGTTTCTTGAAATAATTCACATTGGGAAGCCCCGTAAGGCCGTCGGTCATGGAAATTTCCTCGTAATACTGCCTCCTGCTCAACGCTGCCGAGGCCCTCGCCCGAAGCTCTTCAAGACTGAAAGGTTTAGTTATGTAATCGTCGACACCCAGGTTGAAACCCTGCACTTTGTCCGCGGTCGTATCGTTACCCGTAACGAATATCACCGGGATCCCCGCCGTGGAAGGCCGTTCGTTGAGCCTTTCCTTCACATCGAGGCCGTTAACTTCCGGCATCTCGATATCCAGAAGAATAAGGTCCGGTTTGATGTTAAAGGCTTTATCGAGGGCCTCTTTACCGTCGCGCGCCGTAACGACCCTGTATCCGGAGGCATCAAGGAACCTCTCCAGAAGATCCCTTATCTCCGCCTCGTCGTCCGCCACGAGTATCGTTTTTTGTACCGTATCCCCAAGACCGTTCTTTTCCTGCATGGTTCTCCTTTTTGCCGGTGTTTCAGGCCGTACCCGGCCCTTATACCCCGCCGGCATCGCAACTTTCCACTCCCTGGCGCCGGTTCCTGAAGTAATTGAACAAAATGGCCGCCAGAAGAAGGAAGCTCGACATGGCTTTGACCCAGTAGGGCAAAAACCCTTTTTTAAGGGCCGTGGCCCCGTCCGCTATCCCGGCGATAGGCAGTTCCCATAAAATATCCAGTAAATACCCCATAAGGAGCCCGCTGATCGCTATGGATATAATATACATTACAACGGCCCGTTTACCAATTTCCCTGGATATCAGCGTTATGCTTACCGCGTTCGTAGCCGGTCCCGCCAGGAGGAAAACGAACGCCGCGCCCGGGCTGAGGCCCTTAAGCATAAGAGCCGCCGCTATAGGTATCGACCCGGTCGCGCAGACATACATCGGGATGCCTGTGACCAGCATTATACCCATAGCTTTCCAGCCGTCACCGAGATATGTTCCGATGAAATCATCCGGCATAAAATAGGCTATACATCCCCCTATGAGTATACCGCCCAGGATCCATCCACCCGTATCCGAAAGAAGGGTGCCGAAAGCGTACCCGAAAACCCCTTTTGCTTTTTCGGCCGGGGAGTGTTTATGATGTTCTTCGCCGCCGCAAACCTCACACTTCTTTTCCGCCTGCGCCGGCCGCGCGGTACTGTCTTTGATCAGAAGATTCGCTAGTATTCCCGAAAGTACTCCCGTTACGAAAGAAGCCAAAAGCCTGTAGCCCGCGAAAAACCCGCCCAGCAGCGAATAGGTGGCGAAAATAGAGTCAAGCCCGGTGGTAGGCGTGGAGATCAGGAAAGAAAGCATCGACCCCTTGCTCGCTCCCTGTCTTCTCAGCGAAAGCGCCGCAGGAATGACCCCGCACGAGCAAAGCGGCAGAGGTATCCCGAAGAGGGAAGCTTTGACCACGGATAAAGTATTACTCCCCCCGAGATGGCCGGCTATGGTCGAGGTATCTATGAAAATGTGGAGAAGCCCCGCAAAAAAGAACCCGAAAAGCAGATACGGGGACATTTCGTTAAGCAGGACATAGGATTCTATTAATACGCCCGTTATTATATCCATTCTCTGCGGCTCTTTCGCTTCCCCGGAGCTCTATCCCTTTCCTGTTTTGATCATGCGCGCCAGGTCCCTGCCTATCTGACCGGCCTTTGCCATGTACGCCTCGTTGTCGAGCGCCGCCGCCTTGGCCTCAAGCCCCGGGAAAAAGGCCTCTTCGGCTGGATCGATGTTCAAGGTCGAGTAAAAATGGCGGACTATCTGCCTTGAGTTGAAATAAAAATCTTCCTTGTCCTGAGCCCCCACGCAAATGAAACCCCCGGCTCTTTTTTTTCCGAAAACATCCTTTTTCAGGATATCGCGCGAAAGCCAGGCGAACTGGAACCTGTCTATCAGGACCTTGAGCTGGCCGGTCACGCTTCCGAAAAAGACCGGAGAGCCCGTAAGCACGGCATCCGAGGTTTTTATCTTTTCCACAACGAGGCGCATATCGTCACCTTCGGCCGGCAGGCCGTCGGGAAAGGCCTCGTCGTAGTGCTTCTCGAGACAGGGGCTGATATCAAGCTCCGCTACCGCCAATTTATCTACGGACGCGCCCTCTTCCGCCGCTCTCCTGAGAGCCTCGTCTATGAGAACATCCGTATTCCCGCCCATACGCGGGCTTCCCATTATCGCGAGTATTTTCATAGCAAAAGTTACGGGATACAAACTTCAAGGAAAAGCGGGCCATAAGAACAACCTCGAATTATAATATATATCGCGAGATCTGCTTTTTCTTTTTTCTTGAAATTTTCCCTTCAGCCTGTCCGCGGCGTTAACGGTCACCGGCTAGATAACCGTCCCCGAAGGTATTACCGCCCCCTTGTTGATTATGATTATCCCTTCGCGGATGTAATAGTTCTCCCCGTCCCTGTCTTCAACTCCTTCAGCGTTGGTTATCTTCACCCCGTCGCCTATCCGGACATTTTTGTCTATGATGGCCCCCTTTATCTCGCAGTCCTTACCTATTCCCAGAGAAGGGATGTCCCTGGAGGCGTCCTCACGCATTTCGTCAACCGTTTCGTAATAGTCACAGCCCATCGCTATGGAGTTCTCCACGGCCGTCCCCTCACCGACCCTCTGCCTGAGGCCTATTATGGAATTCTTTATGGCCGAGGAAAGCACTATGGCGCCTTCAGCGACGATACTGCTGTCGATCCGGGAATCCTGTATCTTCGCCGGGGGCAGGTGCCTGGCCCTGGTGTATATCTGCCACCTCTCGTCGAACATGTCTATAGGGGGCATCTGGGAAGTAAGCGAAAGGTTCTCCTCGTAAAAGTTCTTGATGGTACCGATGTCCCTCCAGTAGCCGTCGAACAGATAAGCGCAGGTCTTTTTCTTCCGTATGGCGTCGGGAATTATCTCCTTACCGAAATCCACTTTGTTTTGTTCCGAAAGAAGCTCTATCAGGGCTTCCTTTCTGAAAAGATATATACCCATGGAACCGAGGTAGCGCTCCTCGCCTTTGTATTTAAGGGCCATACCGTCGACCAGCCCCATATCCTTGGGTTTTTCGACGAATCTGGTTATACGGTGCATGTCGTCTATACCCATGATCCCCAGCTCCTTCACATCGCCGGGCCTGGCATAATTGCAGGCTACGGTAAGGTCCGCCCCCTTGTCCAGATGGAACTGGTACATTTTCATGAGGTCCATCTTGTAAAGCTGGTCCCCGGAAAGTATGAAAATATATTTTATGGCGGGGTCGTTGAAATGTTTCAGGCAGCGCCTGACCGCGTCCGCGGTCCCCTGGAACCAGTTGGTATCTTCCATGGATTGTTCAGCGGCCATGACATCGATGAACCCTTTAGAAAAAGCGTCCATTTTGTAGGTCCTGTTAATGTGCTTGTTGAGCGACTCCGAAAGGAACTGCGTTAGTATGTACATCCTGTTGAAGTCCGAATTAAGGCAGTTGCTGACCGGTATGTCTATAAGCCGGTATTTACCGAAAAGGGGCACCGCGGGTTTACACCTTTCTTTTGTAAGCGGGAAAAGTCTGGTGCCTCTTCCTCCTCCCAGTATAACGCTTAAAACTTCTTTTCTCATAATCAGGTCCGCCTTACATTACTGTCTTTAAACCAGATCGGGGCCCGAGCGAGGCCCCGATCCCTGGAAATTTTAAATACTTTCCCGTCCTACTTGACCTTGTAAAGCGAGTTTACCGCCTTCTCGGCCTCGTACCAGTCGCCCTGGTCGCCTCCGTGGCCGTAGCCTCTGCTTTCCCACATCTCATAGGCTTTTCTCTCCACGAGGTTCATGAACTCAGTGCTTGTCACGCTTTTCCTGCGGGCCTTACCGGCGGACGACCTGCCTGAAGATTTGGCCTTTCTGGTAGACCTGCTGGAGGCCATGGACCTCTTCTTGGATATCTTGTTTATGACTTTCTTCATCATGCTTCCCTTTCCTCCTTTTATGTCAGATTTACGCGGTTCCCTGTTACGGGGACCTTTTACTGTACAGCCGCTCCGGCATAGACACTGTAGTCTATGTTAGCGAAAACATTGTTCTTCGACTCCGCGTCCTCCAGCATGCCCCGGTCGATGTTCCCGCTTCTCAGCTGATCGTGCAGCGCCAGGAACCTCCCCACATGGTCGCGGGTCCGTTTCGTGGCGTATTCCACGAAAGTGCCGGTCTTCATTATAAACGCCCAGTCGCTCGATTGGGCAAGCAGAAGCTCGCGCGCCATCTGGTTCAGCACTCTCTTCGTAAGGCCTTCAGCGTTCCTGTAATCCCTGGCGGCGCCTATCATGAGCTCCGCCGCTTTATGGAGATGCTTGTATATCCAGTCGTTACAGTTATCCAGCCATACCTCGTTGTAGCCTTTATATCCCCAGGTCGACATCGACGGGGTCATTACCGGGAACCTGTCGTACATCCTGAGATACTCTCCCGGGGTGGTGGTCTTGACCACATCCTGGTCGTGGTGTATCTTCCTTAACAGGTACTCGAGCCATTCCGGTCCTTCGAACCACCAGTGCCCGAAAAGTTCGGCGTCGTATGGAGAGACCACAATAGGGGCTCTGTCCATTATCCCGGCAAGATGCTCTACCTGCTTCTCCCTGTTGTACATGAAATTCCCCGCGTGGTCGGCGGCCCTGTCCAGTGCGGCCTGCCTGTCGTACACATCCTTATGGTCGCCCTCACCGGTTATCCTGTGATACTTTATACCCACATTGATCCTTGTGCCGCAGCTGTTGATATAAGGTTTGATGTAATCGTAATCAAGGTCGAAACCGATGTCCCTGTAGTATTCCCTGTAGCTGTAATCGCCGGGGTAGCCTTCCTTCGAGCTCCATACCGCCTTGGAACTTTCCATGTCACGGCCGAAGACAGCCGCTCCGGACTTACAGAGGTACGGGCTGTATACGCCGTATTTCGGACGCGGGCTGCCGAAGAGTATACCGTGGGTCTCAACGAAAAAATACCTGACGCCGAATTCATTAAGGAACACATCGTGCCCGGGCTGGTAAGCGCATTCGGGAAGCCACATGCCTTTCGGTATCGTTCCGAAAGTCTCCTTGTAAACATCCACCGCTACCTTGACCTGCGCCCTTACCGCGGGTTTGTAGGTATCCATCAGCGGAAGGAACCCGTGTGTGGCGCAGCAGGTTATCACCTCGACTTTCCCCAGGTCCTGGAATTTCTTGAAGGCTCTGGTAAGATCGTTGCCGTATTTATCCGAAAAGATATACTTTGCCTCTCTGAACCTGTCCAGGTACATCCTGGAAAGGCGGTTGACCCTCTCGTCGCCGCGGGTACGCTCGACTTCCGATTCGGCCAGGGATATAAGCTTGTCAAGATGACGGTGGTATCTGGAGACAAGAACATCGTCCCTCAGCATGCATATCAGGGTGGGGCTTAAAGATATGGTAAGCCTGAAATCAACATTATCGTCGATCAGGTTGTCGCAGGCCTTGATAATGGGTATGTAAGTATCGGTAATAGCTTCGAAGAGCCAGTTCTCTTCCAGAAAACTTTCATGCTCGGGATGCCTGATGTACGGCAAGTGAGCGTGAAGGACCAACGCAAGATATCCTTTCGCCATGATCACCCTTTTTTGTTGTGAAGAAAAAAGCTCGCGCTGCCGAACATCGCGGAGACGACTCCGCCGGAAGACAGCCATTTCCTGAGATGCCTTTCCATGAGCTCACTGACCTCAAGGGAGCTCCTGCCTATACCATGGCCTCCGGCCGCGGCGAAAAGTTTATAATACAGGTCTTCGGGGCACATCCACTCTTCATCCACCACATCGGACATGCTGTTGGAAGGGGTCCGTACGACATTGGACCGGGCTATCCTGAAAAATTCCCCGTTGGAACAGAGTATCCCTATATCCGCCATCCATTCCCTTCCCGGACCACCATGGACATACCAGCGGTCGGACCATTGCCCCACATTGAAATCGGCAGCGATCCTAAGGTCCCCTTCGCCGCCGTACCCGGTAATGTCGTAAACCCTCAATATAAGTGAAGTTGCCGTAAGGCCTCTGCGCTGGATCTCCTGCCGGACCGACCGTTCAGCCTCTTCCCGTATCTCCCAGAAGGAAAAAACCGTCCAGGGATCCCTTACCATCAGGGTTATCTTGTTGTCACCGTATTTTTCGGGAACACCGAAACCCTGTTCTTCCAGAGTAACGGTCTTTTTGGAGGCGTCATCCCGCTGTTCTGACGGAAAAGATCCCGGGGCGCCCGCCGCGGGATCGAAATTCGCTGTGTTCTCGCGGCCTTTTTCCAAGGCGGCATCGTCAAGCGGAGCTTTATTCCCCATTTTTCACCTCACGGGTTGAAACCGCAATATATCGTAAAAAACACATATTTTAATTGCCAGCTTATAGATTTTAACGCTGGTCTTTCATATTGTCAACCGATATCTTTTAGTGAAAAGCATTTACCACACGAAAAGTAACCGGGTACAGCGGAATAGTTAAAAAGTTACATTTGAAATCCCGTATCCTTTTATCTTGCCATGATCTCTACGGTTACGCTCAGCTCACGGACTTCCCCGGGGGACAAAGAACAGGAGAAATGCGGCAGGATTGAGGAGCCCTGGTAATTCAGTTCGTACGCTTTTTCGGACTGGGATACCGTATTGATCGGAAAATACCATATATCAAGGTTTTGCGAGAAACGGACTTCTAAAGAACAGGCATTCTCCAGATCCGATATGGTAAATTTACGGGACGCTTTTGCCGAAGCTTTGGCCCCTACTCGGCGGCTTTTTCCTCCCTCTTTCAAACACACAGAATATCTCCCGGAATCCGCCTCGGGCATAGCGAAATTGAGTTCCGGTCCGAACACCGTTTCGAGCTTTTCTTTTCCCTCGTTCTTTATCTTATAAGAAACCTCTAAGACGGATGATGACTGCCCGACAAAAAAACTTTTTTCGATGCTTACGGGGATTCCCCTTACCTGTCCTTTCCTCTTAAGCACGACCCCGGCCTCTTTACCCGGGCTTTCCACCCTGAAGGAATATGCCCCCAGGACAAAATCTCCTTCTTCGTTATATTCACACCGTGAAAATTCGTCAATAGAAGTCCCGCGCGCTACGAAATGGTCGATAAAACAGTTCCTGCCGTACCAGTCATACGCCAGGTTCTCTTCTATGCCCTTTTCAACTTTCTTGTCGCCTTCGTGGATCGTCTTGACCCCGCCGTTCTCCTGCCCCTGCCCGCCGGAGGAATTTCCGAGTTTTTCAAGTATCTTCCGGTGGTAAGCTTCTTTTTTTCTGGAAAGCGTATTGATAAGGTTCTGGCAGGCCTTCTTGGAATTCAGTTCCTTGACCACTCCGCCGGGCACCGGGTGAACTGAGAGAGAAAGCCCCCTGTTGTAAAGCAGGACCTCCTCATTTCCGTCGGCGTCTATATCCGCGGCGTCCGCTCCGCAGAAATCCTTCTTTCCGTACAACATGCGGTCAATGCCGACCTCGCACTTTATCAGATGATGATATATCGCCCTTCTCAGGTGAAAAAGGTAAAGTCCCCCGAACTCACCGTGCCAGTACGCGCAGTTACACTGTCCCCGGAAAAGGTCGTCCCTGGCCTCTTCCGAGACGGCCCCTGATCTCTCTTCGGCTTCCCTCAGCTTACGGCTTAAAAAGACCATCTTCTTGTTCATTTTATTGGATTCGGGGTACTTGGTCAGAAAATTCCTCCAGAAGCCTCCCCTTATGAAAGGTTTATAGTAATCCTCTTTTCCGAGAAAGCGTATATCGTTCAGGACATTTTCCATATACTCCTGCTTATCGGCGGGAAGGGCCCACTCCAGCATTTCCTCATACGATGTGGCGGGCAGGTACACATTGCCCTCGGGAAGCCTCTCCCCGAGGCAGTCACCCACCTTTACCGTCCTCAGCCAGTCCGAATTGCCGGAAAGCTCATCGAAGAACATCTCAAGCCATTTCTCCTCGAAGACCCATTTATGGGTTCCCGGCCATTCCCCGAATTTTTCCCCGTCGTCCCCGTATACGAGCAGAGGGTCCTCTTTTTCCGAAACTACCCATTTTATATAATCCGTACAATCCGTGGGCTTCTTGAACGGTATCTGGTAACGGAGGGTCTTGTCGGTCGGGAACACCGCCACCGCCTTGCCGTTATCTTCCGTCATGTAATATCCGAAAGTGTCCATCTTATCTATGCCCGCGTAAAGGAAGTGCGTGTCGTCCAGCATTACATATTTCACTCCGGCGTCGTGAAGGTCTGAAGGGAGGCCCGGCTCCCATACCCTCTCGGCGATCCAGGCGCCGGACGGATCGAAAGAGAAATTGTTTTTCACATAATCCGTCAGCTTCCTGATCTGCCCGATCCTGTCTTCGCGCGGAATGGCCGGAAAAATGGGCTCATAAAAACCGCCTGTCATAACCTCGACCTGTCCCCTTTCCGCGAGTCGCCTCACGGCCGCGATCAGTTCCGGCCTTTTCGTTTCGGCCCATTCCAGGAGGCATCCGGTAAAATGGAAACTCATCCGTATGTCCGGGTATTTGTCGAGCAATTCAATAAAAGGAAGATAGCATTTATCACAGGCCCTTTCCATTACATGGTCAAAATTCCCCACAGGCTGATGAAAATGTATCGCCATCGCGAGATCGGCTTTCATGGTTTCTCCTTTTTATATATCAGCGTTCAGCTGCAGCTTCAAGCGTTAGGCCAGCTCTTAACCCGGAGGCCGCGGGTCATAGGTGACTTTTTAACGCCCCTCTTTAGGGTCAAAGTGTCATCGCTCGGTTTCCCCTCGCTTGTGTCACAGTGTCAGATTTCTCTACCTCTACCTGTACGAAGCCTCCAGCCCCCCGGCCTGCCCCCGACATCTGAAAGCGAAGAACGGCAACGCGATCAACGCTATTTACTTAATATTTCCCTGTACAACGCAAGATACTGCTCCGCGGAATTTTGCCAGGAGTGGTCCGCGGACATCGCCTTTTGCATCAAACTCTTCCAGACGGACTTATCGGAAAAAGCCTCAAGCGCCCTTTCCAGGGCCTCGATAAAATCATCCAGCTCGGCTGACAGGAACTTGAAACCGTTACCGTTCCCGGGGTCGTCGTCCCTGTCGATTATAATATCATCAAGACCGCCCGTGGCCCTTACTACGGGTATAGTGCCGTATTTTATGCTGTACATCTGGTTGAGCCCGCACGGTTCGTACCTGGACGGCATAAGGAAAATATCGCAGCCGGCCTCTATTTTATGCGCGAGAGGCTCATTGAATTCCCCGCAGTAATGGAACCGCCCGGGGTATTTCGATGACAAAGAGGAAAACATCTTGTTGTATTTTTCCTCTCCTTTCCCCAGCAGCACTATGCCCGCGCCTTTTTCTATCAGATACGGTACGGCACCCGCGACCAGGTCTATACCCTTCTGGTCCGCGAGCCGGGAAACCATTCCCACCAGAGGGGCTTCGCCCGGGATATCAAGGCCCGCTATGCTGAGAAGGTCTTCTCTGCAGGCGGCCTTTCCGGAAAGGTCGCCTGCGTCATACCTCGCGCTTATGTAGCTGTCGTTCCCGGGACTCCATACGGAATAATCAACGCCGTTCGGTATCCCGTAAAGCACATCTTTCCTCATGCGGAGCAGCCCGTCCAGGCCGCAGCCGTACTCGGGCGTCATTATCTCTTCCGCGTAACGGTGGCTCACCGTACTTACCGCGTCGGAATAAAGTATGCCGGATTTCATAAAATTAAGGTTTCCGTAGAATTCAAGGTCGCTCATGTTAAAGAAAGTCTCGGGTATATCGATCTTCTTCATTATCTTTTTAGGGAAAATACCCTGGTAGGCCATGTTGTGTATGGAGAAAAGGGTCTTGACCCCCGAGAAAAAAGGATCTCCCGCCAGCTTGAACTTCAGGTAAAAAGGGATAAGGGCGGTCTGCCAGTCGTTGCAATGGATCAGGTCCGGCCTTGACTTCATAATCTTTATGGAATCCAGGACCGCCCTCGAGAAAAAAGCGAACCTCATGCCGTTATCCGGATAGTCTCCTTTTGAGGTACCGTAAAGCCCTGACCGGGAAAAGTATCTCTTGTTGTTGATAAAATATGTCGTAACCCCCGTCTTCCTAAGGGAGAACACATCAAACCCTTTGACCCTGGCCGTGAACGGGTGTTCCGCCCTGGCGACCTCTTTTACGAGGTCGAGTCCGGCATCGCTGATAGATCTGTACATAGGCATGATAAGGCTGACCTCGCAGCCCATCGATGCCAGCGCGCCGGGCAGACTTCCGGCCACATCCGCCAGGCCGCCCGTCTTGGCGTAAGGGACCGCCTCGGAGGAAACAAAAAGCACACTGGGCCCTCCCCCTGCCATCTCCGCCCGTCGGGCAGAGGTTATTTTGCGGGCAGAAGGCCCCGAGGGTATAGGCCGGGAGAGGTACATAGGGGGTTTTCTTCCGATAAGCCGGTAAAGGTTCCTCAAGTGAAGCCTGAAGAGCTCGTCAAAAATAAAATTAAGTTCCGTACCGAAATCATCGTACCACCAGAACCAGTCGCTGCCTTCCGCTATGTAAAGCTCCTCGAGGGCTTCCGGGGAAGGCTCACCCGAAGAGAAGAGGTCCTCCCTGGCCTTGCAAAGATACTTCCACGCTTTATCCTTTTGAGGCGACCCTATCCATTTGGAGAAATTGCGGTTTATCCACGATCCGCTGTAAAGATCGCTTATCCGCCCTCTGTCTTTCTTCTTCCCGAGGAATCCCCCTACCGTATCCATTTCAAGCTCGGGCGAAGACGATATCATCCTGTAGGTCTCGTGCAGGAATTCCTTACCCCCCATGTCGTAATAGGGCCAGGGGTTCTCGCCGTCAAGTATTATAGCCGTTACGGGCTCTCCTGCTTTCAGTTTTCTGGAATTGAATATCTCCTTGAGGTCTCGCCCCATATCGGCGACGGCTTTTCTCGCAGGCATGGCGGAATACCTGAAACTTATGGCATTGGATATGTTTATATCCCGAAAGACCATATCGATCTCTTTGCCGTAGGCTTCGGCGGTATATGCCCTGTAGATAAGGTCTTCCCTCGGGATATCCCCTCCCCTGAAAGACTCCAGCAGTATTCCCTCGTCGGTAGCCATCCACTCTATACCGTTCCCGGCAAGAAGAGGTATTATCTCGGGGCTGACGCTTCCCTCGGCGGGCCACATCCCCCTAGGTTTCCGACCGAAAACCTTTTCGTAAAGCTTTATCGCCCTGGAAACATGCACTTCGGCGTCTTTCCCGAAGTCAAAGCCTCCCGCGTCCCCGCCTTCGCACAGAAGAGGCAGTATCGGATGGTAAAAAGGGGTCGTCGATATCTCTATACGCCCTTCGTCCTGCAGTTTGCGGTATCTCGGAAGGATGGACCTCACAACTTCCTTCTGTTCCGCCAGAAGGGCGGTTTTGTCCTCCTCGGAATAATCCGACCCTTTGGCTAAGAGCTCTTTGACGGGGCCTTCGGCGTCTTTAAGAGTAAACCCGCACCATGCCAGATTAAAATATACCTGAAGGTCCCTGAGGTCCTGGGAGGTGAATTCCTTGAGCTTCTTCGCCAGCTTTTCCCTGCGCAGGTCGGTCCCTCTCCGGTGGAAAAGCTCGGAGTATTTTTTTATGGGATCGATGGCTTTAGCCATATCGCAGGAAAAGAAATTTTTGAGGATAAAACAGGCCTCTTCCCTGTCAAGGTCCTCGGCTTTTTTCCGGGTAAGCGCGAGATAATCGTCGTCGTTGTCGCCTCCGCCGGAAATATCGAGAAGCTGCCATATGAGAGAAGGTGTGAAATTGAAAGTCGCCCGGGCACCGGGGAATTCCTCGACGGCGGCGGCCATATCCAGGTAAGAATAGGTGGAGTGCAGCCTGACCCAGGGAAGATGATATTTACCGGTCAGGAGGTCCTTGTACAAAGGCTGGTGCATGTGCCACAGGAATACCACTGAAAGTTTGCTCACGCTCATTCTTCCTCCCCGCAAAAGACCGGGGGCTTACTGCCCTGCCCCGGCGAGAATATCAGGAACACCGATAACGCAATGATAGTATTTTTATTTATGATTGTAAAGGACTAATTCAGGCGCCTCCGCCGCGAATATCGGAAAGGTCAACCCCTCAGGGCCTCCAGAACGACCAGGTCCTCCCTGCCCCTTTTTCTCTGGGCCTTTATCCACGCCACAAGTTCCGTCCACCAGGTCCTGCGGGATTCTTCGTACAACCTGAGGCCTTCGTTCTTAAGGGTCGATATGTCGTTCCAGAGGTCCGTGGACTTCAGGAGGCCGAAAGCTATTACGGGCTCCATGGAGGGGTCCCCCCCGGCAAAGGTCCGGCGGGCTTCCCTGGTATAACCGGTCTTCCCCCAGGGCGCGTTATCGCTTTTCAATAACGCCCTGTTATGGGTTTTAAGGAATATCCTTTTGCCGTCGCTTCCGTATATCTCGGCCGTGGGCATCGACATCGCCTCGAGTATAGCGTCGTAGCTCTGTGCGTAACGCATCATTTTCGCCAGGTCGATCGCCGTTGTGTGCTGCGCGTCGGGCCGGCCGGCCGGAAGCCCGGACGCTTTTACGAAATTCGTGTTCTCCATCCCTATCTGCAGGGCTTTTTCGTTCATCATCCTCGCGAACTTCTCCTCGGACCCGGCCACGGCTTCCGCTATGACAAAGGCGGCGTCGTTAGCCGATTTTATGAGTATAGCTTTAATAAGGTCTCCCAGCTTATATTTTACACCCGGTTTGAGGCCGATTATCGTCGGCTCTACCCTGACCACCTTGGGACCGGGTATTATCTCGGCCTCAAGCGGCATGTTCTCTATAGCCACTATGGCTGTCATAACCTTGGCGGTCGAGGCGGGCGGGTATCTTCCCTCCGGATTCTTACGGTAAAGGACCTCCCCGGTCTTCGCGGAGATTATGGCCGCGCCCTTTCCGTTCACATCAAGTACCGGCATTGGCTTTTCTTCTGAACAGCCGGAGCCCGAAAAGACCAAAGCAACAAGCGCAGCGTACAACACGCAGCGTAGAGCGTATTTTTTCATAAAATCCCTTTCTATGCCGAAGAGTTCCGACCCGGACCTGTCAGAAGAGCCCCCGGCATCCCGGCGGCCATTAACAACTCACTATTCACAACTCACGAATTTATCGTTACAGGCTTTAACCCCGCGCCTCCAGCCTTTTAACCTTATCCCCGTGCCTCTTCATTCTTCCCCGGGAAGGGTTGAAATACCCTTTCATGAGGCAGGGGAATTCGGCATGGATATCGTGGACCGTTTCCTTCATCCCGCGCATATCCTGTGAGCGCACCTTGAGTTTCATCGTCCTCCAATAAGCGGCCGGGTCATAGTTGAGGTTCCGCCACTGGACCATGTCAATATCTGTATCTCTCACAAAATCCCTGAGAGCGCCGAACTCGCCTCTGGAATCCGTAAATCCCGGAAAGGTGAGATAATTCACGGAAACGAACTTTCCGTTTTTTTTCGCCAGCCGTATAGAGGACATCACATCTCCGAAGGAATACCCGGAGGGCAGATAATACCTATCGTAATATTCCTTTCTTACACTGTTGAGGCTGACCCTTATGGAGTCCAGCCCCGCCTCGAAAAGGCGATCCAGGATATCCGGCCTGCTGGCGTTGGTGTTCATGTTGATTACGCCTTTTGAGGTGGATTTTCTGACCAGGGCAACCGCTTTCACGAGGGTTTCCCCCGCCATGAGAGGTTCCCCCTCACACCCCTGGCCGAAACTCACCACCGGGTCCCTGGCATTCTTTATATGGGACACGGCCACCTCGGCTATCTCTTCGGGAGAGGGCACGAAATTTATCCTCGGCTGGGTGACCGAACATCTATTGCCCGGCTGATGGGTTATACAGCCTATGCACCTGGCGTTACACTCCGGAGAAGAAGGAAGGGGGCCTTCATACCTTTCCAGGAAAAAGTTCTTTGCCGCCGGGCATCCGTATTTCAAAGCGCATGACTCGAGATGCCTGACGAGTCTGTTCCGCGGAAAATATTCCCTGTATTTCCGTACATTTTCTTCGACGGCGTCGACATTCATTCCGGAAAGTTCCTGCCGGCGCTCCGAATCCACCCTGAAAGAAGCGGCGTAGAACTTTCCCTTATAAAAAGCCGCGGCCGCGTAACTGAAAAGAGGAAGCTGCCCCGCGGCTTTCGTCTCTTCGTAAGCCGTGTTGTGCGAGACCGAAAAACCCGGCGCGGCGAACGCGGCCACGGGAAAACAGTCCGATCCGCTCCCGAAAGGGTCGGAAAGCACCCGTACCGCTTCTTTCCCCCCGGCGTCACACCCTACGGGACGCCTGTCGGGAAGCATAAAAAGCTCACTGTCAGGATGAAGCTCGGCAAGGTCGGATACTTCCAGCGGGAAGATCTCCCCGCCTTTCATGCCGGCGGCCCGTATGAAGGGCACATCGAATATCTCGCCGTTCCTGTTCGCTATGAGCAGTTTGGGGAATTCTTTCATAATTTCAGGTGTCGGTTTTCGGGTAACGGGTTTCGGGTTAACCTGACACCTGACACCCAAGACCCGGAAATACAACAGCTTTACGGGCTGTTATATTTCTATACCCAACGGGCAATGATCGCTTCCCTTGACATCGGACATTATGAAAGCGTTCTTTACCCCGGGAAGGAACTTTTCCGTTACGAAAAAATAATCTATCCTCCACCCGACATTCCTCTCCCTGGAACGCGTTTTATAATCCCACCAGGTATACCGGCCCGGCCGGCCGTCGAATCTGCGGAAAACATCGACATATCCGTGCGAGATGAACTTGTCAAGCCAGGCCCTTTCCTCCGGCAGAAAACCCGTGTTCATCTCGTTCTGTTTCGGCCGCGCCAGGTCTATTTCCCTGTGGGCCGTATTGAAATCCCCGCAAATCACTATATCACGGTTTTTTATACCATCGACATATCCAAGGAACCTGTCGTAGAACTCCAGCTTATAAGCCAGCCTCTCCGGCCCCATGCCTCCGTTCGGGAAATAACAGTTGACCAGCACCAGGTCACGATAATGCGCGGTTATGACCCTTCCCTCCGTTTCAAAGGGACCGCTGCCCATCCCGAGATCTACCTCAAGCGGTCGCTCGGAGGAAAGGACCGCTACTCCGGCGTATCCTTTTTTCGCGGGATTGTTCCAGAACGCCCCGTAACCTTCCGGCGGGAAGTCCTCATCTTCAACCTGTTCGGGCAGCGCCTTTGTTTCCTGGAGACAGAGAATACCCGGTTTTTCTGCCGAGAACCAATCCGCGAAGCCCTTTTTCAGAGCCGCCCTCAAGCCGTTAACATTCCATGACAGTATTTTCATTGTTCTGAAGAAAGAGCATTTTAGCGCCGGTCTCCCTTGAGCTGTTCCCCTTTCTTTACGGGACAAAAAACCCGCGACAGTCCCCTGTCAGACCCTGGCAAGGATCTCGGGGCTTATCCCGGGCAGGTCTCTCTCCACAGCTTCAATGGACAGCCTCTTTAACTTTCCGCAAGTAGCTCTTTAACACAGCGCCTATCTCGTCGAATTT
>WJMG01000035.1 GCA_014728075.1 Candidatus Omnitrophota bacterium | reverse complement strand
GCACATCTTTATCCGTCATTCCCGGATAAATAGATATGGAAAGGGCTCTTTCATAATATTTATTGCTATTTTTAAAATTTTTCCGATTTGCTTTATACTTTTTCTTATAATAAGGCTGATCAAAGATAGGTCTGTAATGTACCTGTGGGAATATCCCGTCTTTTGCCAGTTTATCGAAAAAAGTCTTCCTGGAGATGCCTGCGCTCCTGAAATCTATCTTTAAAGGATACAGGTGGTATGCGTTCTTCTTGTCAATTTCCACCGGAGGAGTTTCAAGCCCGGGTACGCCTTTAAACGCCTTATCGTACATCCTGGCGATCCTGCGTCTTTTTCTGAGAAAATCCCTGAGTTTATCAAGCTGGCCAAGACCCAGAGCGCACTGGAAATCAGTTATGCGATAATTAAACCCCAGGTCTCTCATTTCGTAATACCAGGGTCCTTGCTCTTTTTTCATTCCCGGTGTTTTATATATGCCGTGTGATCTTAACGCTTTCAGTTTTTCGTACAGTTTTTTGCTATTGGTGGTAACCGCTCCGCCCTCGCCCGTAGTAATATGCTTCACGGGATGGAAGCTGAAAACCGTCATGTCAGAATGCCGGCAGCTGCCTGCTTTTATCCATTTACCGTTAAATTTATACTCAGCCCCCAGGGAATGACATGCATCCTCTATGATCAAAAGACCTTTCTTCTTCGCTATCTTGTATATTTCCGGCATTTTACAGGGCAGCCCCGCAAAATGTACCGGCAGAATCGCTTTGGTCTTCTTGTTGATCTTCTTCTTTATCTCTTGCGGATCGATGTTGACAGGCCCGTATTCGATATCCGCGAACACAGGCTTTGCTCCCGCATAAACAATAGAATTAGACGTAGCTAAAAAGGTTATGGGGCTTGTGATGGCCTCATCCCCTTTTTTAAGTCCACCCGCAAGCACCGTGATATGGAGAGCCGCCGTACCGCTGGATACCGCAACCGCATATTTTGCCCCGCAGAACTTAGCCAGCCTTTTTTCGAAATCCTCCACAAGAGGCCCCTGTGTTATCCAGTCGGATCTCAGTGTCCTGGTAACGATCCTGATGTCATTTTCTGTGATATGCTGTTTTCCGTAGGGTATGATCTTCTTCAAAACATCCTCGTACATTTTTTATTTCACGGGTTTATGCATGTGTATACCACAATCGAATTTCGGAGAACTTTTCCATCTTCCGTCCCTTTCATCTTCCATTGCGGATGTAGGAGCTGTGCAGGGTTCGCATCCTATGCTCATATACCCTTTATCGTGCAAAGGATTATACGGTATGTCATTTTCTTTTATATACTTCCAGGTCTTTTTCTTGTCCCAATCGGCCATTGGATATATCCTTAAAGTGCCCCTCCCGTCCAGCTCTACGTAATCTATGCTTGACCTGTCATAAGTTTGATCACGGCGGATCGCGCTTATCCATGCGTCTTTTTTGGACAGAATCTTAATAAGAGGACTAATCTTGCAGTAATGACAGCAAAGATTGGGATTATGTTTCCATGGAGTATTCCCAAGTGTCTTGGAAATATATTCTTTCAGATCCATGTCATTTTCAAGATTTACTATATTAAGTTTCCACCTGTCCTTAACTTCTTCTAAAAGGTCCAGGGTTTCTTTAAAATGGAATCCCGTATCGATAAAATACAGGTCCATATCCAAACCCAGTTTGTATATATGATGCATAAGGACCATACCACTGTAACCTAATCCTGTGGTCATTCCCAGTTTTTTGCCATATTTTTTATAAGCCAAAAGCAGTCTTTTCTCCACGGACTTACCCTGTAAAGCTTTCGAGTATTCTTCTGCTTGATCTATTCTTTCCTGTTTCATTATTACCCCTCTTGCGGTTTCCCGCTCCTTATCCTTCCAGCATTTTTTCCAGGTCATCTGTTGAAAGCCATTGGGTATTATTGTCGCTTCTATACCCCTCGAAATCAAAGCCTACAGGTTTTCCTCCGAGTTTTTTTTCGTCATTCTCCAAAATATGCGGATATGTTATGAAGCGGTCCTTGTATTCATATGTATATATACCGTCATCCTTGGGAAGCATGGTTTCATGCAGTTTTTCCCCTTCCCTGATACCAACTATTTTCTGACTACAATCCGGACAGATAGCTTGAGCCAGGTCCGTAACTTTCATGCTGGGTATTTTCGGAACAAATATCTCGCCGCCGTTCATGTCATTCAGCGACTGTATAACAAACTTAACTCCCTGCTCCAGGGTGATCCAGAATCTTGTCATCCTGTCGTCCGTTATCGGCACTACACCTTTTTCACGGCACGCCTTGAAAAACGGAACAACGCTGCCTCTGGACCCGAAAACGTTACCGTACCTTACCACGCTGAAAATGGTATCCCCCGCGGCGTAATTATTTGCCGCGATGAACATCTTTTCGGAGCAAAGCTTTGTAGCGCCGTAAAGATTAATGGGACTAGCCGCCTTATCTGTGCTCAGAGCCAATACTGTTTTTATCTTATTATCGATAGCTACATTTATAACGTTTTCGGCTCCTATTACGTTCGTTTTAACAGCTTCAAATGGATTGTATTCAGCTGTCGGCACTATTTTTATAGCGGCTGCATGAACAATAATATCCACTCCGGCAAATGCCCTGTGAAGGCGCTCTTTATCACGCACATCTCCGATAAAATATCGCACATTCTTCTGGTTGAATTGTTTAGACATTTCATATTGCTTCATCTCATCACGGCTGAATATTATAAGTTTCTTAGGATCATGATCCCTCAGAACTATCTCCGTAAATTTTTTACCGAAAGACCCTGTCCCCCCTGTCACCAGAATAACTTTGCCTTTTAATATATCTTTCATGAGAACTCCTTATAATTCATTCATCCACTCCGTCATGCAGCCAGTTCCTGCCCTTGTTATACATTTTCCCTACTTTGTCCTCCAGTTCGGGAGACATGACCCTCATAAGTTCTTTCCCCATTATTCGGTATTGCTTTCCCACCTTGGCAGCCCGGATAATGCCTCTTTTTATCAGCCTCATCATGGTGCTTTGGCTAATCTTTAAAAGTTCCTGGCTTTCCTCTCGTGTGTAAACCGCATTTTCCTTAATTTCCACAATAAGACTCCTCTAATAATCTTGCACAGCATAAATATCCTTGGTCATGTATATATTTCTAGAAATAGTATCAATTATGGCAGACGTTGTCAAGTATTATTATACTTTTTCATTAATAGTCATTAGATGTCATTGGTAGTCAAATATGTATATTTATCAAAACCCCAAATAGTCTGTTGCAATATTTCTAATTTTATAATACTATGTTACTTCAGTTTTGTTGCGAATAAATTTATAAACTCGTCCTTAGCATGCCGAATATCATCAACAAACACATAGAATTTTCGACCCCCTGGTTTAAGCTTATAAAAAAAACCGTCACAGGTATGTCCGGCGCGAACACAAGCGAAGAATACTATTCTATTCTCCCCGACGATTACGTAAGCATACTGGCTGTAACCAGGGACCTGAAAGTGCCCCTGGTACGACAGTACCGCCCTGCCATAGAAGATTATTCTATTGAGCTGCCTTCAGGACATGTGGACCAAAATGAAACCCCGGAACAAGCTATAAAACGTGAACTTCTGGAAGAAACGGGCTATATGGCTCTTGAGATAGAACTCTTGGGTACCCTTTCCCCTGATACCGGGCGTAAATCAAATCGTTTATGGTGTTTTTTCAGTTCCAAAATAGAAAAGCATGCCGAAGTCGGGGACAATGAAGGGATCATCCCGGAGCTATACAGCTTGTCAGGGATCAGGTCTCTTATGGACAAAGGCTCTTTTGACCACGCTCTCAACCTGGCCGTTTTTACCCTGGCCGAACTAAAAGGAAAAATAAGTTTTACAAAATAAACGGAGCATACAGTTATGGCAGAAAAGACTAAATATGACATATGTATCGTAGGAGGAGCCGGACATGTAGGCCTTCCTTTAGCTATAGTATTCGCCAGTAAAGGGCTTAAGGTCCTTATTAATGACATTAACGAAGAAAGCATGGACATGATCTCCCGCGGCATCCTCCCCTTTATGGAAAACGATGCCGAAGAGCTTTTGAAAGAGGCTGTTAAAAAGGAACTCATTGTCTGTTCCTCCGACCCGAAAGAGATATCGCACTCCGCTTCAGTCGTCATCACTATAGGCACACCGGTAGATGAATTCCACAATCCGGTACATACCGCGATCAAGGGTTGTCTTTCGCCTTTATTATCATATTTACAAGACGGACAACTGTTGATCCTGCGTTCTACGGTATTTCCCGGCACTACCGAATGGCTTGACAGTTACCTCCGGGCAAACGGCATAAAAATGAAAGTAACATTCTGCCCTGAACGTATAGTACAAGGCAACGCGATAAAAGAATTGCAGTCTTTGCCTCAGATCATAAGCGGCACTTCCAGGGAAGCCGAACTGGCGGTCGAAAAACTTTTCGGGAAAATATCGCCCAAGCTTGTCAGGCTTGCCCCGATAGAAGCGGAATTCGCGAAATTATTCAGCAATGCTTACAGGTATATACTGTTCGCGACTACCAACCAGTTCTTTATGATGACAAATTCCGCCGGGGTCGATTACCATAAGGTCTTGAGCGGGATGAAAGAAGACTATGACAGAGCCCGGTATATCCCCGGCCCCGGTTTTGCCGCGGGGCCATGCCTGTTTAAAGATACAATGCAGTTAGCCGCCTTCTCGAAGAACCAGTTCTCCTTAGGCCATAATGCTATGCTTGTCAATGAAGGCCTCGTACTCTATTTAATAGACGAACTTTCAAAACATTATGAATTAAATGAATCATGCATCGGTCTTTTAGGCATGGCTTTCAAGGCGGATTCTGACGATATACGCTCAAGCCTGAGCTATAAACTGAAAAAACTTTTAAGTTTCCAGGCAAAAGAAGTCCTCACGACCGACCCCTATGTGACGGGAGACAAAAGACTTCTCCCTCTGGATGATGTCATAGACAAAAGCGATATACTGATACTCTGTGTTCCACATAAAATATATGAAAATATCGACCTTAAAAATAAACCCGTCTTAGACGTCTGGGGATTTTTCCAAAAAGGACTTTTGAAAAAATAGATCCAAAACTTAAAAATGAGCGGCATTTCAGATAAAGTCAATATAGGCATCATAGGTATGGGGTTCGGCGAAAAAGTCCATCTCCCCGCGTTCCTTTCCTCTGAAAAATGCCGGATATTAGGCATTTCCTCCTCGAATGCGGACAAGTCAAGAGCCGCTGCCGGCAAATACGGTCTTCCCAGGTCCTATTCCTCATGGAAAGAAGTCGTTTCGGACAAGGAGGTCGACGCTGTTTCTATTGC
>WJMG01000034.1 GCA_014728075.1 Candidatus Omnitrophota bacterium | reverse complement strand
GTGAAGGCGGAAGGACGGTAGGAGCCGGGGTTATCTCCGAGATAATCGAATAAGGCAGGCAGAGACATGAAAATGGGCGCCGCTGGGCAGGAAGAAAGCGGCGCTCATAACGCTAAGAGGAGATCAAAGTAGAACAATGGCGAAGAAAAAAGAAGTCACAGAGACCATAACCTTGCAGTGCGGTGAATGCAAACGGCGGAATTACACCACGAGAAAGAACAAGAGGAACCACCCCGACAGGCTTGAGCTTAAAAAGTACTGCAGGTTCGACAGAAAGCATACCCTGCATAAAGAGGTCAGGTAGGAGAGTAGCTCAATTGGCAGAGCACCGGTCTCCAAAACCGGGGGTTGCAGGTTCGAGGCCTGTCTCTCCTGCCATTATCCGGCAACAGGTGCGGGAAAGGAATTAAGGTACAGCATGAATATTACAAAGTTCGTTGGCCAGGTAAAAACAGAAATGAAGAAGGTCGCATGGCCTTCCAGGGAAGAGCTTATAAGTTCCACGATAGTTGTTCTCGTTTCGACTTTCCTGCTGGCCGTATTTATAGGAGTTTGCGATCTCGTTCTTTCAAGATTAGTTAACGCACTTATCCGCGGGGGCGTCTGATGTCGAAAAAATGGTATGTTGTCCATACTCTCACAGGCAAGGAAAGCACGGTAAGAAAAGCCCTTGAGAACCAGCTGGAGGCGAACCCCGAGATGAAGGAGTTCGTGGAAACCGTTCTGATCCCCACAGAAAAAGTGGCGGAGGTGAAGGACGGAGAAAAGAAGATAACGGAAAGAAAGTTTTTTCCGGGATACATACTGGTCCAAATGGATCTCAACGACAAGACCTGGTACTTTGTGAAGAATACACCGGGTGTTTCCGGCTTCGTCGGGTCAAAGACCAGGCCGGTGCCTCTATCCGAAGAAGAGGTGAACGAGATACTTACCCAGAACGAGGAAGCCAAGGAGAAACCTGTTCCCAAGGTCATGTTCAAGGATGGGGAAGCTGTGAGGGTCAAGGACGGACCGTTCAAGAATTTCACGGGAACGGTGGAGGAGACCAACCTGGAAAAGGGAAAAATAAAGGTCATGATCTCGATATTCGGCAGGGCCACCCCCGTTGAGCTGGAGGCCTGGCAGGTAGAGAAGATGTGACGGCAATTAACAGAGAGTGTCTGTAAAGCGAGGAAACAATGGCGAAAAAAGTTAAAACACAGATAAAATTGCAGTGCCCCGGCGGGCAGGCGAACCCGGCGCCGCCGGTAGGTCCCGCGCTGGGCCAGCACGGTATACCGATAATGGACTTTTGTAAGCAGTTCAACGACAAGACCAAGGACAGGCAGGGACTGGTCCTTCCCGTGGTCATCAGCCTGTACGAGGACAGAAGCTTCGATTTCATAATTAAAAGCCCTCCCGCGGCCGTTCTTCTCAAAAAAGCCGCTGGTATAGCTAAAGCCAGCGGGAATCCCAAGGCCGAAAAAGTGGGCAAAGTAACGCTGGACCAGGTCAAGGAAATAGCAAAGACCAAAATGGAAGACCTGAACGCTCCTGACATGGACGCCGCGATCAGGATCATCAAGGGCTCGGCCAGAAGTATGGGTATAGAGGTCGAGGGGTAGGAAACTGTATATAGTGGAATTAATATAATATGAAGGTGAAATAAAATGACTAAGCTTAGTAAAAGGAAACAGGCCATCAAGGAGCTCGTTGACCCGGCAGGCCAGTACGATCTCAAGGAAGCGGTCGAGATACTCAAAAAAGGCCCCAAGACCAAGTTCGACCAGACCGTGGAGGTTTCGATGAAAGTCACGCTTGAACAGACTTCCGATCCTATAAGGGGTACTGTAAGCCTTCCGAACGGTACCGGTAAATCGGTTAAGGTGGCGGTCTTTTGTAAAGGGGATTTTGAAAAGCAGGCAAAGGAGGCCGGTGCTGATTTTGTCGGCGGGGACGATCTGATCAAAAAGGTGTCTGACGGGTGGCTGGACTTCGATGTGGCGGTAACCACCCCTGATATGATGCGGGAGCTGGCCAAGCTGGGTAAGGTTCTCGGCCCCAGGGGACTTATGCCCAACCCCAAGTCCGGAACGGTCACTACTGAAATAAGCAAGGCCGTTTCCGAGCTGAAGGCCGGAAAGATCGAGTACCGCATGGATAAACAGTCCGGCATAAGAGGGCCCGTAGGAAAGCTTTCTTTCGATACCAACGCCATAGTCGAGAATATCAGGGCGTTTATCAAGGCGATAATGGGGAGTAACCCGAAATTCCAGAAGATACAGACCATTAAGTCCATCGCCGTAAGTTCAACGATGGGACCGGGTCTTAAATTAGATAAAAACCAGTTCAAAGCGTCATAAAAGTAAGGGCATTTATCATGGCTGAAAAATACGGTGCAAAAGTACGGGAACTCATGATCAAGGAGATGAAGGATGTCTTCACGGGATCAAAAGGGTTCGTTTTTTCAAGTATCGAGAATATCAAAGCGTCCGATATGGACGCCTTCAGGAAAAAGATCAGGCAGTCGGGGACCAGGTACATGGTCGTAAAGAACAAGCTCGCCAGAATAGCCCTGGAAGAAGCGGGGATCGAAGGGCTATCGGATGTTCTTGAGCAGAAGAACATTACCGGGATGGGCATAGTCGAGGACGATCCCGTCGAGATCGTCAAGATGCTGACCGACTTCGCTAAGGAAAAAAAGGGATTCAATGTATCCAAGGGATACCTTGACGGTGCTGTGCTTGAGGCGGAAAGGGTGAAGGAACTTGCGGACCTTCCGGGGAGAGAGCAGCTTTTGGCAATGGTGGTTGGTACGATGAACGCGCCCATAACGGGGTTCGTTGGGGTGTTGTCATCTGTTTTACGCAGTCTTTTATACGCCGTAAAGGCTATTAAGGAGAAAAAAGAAAGCGAGTAATAAGGAGGACCAGAAATGACTGAGGAAAAGAAAGACCAGGTACAGGCGGAAGAAACCCAGGCAGACGCTAAGGCCGAAGAGGCGAAAGAAGCCAAGGCTGAGGAAACGAAAGAGGCCAAGCCCGAAGAGGCCGCTGCCGAGGAAAAAAAGGAGACCGCGACCGAAACCGCCGTCGCGGAAGAAGAGAAAGAGGAAAAGCCCAAGGTGGAGCTTTCTGAAAAGATGGAAGCCATAATGAAGTCCATCGAGGAAATGAGCGTTCTTGAACTGGCCGATCTCGTAAAGGCCCTCGAGGATAGGTTCGGCGTAAGCGCGGCCGCTCCGGCGGCGGTAGCCATGCCGGGCGCGGTTGCCGGCGCAGGCGCTGGCGGTGCCGAGGCCGAGGAAAAATCGGTATTCACTGTAATGCTTGCTGACGCGGGCGCTAAAAAGATCAATGTCATCAAGGAAGTAAGGGCCCTTACGAGCCTCGGGCTCAAGGAAGCCAAGGACCTTGTTGAAGCCGCGCCGAGCGAAGTGAAAACTGATGTTCCCAAGGAAGAAGCCGAAGAGATGAAGAAAAAGCTCGAAGAAGCAGGCGCTAAAGTAGAGCTTAAATAAACGGCTGATCCTAAAGAGCGTGAGTTAAGAGGCGGCACGCAAAGGTGTTGTCTTTCCTGTTCTGGTAAATCAATACCAAAGGACGAGGTGCCAATGGCTTTAAAAACTGAGAGAAAAAGTTACGCGAGACTGAAGAATAGTTTTGATTTTTCGGATCTCGTGAAGATACAGAAGGACTCCTATTCGGAATTCCTGCAGCAGGATGTGCCCAGGACCAAAAGGAAGAATATCGGTTTTGAGGGTCTTCTTCGGGATGTTTTCCCGATAGAGAGCCACGACGGCGCGTATAAGCTGGAATATCTCCATTACGATCTCCGGCAGCCGAAGTACGATGTCGAGGAATGCAAGAAACGGTCCCTCACATACGCGGCTCCCCTCAGGATAAAACTGAGGCTCAAGCTCGAGAAAGAGATAAAGGAGCAGGAAGTCTATGTGGGAGAGGTCCCGCTGATGACCGATGTCGGTACTTATATCATCAACGGGGACGAGCGCGTCGTCGTCAACCAGCTTCACAGGTCTCCGGGGATATCTTTTGAGGAGACAGGGAGCACGGGGGGCAAGACGGTCTATTCCGCCAGGCTCATACCGGACAGGGGAGCCTGGATCGAGTTCATGTGCGATAAGAACGATCTTATTTATGTGTACATCGACCGGAAGAAGAAGTTCCTTGCAACTACTTTTCTCAGGATATTCGGCCTTTCTCACGATGAGGACATACTCGAAGCTTTCGGCGGGGTTGAAGAGGTTACTCTTACGAGGCAAAAACAGTGTGAGGAGCTGGTCGGAAGGGTGCTTGCGGAGGACCTTATCGACGAAGCATCGTCTTCGATCATTGCCCAAAAGACCGAGAAGATAACCCCGTCGGTGGCGTCAAGGATATGGGACGCGAAGATAAGAGAGCTTAAACTTCTTCAGGAAGTGCCCAAGGAGGTCATAAGCACGCTCGAACATGATGTCGCCAAGACCAGGGAAGAAGCTTACCTCGATATCTACCGCAAATTGCGTCCCGGTGATCCTCCTACGCTCGAGTCCGCCGAGGACCTTCTTAATATGATGTTCTTTGACATGAAGCGGTATAACCTTACCGAGGTCGGCATAAGGATGATAAACCGTAAGCTCGGTATGGACCGTCCCCTGGATTCCCAGCTTCTGGACGGACTTACCCTTGTCAAAGCCATTATCTCTCTGCTTAAGATCAAAGAAGGCACCAAGCCCATCGATGATATTGACCACCTCGGGAACAGAAGGGTCAGGTGTGTGGGTGAACAGCTCGTCAATCAGATACGGATAGCCATGGCCAGGGTCGAAAGAGTGGCCAAGGAAAGAATGAGTGTCTATGAAATGGACGATGTTATGCCACATAACCTGGTCAATACCAAGCTAATAACCAGCGTGATACATGATTTCTTTGCCAGGGGCAGGCTTTCCCAGTTCATGGATCAGACGAATCCTCTTGCGGAACTTACTCATCTCAGAAGGCTGAGCGCCCTGGGACCCGGGGGCCTTAACAGGGAAAGGGCCGGTTTCGAGGTAAGGGATGTGCACTATTCCCATTACGGCCGTCTTTGTCCCATCGAGACACCGGAAGGTCCCAATATCGGTTTGATCAACTCGCTTAGTACTTACGCCGGGGTTGACGAATACGGTTTTCTGGTCACTCCGTATAAAAAAGTCGAGAACGGGAAAGTCATCAACGAGGTTGAGTTCCTTTCGGCCGACATTGAGGACAATTATATCATCGCGCAGGCAAATGCCGAGACGGACACGAAAGGGGCTTTCGTGAACGATAAGGTCTTTTGCCGGTTCAAAGACGACTTTATTCTCGCTGACGCCAAAGATGTGCAGTATATGGATGTGTCTCCTTTGCAGCTGGTCAGTGTTTGCGCCGGCCTTATACCGTTTCTCGAGCACGATGACGCCAACAGGGCGCTTATGGGGTCGAACATGCAGCGCCAGGCCGTGCCGTTGCTGTTCCCCGAATCGCCGCTTGTAGGTACCGGCCTCGAGACCCGGGCGGCCGCGGACTCTGGAGCGGCGCTTAAATCCCGGAAAGAGGGAAAGGTGACAAAGGTTGACGCTTCCGAGATAGTGATCGGCGGAGAGAAATACCCCCTTAAGAAATTCCGAAGGACCAACGCCCGGACATGTATTAATCAAAGGCCCCTGGTTTCGGTAGGAGACCCGGTCAAGAAAGGGGATATTATCGCTGACGGCATATCGACCGAGAAGGGAGAACTGGCCCTCGGGAGGAATGTCCTCGTGGGTTTTATGTCCTGGAGGGGATTTAATTTCGAGGACGCCATACTGATCAGCGAGAAGCTTCTCAAAGAGGACGCTTACACATCTGTGCACATTCACAAGTTTGAGATCGAAGCCCGGGATACACGGCTCGGTAACGAGGAAATAACGCGCGATATACCGAATGTATCGGAAGACGCCCTTAAGAACCTCGACGATAACGGTATGATCCGTTTGGGGGCCGAGGTTTCCTCCGGCAGTATACTCGTCGGAAAGGTCGCTCCGAAATCGGAAACGGAGCTTTCTCCCGAAGAGAAGCTTCTCAGGGCTATCTTCGGCGAAAAAGCCGGAGATGTCCGCGATGTTTCGCTGCGGGTCCCTTCCGGGGTAAGCGGGATAGTCGTCGATGTCAAGGAGCTGGCCCGTAAGACAAGGAGCACGACGACCAAAGAGCAGCGCAGGCAGGATAACAAAGAGAAAAAAATAGTGAAGGAGGGGTATCAGAACATTCTCGAGACCCTCGAAGAGAGAAGGGCCGAAAAGGTCCACCAGCTTCTTGTGGGAAGCAGGCTCATGAGCGATCTCAAGAACCTTGATACCGGTAAAACGCTCGTAAAAAGCGGAAAGAAGATCACCCAGAGCGACCTTTCCAAGTTCAAGAAGGCCGATCTTGAGTCGATCTATGTGGAGGACGACGAAAAGCTTCAGTCAAGGGTTAACGGCGTCATAATGACCATCAACGGCCAGATAGAACAGACCATGGCCGAGATGGAGAGGGACCTTGAGACGATCAAACACGGGGACGAGCTCCCGCCGGGGGTCCTTAAAAGGATAACCGTTTTCGTGGCGAGCAAGAAGAAACTGCAGGCCGGGGACAAGATGGCGGGGCGGCACGGGAATAAAGGCGTTATCGCCAAGATCCTGCCGGAGGAGGATATGCCCTATATGCCGGACGGTACTCCTCTTGACATTGTTCTCAACCCTCTGGGCGTTCCCAGCCGTATGAATATCGGACAGCTTCTGGAGACTCAGCTGGGCTGGGCGGGAAAGATACTGGGCTCCAAGTTCGCCACGCCCGTATTTGACGGGGCGCGTGAGAACGATATCGAGGGCTCCATGAAGAAGGCCGGCCTTCCGGTGAGCGGTAAAATAACGCTCAGGGACGGTTATACCGGCAAAAGGTTCGACCAGGATGTGACCGTGGGGTACATCTACATGATGAAACTGGCCCATCTCGCGGACGACAAGATGCACGCGAGGTCCATAGGGCCGTATTCGCTGGTAACCCAGCAGCCCCTCGGCGGTAAAGCCCAGTTCGGGGGACAGAGGTTCGGTGAGATGGAAGTCTGGGCGCTTGAGGCTTACGGCGCCGCTTATACGCTACAGGAACTTCTGACCGTAAAAAGTGACGATGTAATGGGCCGTACTAAAATATACGAGACCATAGTCAAGGGTGAGAACATGCTTGAGCCGAGTACTCCCGAGTCCTTTAATGTTCTTATAAAGGAGCTCCAGAGCCTAGGGCTCGATGTCCATCTTGAACAATCCGAAACCGACACACAAGAGGTGTAGACGATATGTTGCGAAGAGTGAACAAATTCGATCTGGTAAGGATACAGATAGCTTCTCCCGAAACGATCAAAAGCTGGGCTACGCGGAAGGTCGGCAACAAGACCATCCTTTACGAGGTTAAAAAGCCGGAGACCATAAACTACAGGACATTGAAGCCTGAAAGGGACGGGCTTTTCTGCGAAAGGATATTCGGGCCTACCAAAGATTACGAATGTAACTGCGGCAAGTACAAACGCATCAAACACAAGGGCATAGTCTGTGACCGCTGCGGTGTGGAGGTTACTAAGGCCAATGTCCGCCGGGACAGGATGGGATGCATAAAACTGGCCGCTCCGGTCTCACATGTCTGGTTCTTCAAAGCTATCCCTTCCAGGATGTCCAATCTCCTCGATATGAAGATGCGTGATCTTGAGAGAGTACTTTACTACGAACAGTATGTCGTCGTCGATCCCGGAGAGACACCGCTTAAGGTACAGGAGATCCTTACGGAAGACCGGTATCATTCCGCCAGGGAAAAATACGGCAACAAGTTCAAGGCTATGATGGGAGCGGAGGCTATAAGGGAGATCCTGAAGCAGATAGACCTTGAGGCCGTGTCTAAAGAGCTTATGGCCAAGATGGCCGAGAAGAAGGATATAAACACCAGAAAACGCATCATGAAAAGGCTTAAGGTGGTCGAAGCTTTCAGGAAAAGCGGTAACGACCCTGCCTGGATGGTGCTGGATATCATACCCGTTATACCGCCTGACCTGAGGCCGCTTGTGCCTCTTGACGGCGGAAGGTTCGCCACAAGCGACCTGAACGATCTTTACAGAAGGGTCATAAACCGTAACAACAGGCTTAAGAAGCTTTTGGAACTCAAAGCCCCGGAAGTGATCGTACGGAACGAAAAGCGTATGCTTCAGGAAGCGGTTGACGCGCTTTTTGACAACGGCCGTCACGGCAGGGATGTGCTCGGTTCCGGAGGACGGCCCCTCAAGTCCTTGGCCGACATGCTCAAGGGAAAACAGGGGCGTTTCCGCCAGAACCTGCTGGGTAAGCGTGTCGATTATTCGGGCAGGAGCGTTATCGTTATCGGTCCGGAGCTCAACATAAACGAGTGTGGTCTCCCGAAGATAATGGCCCTGGAGCTTTTTCAGCCGTTTATTATCAGAAAATTACGCGAAAAAGGATTCGTGCACACCATAAAAAGCGCGAAGAAGATGGTGCAGCAGGAAAACCCCGAAGTCTGGGATATCCTGGACGAGGTCATTAAGGACCATCCGGTGCTCCTTAACAGGGCCCCAACGCTTCATCGCCTGGGCATACAGGCGTTTCAGCCCAAGCTTGTTGAGGGTAAGGCGATAAGGGTACATCCGCTGGTATGCGCGGCTTTCAACGCTGACTTTGACGGTGACCAGATGGCCGTCCATGTTCCTCTATCCATGGAAGCCCAGATGGAAACAAGACTTATAATGAACGCCGCTAACAATATCTTTTCCCCGGCAAGCGGGCGACCGATAGCAACACCTTCTCAGGACATAGTTCTGGGAGCTTACTATCTTACAAAAATGAAGGCCGGCGCCAGAGGGGAAGGCCTTGTCTTTTCCGACCCGTCCGAGGCAATAATGGCCTACCAGAACGAGCAGGTTGAAAAACACGCGCGTGTAAAGGTCAGGATAGGCGGAGAGGTCATTGAGACCACTGTCGGAAGGGTCATGTTCAACGATATACTTCCGGAAGGATTGGGCTTTTACAACGAGCCCATGAGCAAGAAAAAGGTCAGCCAGGTCATCTCTGACTGCTACAAGATCAAAGGCCATTTTGCTACCGTGAAACTGCTTGATTCGCTTAAAAAGCTGGGCTTTGAGGAATCCACTCTTTCGGGAGCTTCCATGGCGGTTTCGGATTTGAGCGTTCCCGGGGAAAAAGAGGAAAAGATCAATTCAGCGCAGGCGCAGGTGAACAAGATACAGAGCCAGTTCCAGAGAGGACTGATCACCGACGGCGAAAGGTACAACAAGATAATCGATATATGGACGCATGTCACCGAGGATGTGGCTAACCTGGTCTTCAGGAACCTGGACAGCTTTAACCCGGTATTTATGATGGCGGATTCCGGCGCCAGGGGATCCAGGCAGCAGATCAGGCAGCTTGCCGGGATGAGGGGCCTGATGGCGAAACCCTCGGGAGACATCATAGAAACCCCGATCATAGCCAACTTCCGTGAGGGATTGACCGTTCTGGAGTACTTTATATCCACTCACGGCGCGCGGAAAGGTCTTGCGGATACCGCTTTGAAAACGGCCGATTCCGGTTATCTCACGAGAAGGCTTGTCGATGTGGCCCAGGATGTTATCATCAGGGAAGACGACTGCACCACGCTTAACGGGATAACCTCTTCCGCCATAATCGAAGGCGACGAGGTCGTCGTGCCCCTTTCCGAAAGGATAATCGGAAGGGTCGCCCTTGATAACATAGTTGACATAATAACGGATACAGTGCTGGTAAAGGCCGGCGAGATCATCACCGAAGAGAACGCCAGAAGGATCGAGGAAGCCGGGATCGAGACCATAAGGATACGGAGTGTTCTGACATGTGAGTCCGACGAGGGCGTTTGCGCCAAATGTTACGGACGCAACCTGGCAACGGGAAAGAGTGTCGAGGTTGGTGAAGCAGTGGGTATTATCGCGGCTCAGTCGATCGGAGAGCCCGGAACCCAGCTTACCATGAGGACTTTCCATATCGGGGGTACCGCCAGCAGGATAGTGGCCCAGTCCTTTTACAAGAGTAAGGAGGACGGACGCATCCGCTACCATAACCTCAAGACGGTAAAAAGCCGGGAAGAGGGTAGATATGTCGTACTCAACAGGAACGGACAGATAAGCATCAACGAAGAGGACGGCAGGGAGATCGAGAGGCAGACCATACCGCAGGGGTCGTTCCTCTTCTTCGAAGACAACGCCGAGATCAAGAAAGGCGATAAGTTCGCGGAATGGGATCCCTATACGGTCCCGATACTTACGGAAATACCCGGTAAGGTCCAGTACGAGGATATCATCAAGGATGTCACGATGAAGATCGAGAAGGACGAGACCACCGGCGCCAAGAACAAGGTCATAATCGACCAGAAGGGCGACTATCATCCACAGCTTCTGATAATCAACGACAAGAACGAGGTCGAAGCCCTTTATCCTATTCCGGTCGGTGCTCATATCGCGGTGAACGATAAGCAGTCCGTCATGGCGGGTGATATCCTTGCGAAGACCCACCGGGTCATAGCTAAAACGAAAGATATTACCGGCGGACTTCCCCGCGTCGCGGAGCTCTTTGAGGCCAGAAGGCCCAAAGACCCCTCTATCATCAGCGAAATAGACGGTATAGTTGAGTTCGGGGAGACCAAGAAAGGGCAGAAGCGTATAATAGTCGAGAGCGAAACCGGCATGAAGAAGGAATATATCATTCCTCACGGTAAGCATCTGAATGTATACAGAGGGGACAGGGTCAGCGCCGGGGAGCAGCTTGTGGACGGGCCGGTGGTCCTTCAGGATATCCTTAAGGTTTCCGGTGAAAAACAGCTGCAGGAATACCTCCTTAACGAGGTGCAGGAAGTGTACCGTCTCCAGGGCGTGCAGATAAACGATAAACACATAGAGGTTATCATCCGGCAGATGCTTAAGAATGTCAAGATAACGGACCAGGGTGATACCGAATTCCTCGAGGGAGACAAGGTAGACAGGAACACTTTCCGAAGGGAGAACCAGAAGGCCGTCAAGGCCAAGAAAAAGCCCGCGGCCGCCGAGCCTGTCCTTCAGGGGATCACCAAAGCGTCCCTTACTACGGAAAGCTTCATATCGGCCGCGAGTTTTCAGGAAACAACGAGGGTCCTTACCGAAGCCGCGTGCGCCGGCCGTGAGGACAAGCTCCTCGGTTTGAAAGAAAATATAATAATGGGACATCTTATTCCCGCCGGGACAGGGTATGACGAGCACCGCAAAGTCAAGCTCGACAGGGAACTGATAGAACCCGAACCCGAACCCGAACCCGAAGAGGAACCGGAACAGGAAGAAGGGTCGGAAGAGAACAATAACGAATAAGGAAAAATTATGCCCACAATTAACCAATTGATCAGAAAAGGAAGAAAAGTGATAAAGGAAAAGAGCGACTCGCCCGCGCTTAAGGCCTGCCCCCAGAGAAGGGGAGTATGCCTGCAGGTAAAGACGAGGACGCCGAAGAAGCCGAACTCCGCGCTGCGTAAGGTAGCCAGGGTAAGGCTCACCAACGGCATGGAAGTTACCGCGTACATACCGGGTGAAGGCCATAACCTCCAGGAGCACTCGATAGTTACAATAAGAGGCGGCAGGGTTAAAGACCTTCCGGGCGTAAGGTACCACATAATAAGGGGGACCTTGGACGCTTCCGGGGTTGAATCCCGGCGCCAGGGCCGTTCCAAATACGGTGCCAAGAGGCCGAAACAATAAAATTCAGTTATCAGTGAGAGGTGAACAGTGAACAGTTTCGGTGTTCACCTCTCGGAAACAAAGGACAAAGGAAGATATGAGAAGGCGTAGAGCAGAAAAAAGGATCGCCCAACCGGATCCGAAATACAAAAATAAGCTACTGGGCAAGTTCATCAACATGGTAATGGAAAGGGGAAAGAAATCCCTGGCCGAAAAGATCGTTTACGGAGCCCTTGAGACTATCAGGGAAAAAGAAAAAGGCAAGGACCCCATAGAGGTCTTTAACCAGTCGATAGAGAACGCCAGGCCCCTACTTGAGGTTAAATCGAGAAGGATAGGAGGAGCTACATACCAGGTGCCGCTTGAGGTGAAGCTGGACCGCGGACAGTTCATGGCCATGCGCTGGATAAGGGACTTTTCCAGGGCCCAGAAGGGGAAGCCCATGGACCAGAGACTTGCGGATGAGCTGCTTAACGCGTACAGGAGGGAAGGTCCCACCATAAAGAAAAGGGAAGACACCCACAAGATGGCAGAGGCTAACAAGGCCTTCGCGCATTTCAGATGGTGATAGCGGACTGACGCATTTTCAGGGACAACAGGAAAAAAGAAAGTAGAGATAAGCTGATAACGATGGAAACTATCAAGGACTTACGCAACATAGGCATAATCGCTCACATTGACGCCGGCAAGACCACGACCACCGAGAGGATATTGTTCCACACGGGAAAGACCCACAAGATCGGTGAAGTGCACGACGGTACGGCTGTTATGGACTGGATGGAACAGGAGCAGGAGCGGGGTATAACCATAACCAGTGCCGTTACGACCTGTAACTGGAAGGATAAGAAGATAAACATAATTGACACTCCGGGACATGTGGATTTCACTATAGAGGTCGAGAGATCCCTTAAAGTGCTCGACGGCACGCTTGTCGTGCTGTGCGCGGTCGGAGGAGTGCAGCCCCAGACCGAGACCGTATGGCGCCAGGCGGATCATTACGAAGTGCCTAAGATAGTCCTTATAAACAAGGTTGACAGGACCGGGGCCGATTTCTTCAAAGTGATAATCGATATGCACAAAAAGCTCGGCGCTAACGCTACTCCGATACAGATACCCATAGGCAAAGAAGACGGTTTCAAAGGCTTTATCGATCTTATTACCTGCAAGGCCTACATGTTCGGTGAAACGGGAGACCTGGGGGAACTGACAGAGACGGAGATCCCTGAGGACATGAAGGATATCTCCAGCCATTGGCGGCACAACCTGATAGAGAAGCTGGCGGATGTGGACGAGGAGGTGGAGGAGCTGTATCTTCTCGATAAAGGGATCTACCCGGACAAGCTCAAGGAATATATCAGGCGCACCACTGTCCAGAACAAGTTCATACCGGTTATGTGCGGTTCGGCGCTCAAGAACAAGGGGATGAAGTATGTGCTGGACTCGGTCTGTGATTACCTGCCATCGCCGGCGGAGGTGGTCCCCCAGAAGGCCTCTAACCCCAATACCGGTGAACCGGTGGATATCCGGCCCGAAGCGTCAGACCCGCTTTGCGCTTACGCGTACAAGATAATGACGGACCCGTTCGTGGGCACGCTTACTTTTACACGGATCTATTCCGGAAAACTCGAGTCCGGGACATATGTTTATAATTCTACCGTCGGCAAAAAAGAGAGAGTAGGCAAAATAGTCAAGATACACGCGGACCAGAGAGAGATCGTTCAGAACGCCGGCCCCGGCGACATAGTCGGACTGGTGGGTCTTAAAAACACATCTACCGCGCATACTCTCTGCCAGGAAGCTTCCCCCATAACCCTTGAAAGGATAGATTACCCCGACCCTGTAATATCAATGGCGATCGAGCCCGAAACGCGTATAGATCAGGATAAGCTCGGCGAAGGTCTCAAGAAGCTCGAAGCCGAAGACCCTTCTTTCCAGGTCAGGTACAATGAGGAAACCGGACAGACGCTTATCAGCGGTATGGGCGAGCTTCACCTTGAGATAATCGTAGACAGGCTCAAAAGGGAGTTTAAGGTGAACGCGAATGTGGGGAGCCCTCAGGTAGCCTATCGTGAGACGATAACGCGCTCCTGCGAATCGACCGGAAAATTCATACAGCAGTCCGGCGGACACGGACAGTACGGCCATGTCGAGCTCAAGATCGAACCCGGGGAAAAGGGTTCCGGGATCTCTTTCGAGGAGCAGATCAAAGGCGGTGTCGTTCCCAGGGAATACTTCAAAGCTATTGAGGAAGGCGTAAGGAGTGCCTCCAAGAACGGTGCGCTTGCGGGATATCCCGTAACGGATGTCAAGGTGACCCTTTACGACGGGTCGTACCATGAAGTCGATTCTTCCGAGCTTGCTTTCAGTAACGCGGCCGCGATCGGTTTCAGGGAAGGGCTCAAGAAATCCGGTTCCGTGCTTCTGGAGCCGATAATGGACCTGGAAGTGACCACTCCGGATGAATATCTGGGAGATGTCATAGGCGACATGAACATGAGAAGGATAAAGGTCGAGAATATCGATCAGAAAGGCACCACCAAAATAGTTACCGGCGCCGCGCCTCTTGCCCAGATGTTCGGTTACGCTACCGCATTAAGAAGCTTGACACAAGGGCGCGCAACATATACAATGGAACCTTCTTTTTACAAAGAAGTTCCGAAAGATGTTATGGAAAAGATAATATCTGCACCTGTATAATTGTGTATATTACATTTAATTACTATATGTTATTAAGGAGGACACGATGGCCAAAGAAAAATTTGAACGCACGAAACCGCATTTGAACATAGGGACGATAGGACATGTTGACCACGGCAAGACGACGCTTACGGCTGCGATCACCACTTATCTGGCTAACACCGGCAGGGCGGAAGCGAGGGCTTTCGACACCATAGACAAAGCGCCGGAGGAGAAGGAGAGGGGAATAACCATAGCCGTTGCGCATGTTGAGTACGAGACGGACAAGAGGCATTACGCGCACATTGACTGTCCGGGTCACGCCGACTACATCAAGAACATGATCACGGGAGCCGCTCAGATGGACGGAGCTATACTGGTGGTATCCGCGGCGGACGGTCCGATGCCGCAGACCAGGGAGCACATACTTCTTGCCCGCCAGGTAAATGTACCCGCGATAGTGGTCATGATGAACAAGGTGGACATGGTCGACGATCCAGAGCTTCTGGACCTGGTGGAGCTTGAGATCAGGGAGCTTCTTTCGAAGTACGAGTTCCCCGGTGACGACACGCCGATCATAAAGGGTTCGGCCCTGAAGGCGCTGGAGTCCGGTGCGCAGGCAGACAGCGAGGACTGCAAGTTCATTGACGAGCTGATGAACGCCTGTGACGAGTTCATACCTACTCCGGAGAGGGACATAGACAAGCCGTTCCTTATGCCGATAGAGGATGTTTTCTCGATAACCGGACGCGGCACGGTGGGTACCGGAAGGATCGAGAGAGGCCAGGTAAAGGTCGGGGAAGAGGTAGAGATAGTAGGCATAACCGATACCCGCAAGACCACGGTCACGGGTGTTGAGATGTTCAGGAAGCTGCTTGATTCCGGGCAGGCCGGGGACAATGTGGGGGTTCTTTTGAGGGGTGTTGAGAAGAAGGACCTCTTGAGGGGGCAGGTGCTGGCGAAGCCGGGATCGATCACGCCTCACAAGAAGTTCAAGGCCGAGGCGTACATCCTGACCAAGGAAGAGGGCGGAAGGCATACTCCGTTCTTCAACGGGTACAGGCCGCAGTTCTACATCAGGACGACCGATGTTACCGGAGTTGCGAAGCTGCCGGAAGGTGTTGAGATGGTAATGCCCGGGGATAATGTGACGATAGAGGTCGAGCTTATCACTCCCGTAGCTCTGGAGAAGGAGCTGAGGTTCGCTATCCGTGAAGGCGGAAGGACGGTAGGAGCCGGGGTTATCTCCGAGATAATCGAATAAGGCAGGCAGAGACATGAAAATGGGCGCCGCTGGGCAGGAAGAAAGCGGCGCTCATAACGCTAAGAGGAGATCAAAGTAGAACAATGGC
>WJMG01000003.1 GCA_014728075.1 Candidatus Omnitrophota bacterium | reverse complement strand
CTCCAGGTCCGGCGGGTCCCCTGAAGTTCTTATACTGAGGTCCGGAAACCTGGGCTTCAGGGCGGCTTTCACCGCTGAGAACGGGGACATCGTTGTCGAGAGCCTGAGGGGGGCTTTAGCGCGGATAAGATTCGACCTGAAAGGCGAAATAAAGAACATTTTCTCCAAAGATATACGGGGGTCTTTTAACGGGACCTGCGAAAGCGACCTGCGGGAACTGAACGGGACGGGTTTTTTCCCAACAGACGCCGGCTTAAAAGGCACCCTGACAGCCTCAACATATCTTGATTTTTCGGGAATGACCGACACGGTTATAACCGCCTGGGGAACGATGTCATTATCCGGCCTGGAGATCAAAGGACTGGATATCAACGAGATCTCCGGCAAGTTCTCCTTTGAGGAAGGCCGTTTTTCCGTTCCTCTGCTTAACGGGTTCCTTTACGACGGTTCGGTCTCGGGAAGATTTCTGGTCGATGTCATCGAACAGGACCTCCCCTTCGCCGCCTCCCTTAACATCAATAACATAAATTACCGAAAGCTCATGGAAGACCTGGGCGTGGAAGAACAGATTTACGGAAGTCTTTCTCTGGAACTGGACCTTAAAGGGTACGCGAAAAACCCGGATACCGCGGAGGGCACGGGTGAAATAATGATAGCCGAGGCGGACCTGGGCCCCATGCCCATACTCACTCCCCTTCTGGGGGATATCTATTCGGGGATCGAGATAATGTTCTCTGACGCCGACCCCGTGACTATAAACGAGGCTTACGCCGATTTCATCATCGAGAACAGAAAAATACGCACCGACAACCTGACTTTCCTGGGGGACAGCATAGCCGTGACATCTAAAGGTTATCTGGATTTTGACGGCAAAGTAGACTTCTATTTCGAGAACCAGTTCCTTCCTCCCTCTCCGGGGAGGCGGGAGAACTGGCAAACCGGTATAAGGGATGCCATAATATCGCTTGGCAGGAGCATAGGAAGAGCGCGCCTCCGGGGCACCCTGAACGAACCCAGGTGGGAATTCGATTACGGCCCGTCCTAACTTACTTCCTTGACTATTTTCTTGAGTTCTTTCTTCAGCTGTTTAAGGGCCGCCGAACGGTGGCTTATCCTGTTCTTATACCCGGGGGTCATTTCGGCAAAAGTTTTTTCATATCCTTCCGGGATGAAAAGCGGATCGTAACCGAACCCTTTATCTCCAGAGGGCTTGAAGGTTATCTGTCCTTTTACATCGCCCTCGAAACTCCTTATAAGATGTCCGTCTTTAGCGACTGCTATGTGGCATACGAACCTCGCGGTCCTCTTTTGTTTCGGTGTGGTCCCGAGAAGCTTGAGCAGTTTGGCGTTGTTCTCCTCGTCGGTCGCCTTGGTCCTGGCGAACCTGGCGGACCTCACCCCGGGTTTTCCGTCCAGGGCGTCGACTTCAAGTCCGGAATCGTCCGCGAGGACCAGCCCCTCGAAGAACCGGGATATGGTAACCGCCTTTTTCACCGCGTTCTGCCTGAAGGTCTTGCCGTCCTCCACTATCATAGGGGGCTGTACCACCAGGTCGTTCAGGCTCATGACCTTGACGCTCTCAACTTTCCTGAGCATTGATTTGATCTCTCTTCGCTTATTATTATTATGTGTAGCTACGAGTATTTCCAGCATCAGATCCTCCCTTTCAAAGCTGCTTTCTGTCTTTCGACGAGCTCCCCTATACCCTTCTCCGCGAGAAACAGAAGCTCGTTCATGCTGTTCTTGGAAAACGGTTCTTTCTCCGCGGTGCCCTGCACCTCTATGTATTCACCCGAACCGGTCATGACAATGTTCATATCCACTTCCGCGGAAGAATCTTCCGCGTAATCAAGGTCCAGGCAGCTTTCCCCTCCCACGACCCCGACGCTTACGGCGGCAACATGTTTTCCGAGAGGTGACACGCCAAGGATCTCCTCTTTGCGGAGTTTTCCTAGGGCAAGGGCTAATGCCACGAAACTTCCGGTTATGGAGGCGCACCTCGTACCTCCGTCGGCCTGTACGACATCACAATCTATCCAGACGGTTCTCTCGCCAAGGACGCTGAGATCCGCCACGCTTCTCATCGACCGGCCTATAAGCCTCTGTATCTCGTGGGTCCTTCCGGACTGTTTGCCCCGGGAGGCCTCTCGCGAAACCCTCTTTTTGCAGGATCGCGGGAGAAGAGAATACTCAGAGGTTATCCACCCGGTGCCCTGCCCCCTGAGAAAAGGAGGCACGCCTTCCTCTACACTGGCGGTACATATCACCCTGGTATTGCCCATTTCCATCAGGCACGAGCCCTCCGCGTACGGCATGTAATCGGTTATTATGTTTACTTCCCTGAGCTCGTCTTTTTTTCTTCCGTCCCTGCGCATATTTTACCTTCTTTCGAAATGTCCGGATCGTTAAAGGTTTTCACAAGTTACAATCGATCTTTTTTAGCCTCAAGCGTCAAGTCAGATCTTAGCTCGGAGGGCGTAGGGCACAGGACTTGGCGCGTAATCCTGTGCGTTCTGCGCTTCTCAAGTTGTGTCAAAGCGGCTTACTGGACCTGCTCCTTTAGCCTTTTGCCCTTTGCCTTTTCACCTTTTAACCTACTGAAGCCCGTCGAAGGCCTAGTATTTATCATAAATATTATCGCCCTTACTGTCAATGGCGACTATAGCGGGAAACTCCTCGATCTTCAGCTTATAAATGGCTTCCGCGGCCAGATCTTCGAACGCCACACACTCACAGGACACCACTTTCGCGCTGAGATATGCCCCTGCCCCGCCGGCGGTGACGAAATAGACCGCCTTGTTCCTTCTGATAGAACCGGCCACTCCGGAAGACCTTCTGCCTTTTCCTATCATACCCTTAAGTCCGTTTTCAAGAAGAGGCTCCGTAAAAGGGTCCATACGCCCCGATGTCGTAGGCCCGCATGAACCTATAATCCTTTTTCCCCGGGGAGCGGGGCCGCAATAGTAGAGGACCTCCCCCGCCAGAGGGACCGGAAGGCTTTCTCCCTTATCCAGCATTTCACACATTCTCTTATGCGCCTGGTCACGAGCGGTATAAATAACACCTGACAGCAAGACCTCATCCCCCGCCTTCAAACTTTCAATAGTTTTTTCTGTTAACGGCATTGTTATTTTCTTGCTCACTTTACCTTTACCTCTACCTTTACCTGATTATATCTCCCCGCTGGCGCTCCTGAGCGCGTGGCACGAAACATTGACCGCCACGGGCAAGCCCGCTATATGTGTCGGAAGGGCCTCGACACAGACCCCCATAACGGTCGATCCTCCGCCCAGGCCCATAACACCTATACCCAGGGAATTCGTCTTTTGCTTTATCTCTTTCTCAAGACGCGCCAGATGCGGAGCGGGGTTCACGGAACTTACCGGCCTGAGCAGCGCCTTCTTTGCCGCAAGGGCACAGGTTTCCATCGTACCCCCTACACCTATGCCAAGCGCGTAAGGCGGACACGCGTCAGGGCCGGCATCCCTTACAGCTCCCACGCAGAACGCCACAATGTCTTCCGGCCGACTCGTCGGGTTCATCATCGCTATCTTACCCTTATTTTCACTTCCGAAACCTTTCGGCATTACCGTTATGGCGATCCCGTCACCCTCAACTATATCCGTATGTACGACGGCGGGGGTATTACCACCGGTATTTTCCCGCAGGACAGGATCCGGGACTACGGACATCCTGAAAAAATTATCTGAATACGCTTTCTCCACCCCCCGGTCCACCGCTTCTTTCAAACTCCCGCCGGAAAGCCGTACATCCATACCGATCTCGAGGAATACGACCGAAATGCCCGTATCCTGGCAGATAGCTATTTTCTCTTTTCCGGCCATGCCAGCGTTCTCCACGAGCACACCGAGCATGCTTTTCGCGTTCGGAATGCTTTCCTTTTCGTAAAGCTCCCTGAGGGCCTCGAGAACATCCGGACGCAGTTCGGTATTGGCGCGGGCAAAAAGCTCCGCGACCTTAGCGGTTATCAGGCTGACATCGATCTTTCTGCTCATAATATGATCTTGCGCGCCGAGACCTTCTGCTTAAGGAATATACGGGCTACCCGGCAAAAGGACCCGGGGTCGTCGCTCACAAAATAGGCCGTCTTCCCCCTTTTCCTGGAAGACGCCATATCCTCCGCCTCGAGTGCTTTCTTCACATATTTTGCCACGGCGACCGAGGAATCCACCAGCTTGACGCCTTTCATGACCTTTCCTATAACCGTCTTCAGCAGCGGATAATGCGTGCACCCGAGAATAAGGGAATCCACTTTCCTTTTTCTTATGCCGGAGAGATACAGTTCCGCGATACGGAGGGTGGCCGGATCGTTGAAGAACCTGTTCTCTACAAGCGGCACGAACATGGGGCAATCCCTGGAGAAGACCCTGCAGGAAGGCTCTTCGGCGAGCAGTTTCTTTTTATAAGCTCCGCTTGCCACAGTGGACCTGGTACCTATGACGCCCACCCTTTTATTCGTAGAGATCTTCAGGGATTCTTTTACTCCGGGCTCTATAACCCCTATTACGGGAACGGTATATTCCTTTTTTATAGCGGATAATGCGAGGCTCGAAGCTGTGTTACAGGCTACGATCACCATCTTGACGCCTTTCTCCGTTAAAAAGGCCATTATCTCGCGGGAAAAACGCAATATTGTTTCCCTGGACTTATTGCCGTAGGGCACTCTTGCCGTGTCGCCGAAATAGACGATATTCTCTCCCGGCAGGTATTTCCTCACGCTTCTGGCCACGGTCAGGCCTCCTACACCGGAATCGAATATGCCTATGGGCCTGTTCTTGAGTGATCGCATGGTCCTTATTATAATAGATAATATAGGCGGCGTAAAGGAGGAACATCAAAGGCACTGGAGAGCCCTTTTTCAGCGGCAAGCGTTAAGTGAGCACATAGGGTGCCGCGTACCCGGTACCGGGAATGCGCATGGCGCAGGGGTCCTTTCCAGGTCTTATTAAGCGTCAAAGTGTCATCGCTCGGCTTCCCCTCGCTTGTGTCACAGTGTCAGAGTACCAGAGCACCAGTGCACCGGCGTACCGGTGACCGCGCGCCGCGAGTTTCCGAACGAGCCACACGCGAGTTCAGGTGTCTGAGCGCCGGACCACCTTTCACGGACGAGGTCCTTCCGCCGCTATTCTGACACATGAGTGCTCAGTACCGATCCGGAAACGATCCCTTAGCTGATAGCCGAGATCTGATATCTGACGGCCAGTATACCTTTAGCCTTTTGCCCTTTGCCTTTCGCCCGCCGAAGGCGGCGATCCGTAGCCTGAAGCTCAGATCTAGATCTAGACTGAGACTCAGCAAGCCCTTGGCTTGTAAAGATCTTTCTCAATCTTAATCTGAATCTAAATCTTTCATTAGCAACATACTTTCTTTGATACTTGTTGGAAGATCGACACTCTGCCGCTTTAACGGCGGCTACAACCTAAGATCCGAGCTATGAGCTGATACGCCGAAGGCCGATAGCAAATACATATATTTTATCCCTCATCCTTTTTCTCTACCTATATCTGCACCTCTACCTGCACCTCAACGAAACCTCGCGCCTTACGCCTCTATAATTATATACAACTTTTTTAGCTAATTTCTTTCAACTTTTTTGATTATAGGTTAAAATACCACTATAATCGGGGAGGACAATGGATAGCAGGAACCGCTTCAATCTATCGATGTTCACTCTCAGGCTGGTCCTGGGGTGTATATTCCTGGTCTACGGGGCCCAGAAGCTTTTCGGTATGTTCGGGGGAGTCGGGCTTGAGGGCGCGGTAAAGATAGTCGAGGGGTACGGTTTTCCGGAACCTCTGCTTTTCGCCTGGGTATGGGCGGGAATAGAGTTGCTTTCCGGGATATTCCTGGTTTTCGGTATGTTTTCCAGGTGGGCCGCCGGAGCGCTTTTTCTGGTAACTCTTGTAAGGGTCTGGAAGATAAACCTGGCCTACGGGGCCTTTGTCCAAAGCGGTTTCATAGAATACGACCTCCTGTTGCTTGCCGCTTGTTTCTCTTTGATGATGGCAGGGGGAGGGAGCTGGTCCGTATGGGATGCCTGAGCCGTGATCCTCGAGTGTTGTTCAAGAGGAAAGCTTTTGCAAAAGAACATAAAAGAAGGAGTCTGTCATGAAAGCCAAGGTCGATCCGGAAAAATGCATAGGGTGCGGGTTGTGCGCCCAGGTCTCGCCTGAAGTCTATCACATGGAGGCGGAGGTAGCTGTTGCTGCTCCCGGAGAGCTTATGGAAGACCAGCTTGAACCGGCGAAGGAGGGCGCGGAGCAGTGTCCTGTCGACGCGATAACAATTTCATGATCTGTACGGTAAACGAGCTTTCGGAAACTCCCCGGCAGGAGGAGATATGAAGCTGATCAAAAGAGCCTTGATATTGTTTGTTTCAGCGGCCGTGCTGGCTGCGGGCTTCTATTTGCTGTACATGCGCCCCCGCCATGTCGTTCCGATACTGATGTACCACGCCGTCTCGGATAAAGGCTCGGGCAGCCTCTATGTTTCTCCCGAAAATTTCTCCAGACAGATGGCTTATCTGGAAAAGAGCGGCTATAAGGTCATAAGCCTTGACGAGCTTGTGTCCGGTATCAGGGAGGGGCGTCCCGTTGACCGCAACAGCGTGGTGATAACTTTTGACGACGGACACGAGGATAATTTTACCAACGCTTTTCCGGTTCTCGCTAAATACGGTTTTCCGGCTACCGTCTTCCTGATAACCGGTTATATGGGAGAAAGGAAAGGATACCTCAACTGGGACCAGGTCCTTCTTATGCAGCAGAGCGGCATAGCCTTCGGCGCCCATACCCGTAACGACATTTACCTTCCCGCGATAAGCGGTGACCCGGAGAAGTTGTGGAGGGAGGTCCGCGGAAGCGGAGATGATATCCATGATATGACCGGTAAGCCTCCGCTGTATTTTTGTTATCCTATAGGCGGGTTTAACGATAAGGTAAAGAACGCGGTAAAAAAAGCCGGGTACAAGGGTGCCTGTACCACTAACAGGGGAAGTGACAGGTTCAACCGCGATGTCTATGAGCTCACCCGGGTAAAAGTGACTAACTCGGATACGACAAAGCCTCTCCATTTCCGGGCCAAGTTATCCGGTTATTACAATCTTTTCAGAAGCATGAAGTCTCCTGAATGATCTCAACTTATAAGAACACGGGGTTTACGGCCCGTTCCCGCGGAGCCGGCGGTGCGCCCCTGAGATGAGCGGATAAAATGGAACTACAGTACACATTTGCCACCATATCGCTGGCTATCGCCAAACTTTTTGTTTTGATGCTCATAGGGTACCTCGTTTACCATTTCAAGCTGATCGGCAGCGATTTTCTGGATACTTTGAGCCTTCTGCTCGTAAGATTGATATTTCCCGCCCTTATCATATCCAAGACGGTGACGAATTTCGGCTTCGACATGTTCCCGCTATGGTGGGCTTTTCCTCTGGCCGCGATGGCATTCTCCGTTGCCGGAATGCTTATGGGCGGAGCTGTGTTCAAACTGATAGGAGGGGACGCCTCCGGTGCCGAATTTTCCGCTTCGTGCGGTTTCCAGAATTGCGGATATCTTCCCATGAACCTTATCCTTTTCGCTTTTTCCGGGGCGGCTTCCGACAGGTTATTGATATATCTGTTCCTCTTTATACTCGGGTTCAATATCCTGATGTGGTCGCTCGTACCTCTTTTCCTGAAAGGGGCTATTAATAAGGGGTTCTCTCCCAGAGTTTTCATCAATCCTCCGGTAGCGGCAACGCTTATTTCTCTTTTATGGGTAGCTCTGATGGGTAAGGGCAATATGCCGAACATAATATTGGACCCGTTGCGCCAGCTCGGCCAGTCCGCTTTTCCCATAGCAATGATAACCCTGGGCGCTTATCTTTCAAGGTATCAGGCCCACCTTCCCGACAGGAAGAAGAGCCTGATATCCGCCGTACTTGTGAAAATAGCTATTTTCCCGCTTTTGGTGCTCCCGTTGGTCGTTTTTATGAATATACCGGTAGATGTAAAATTCTTCCTGTTCCTTCAGGCAATAATGCCTACTGCCGTATCTCTAGTGGTCATAGGAAGTTACACCGGAGCCGATAACCGGTTTTTCAGCAGCGTTATTTTTTACTCCCATCTAGCGGCTATTTTTACCATACCCGTCTGGATCGCCGTTTTCAATATCGTGGTCAAAGGATAAGCCGGCCGGCGCTGACACAGGCGCGCGGAGGAGCCGAAGGATTTGACTTGAGCCCTTTGATAAGGTATTTTCATTAACTAGGGGCTTTATAATAATTATAATTATATTAAAATAACTTGTCGTTTTCCTCCCCGGAAGGCTAAAGGCTTTAATATGTCGAGAGGGCCGGCTTTCCGCGGCGGGTCTTGACAGAAGGAGGGAAAATGCTGGCGGGTCTTGTTTTTATAGTTGCCGGGATACTTATCGCGTTATATCCCCCGCTTCTCTCGCTCATCGCAGCGGCTGTTCTCGTCTTTACGGGCACAGTGCTCCTGATCGTGGGGTACAGGTACAAAAAAGCTTTGAGAGATTTTGAGGATCCTTTTATCGATTTCATAATGAAGATATGACGGCGGGGAGGTTAAATTTTTCGGGGATGGATTACTTATATATAAGAGTGTCGGTATCAGTAAAAGGAGACAGGAATGAAAAAACTTAAACCCGCGGACCTGAGAAAGACATGCGATCCTTCCAGGTTCCCTTTCAAGACTACCGAGGATTATATTTTCGAACACGAGCCTCTTCATCAGGAAAGGGGAGTGCGTGCCATAGAACTTGGCCTCAATGTCAAGGCGGACGGGTTCAATATATTCGTTTGCGGAGCTGCCGGAACGGGAAGGAACACACAGGTCAACAAGGCAGTGAGCGATATAGCCTCTAAAGAGAAGACCCCGGACGACTGGATATATGTCTACAATTTCATACAGGAAGATGAGCCCATAGCTATCAGACTGCCCGCCGGAAGAGGCGTGATCTTCAAAAAGGACATGGAAGAGCTTGTGGAGGAACTCCAGGTCGAGATACCTAAGGCTTTTGAAAGTGAGGATTACGAGTCCCGGAAGCACGAACTCCTGAAAGAGTACAAGAAAAAAAGGGATTCCGTGCTGGAGGATGTGGAAAACAAGGCTTTTGAGGAAGGGTTCGTCCTGAAACAATCGGCCACGGGAGTTATCCTGGTGCCGAGAAGCGGAGACGAAGCTATGCCTTCCGAGGAATACGAGAAGTTGAGCAAGTCCAGGAAGGATAAGATAGAGAAAAAGAAGCATCAGATGCACATAAGAATAGAAAAAGTCCTGAGCGATGTAAGGGCTATGGAAAAAGTGGCCAAGGCCAAGATCAAGGACCTTGAAAAAGAAGTGGCCCTTTTTTCCGTAAAGCACATAATCGACGAATTGAGGTTCAAGTACAGGGAATTCGAGGACATAATAGAATATCTGAACCATGTTCAGGAAGACATTATCGGTAACCTGGACACTTTCAAGGGGGAGAGCGAGAACTCGCAGACGGTCATGTTCGGGGTAAAAGCGCCCTCCAATAAGAATACTTTCCTTAAGTACGAGGTGAACCTTCTGGTTGACCACAGGCATTCCAAGGGAGCTCCCGTTATAAAGGAAGCCAACCCCACATATTACAATCTTCTCGGCAGGATAGAATATGTTTCCCACTTCGGTTCGATGAGCACGGATTTCACAATGATAGCTCCCGGGGCCATGCACAAGGCGAACGGCGGTTATCTCATACTCCAGGCAATGGATGTGCTGACCAGTTTTATGGCCTGGGACGCGCTCAAGCGCGTCATCAAGAACCACGAGGTGAAGGTCGAGGATATAAACGAGCAGTTCAGGCTCATTACCACCACGAGCCTGAAGCCCCGGCCGATCCCGGCTGATATAAAGGTGATAATGGTGGGGCCTCCGTGGCTTTATCAGATGTTGTACAGGTTCGATGTGGATTTCAGGAAGATGTTCAAGATAAAAGCTGATTTTGATGTTTCGATGGACCGCGACAACGAGAAGATCAATAAGTACGCGGCTTTCATTAAAGTCAGGTGCGAGGAGGAGGGGCTCAGGCACTTCGACAGGTCGGCGGTGGCCAGAGTGGTGGAATACGGTTCCAGGCTGACCGAGGACCAGAAGAAACTCAGCGCTATGTTCATGTCCGTAGCGGACCTTCTCCGTGAAGCCGACTACTGGGCCGGAAAGGACAGTTCGGAATATGTTGATGTCCCTCATGTGGATAAAGCCATTCAGGAAAAGATCTACAGGTCCAGTCTTATCGAAGAGAAGATGGTAGAGTATATAGAAAGGGACATAATAATGATAGATGTCGAGGGCGAAGCGGTAGGGCAGGTCAACGGCCTGGCCGTTCTTGACATGGGAGAATATATGTTCGGCAAGCCTTCCCGGATAACCGCCAGGACCTTTATGGGCAAGAGCGGTGTGGTCGATATCGAAAGACAGGTCAAGATGGGAGGGAACATCCATTCAAAGGGGGTCATGATACTGAGCGGGTATCTGGGGGAGAACTTCGCCCAGGAAAGGCCTCTCAGCCTCAGCGCGAGCATATGCTTCGAGCAGTCATACAGCGGAGTTGACGGCGACAGCGCTTCAAGCACGGAGGTCTACTGCCTGCTGTCCTCACTTTCGGGAGCGCCGATAAAACAGGGTATCGCCGTTACGGGATCCATGAACCAGCACGGTATGGTCCAGCCCATCGGCGGCGTGAACGAAAAGATAGAGGGGTTTTACCATGTCTGCAGGATAAAGGGCCTCGACGGTAAACAGGGCGTGATGATACCCGAAAAGAATGTCAAGCACCTCATGCTTAAGGAAGAGGTGGTGCAGGCGGTTAAAAAGGGCAAGTTCAACATCTGGGCGGTAAGCTCGGTTGAGGAGGGTATAGAGATACTTACGGGAAAAAAATTCGGCAAGAGGGGAAAGAGCGGCAGGTTCCCTAAAGGCACCATAGGGTATCTCGTGGAGGAGAAGCTTAAAGATTATCACGAGAAGATATCCGGGGACGGGAACGGCTCGGAAAAAGAAGCCAGAGTATTCCCCGGGAAAAAGAAGAAGAAAGGGAAAAAGTGACCGGCGTCCGTCGGGACGGCCGTTCAAATACACCGTAGAAAGGGCCATATGAACATACTGCTCGTTATAGGCGTAATAATGCTTCTCGGCATGATAGCCGGAAGGATAATAAACAAGCTGAACCTGCCGCAGGTAATGGGGTATATGATCATCGGTCTGCTGCTCGGGGAGTCCTTTCACGGGATACTGAAGGGCGAGCTGGTGGATTCCCTGAGGCCCCTAATAAGCCTGGCCCTGGGAATAATCGGTTTCATGATAGGTTCGGAACTTCACAGGGACCGTTTTAAAAGGTATTCCAGATCTATTTACACGATACTTTTCGCCGAAGCCCTGCTTACTTTCTTCGCGGTCACCTTCGCCACCCTGGCGATCACGGGGAAGATCTATATCGCGATAGTACTTGGGGCACTGGCTTCGGCTACGGCGCCGGCTGCCACTTACAGCGTGCTCGGCGAGTACAAGGCCAGGGGGCCCGTCACCACCACCACGCTTTCGATCGTGGCGCTGGATGACGCGCTGGCTCTTTTGATATACGGGTTCGCGAGCGTATTCGCCCGGGCCATGGCCGTGCACGCCAGGGTGTCTTTTATCGGCATGTTCGGCATGCCGCTCTTTCAGATAACCGTTTCGGTCTTTATAGGGGCTCTGGCCGGATACGCGCTGAACATGATAGCTTCCCGGATGAGATCGCGTGAAAGGATGCTGCCGTGCGCTCTCGGTACGATAATACTGGTGGTGGGACTTTCCATCCATTTCAAGGTCGATCCCATACTGGCCTCTATGGTGCTGGGGGCGGTGGCGGTCAACCTTCAGACATCCCAGAACCAGGAAATGTTCGATCTGATCAAGAGGTTCTCTCCGCCTATCTTCATCCTTTTCTTCGTGCTTATAGGCGCCCGTCTCGACGCGAGCACTCTGATGAAAGGAAGCGTGCTTGTCCTGGCTGTAACATATATTGTCAGCCGGAGTTTCGGAAAGCTGGCGGGTTCTTTCCTGGGGGGCAAGCTTTCAGGGGCCAAATCCACTGTAACCAAATATCTGGGCTACTGCCTTTTCGACCAGGCAGGGGTAGCCGTGGGTCTTGCGCTCGCCACTTTTCATACTTTCAGCATTATCGGCGGTGAGGTCGAGGCTGCGGGCATCGTCATACTCAATGTCATTACCGCTACGACTTTTCTGCTCCAGCTGCTTTCGCCGCCCATGATAAAATACGGTATAAAAAAAGCCGACGAGATCAACAGGGACATTACCGAGGAAGATGTCGTGGAAATGTACAGGGCTAAAGATGTAATGGACGAGGACTTCTTCGCCATAAAGGAGAACAACAACCTTCACGATATAATAGACATGATGAAAAAGAGCACTTCCTATACTTTTCCGGTCGTGAGAATGGACGGGGCGTTCATGGGCATAATATCCCTGGGGGATATACGGGAGGCTTTTTACGAGGAACAGCTTGACCAGCTTATACTCGCCGACGATATCGTTCGTGAAGTGAAGGTAGTAGCTTATTCGGAAGAAAGCCTTAAGGATGTAATGGAAACTTTTAATTCCCAGAATGTGGATTACATCCCGGTTCTCAGGTCCGAGAATGAACCTTTGCTTGTGGGGCAGCTTGAATACCAGAAGATAAAAGACCGTGTGACAAAAGAAGTTCTTCTCCGCCAGAGAGAGATAGAGGGGTAGGGGAGGCGACCGGGAGGTGTTATGCGTAAGATAGTACCGCTTTTTCTGGCAGGTGTTTTTCTCTTTCTCGCGGCGGGACAGGGAGTATCTTACGCCAGGCAGAAAAAGAACCTTTACGCCGTGCTCAGCGAACAGGAAAAGGTGAGGACATTTGTCGGTGACATTCTCGACGCTTCCGGTGAAACCTCGGGATATGCGGTCTCGCTGAAGAAGATACTCGAGGATAACCTCGCGGCCAGGATGACAATAAACTTCGAGCTTGTAAGCGACAGGCAGAACGCGGATATCGTGATAAACTGCAAGGTCCTTGACAGGAAATGGGGGGAACACGATCCCCTGGATATAATACACACAATAAGTTCCGCGTTGACCGATGTTTCCTCATCGGAGAATTACGCCCGTATGGAGGCGCTTTTCACCGTTGAGAGAGGAGCGCGTAAAGAGATATTCAGAAAGGCCCACCGTATAGTCGGAAGGGGAAAGGTGCTCTGGCAGGACGAGGTCCTGGCGACCATAACCAGGGAAGATATGTCCGAGGAGCAGAGCTTGCCTCTCTTGGAAGAGAGGCTGGTAAAGGTATTTATGAGACGATGTTTCGGCAGGAACGCCGATCTTGAATAAAGGCTTTAACACTCCTCCCGCAATCGGTAAAATCCCCCTAAAAGATCGCGGAAATCACTTGACAAAACGCTTTTTACGATGTATCATATAGATAGATGTAAATATATCTATTTAACAAGGGCTTTAACGCCCGCGGAGGGATTATGCTGAGCGGAGATAAGATGACATTAAAACTGCAGGAAGCGCTGCAGCATTCGATCAGGGAAGCGATAGACCGGGGTACCCAGGAACTGGGAAGCGAACACCTTCTTTACGCTCTTCTTTCCGGGGATACCGGTCTTGCGGTTACTGTCCTCTCAAAGGCAGGGGCGGATATACATTCCCTGAGAAATGAGATATCGGCGGTGCTTGATAAAAAGCCGAGGGTTTCGGGGCAGGCGGTGCAGCCTCACGCGTCAAGAGAACTTAACGGTGTGCTCCTGGCCGCCGAGAAAGAATCTTCCCGAATGAAAGACGAATTCGTGAGCGTTGAACATGTGCTTCTGGCTATGACCGTTTCCGAATGCGCCGTTTCCGATATGCTTAGAAGATCGGGCGTTACGCGTAAGGGCCTGATGGACGCGCTTCAGGAAATAAGAGGAGGTCAGAGAGTCACCGACCAGAACCCCGAGGATAAATACCAGGCTCTGGAAAAATACGGCAGGGACCTTGTGGAGCTTGCCGATAAAGGCAAGCTTGACCCGGTAATAGGAAGGGATGAAGAAATAAGGCGTCTTATACATGTTCTCTCACGGCGCACGAAGAACAATCCTGTGCTCATAGGCGAGCCCGGTACCGGTAAAACGGCCGTGGTAGAGGGGCTGGCTCTCAGGATATCCTCCGGTGATGTCCCGAACAGCTTGAAGGAAAAAAGGGTCGTGGCGCTGGATATAGGCGCGCTTGTCGCGGGATCCAAGTTCAGGGGCGAGTTCGAGGACAGGATAAAAGCGGTGCTAAAGGATATCCGCGATAAAGAAGGAGAGATAATACTTTTTATAGACGAGCTTCATGTGCTGGTAGGGGCCGGAGGCGCAGAAGGCGCCGTGGACGCGTCCAATATGCTTAAACCCGCGCTGGCCAGGGGGGAGCTTCGCTGTATCGGCGCGACCACTCTCGATGAGTACAGAAAATATATAGAGAAGGACAAGGCCCTGGAGCGAAGGTTCCAGCAGATCTTTATAGGGGAACCCGCCGTCGAAGATACCATAGCGATCTTAAGGGGGATAAAGGAGAAATACGAAGTGCACCACGGGGTGAGGATATCCGACCCGGCCATCGTGGAAGCGGCGGTATTGTCCGACAGGTACATAACAGGAAGGTTCCTGCCGGACAAAGCGATAGACCTGATAGACGAAGCCGCTTCGAAACTCCGGATAGAGATAGACAGTGTGCCTACCGAGATCGACCAGGTGCAGAGGAGGATAATGCAGCTGGAGATAGAGAGGCAGGCGCTGGAAAAAGAAAAAGGAACGGCTTCCGGCAAGAACGCCATCGAAGCCGTGGATTCCGAGCTTTCCGAGCTCAGAAAGCAGCTTGAGCTTAAAAAGGCGCACTGGCAGAAGGAGAAAGAAAGCATATCCAGGATAACGGGTATACAGGAAGAGATAGACAGGGCCAGGGCCGAGGAGGCCTCGGCCGAGAAATCCGGGGACCTGGCTAAGGTTTCGGAAATAAGGTACGACAGGATAGTTAAGCTGAACAACGAGATGGAAAAAGAAGCGGAAAAACTTAAGCAGGTCCAGAAGGACAAAAAAATGCTGAAAGAGGAGGTAGAAGCTGAAGACATAGCGGCGATAGTATCTCAATGGACCGGAATACCGGTGTCGAAGCTCATGGAATCCGAAGTCCAGAAACTCGTCCACATGGAGCAGGAGCTCAAAAGCAGGATAGTCGGGCAGGACGAAGCCGTTAACAAGGTATCGAATTCCGTCAGGCGGTCCCGCAGCGGCTTGAGCGACCCGGACAGGCCTATAGGTTCTTTTCTTTTTCTGGGTCCCACGGGGGTGGGAAAAACACACATGGCGAGGACCCTGGCCTGGTTCCTGTTCAATGACGAGGACGCGGTGATAAGGATAGACATGTCTGAATATATGGAAAAACATTCCGTGTCAAGGCTTGTAGGGGCGCCTCCGGGTTATGTGGGTTACGAGGAAGGCGGCCAGCTTACCGAAAAGGTAAGAAGGCGGCCGTACAGCGTTATACTTCTGGACGAGATCGAAAAGGCGCACCACGATGTTTTCAATATCCTCCTTCAGATACTTGATTCCGGAAGGCTGACCGATAATCAGGGGCGCGTGGTGAATTTCAAGAACACTATCCTTATTATGACCTCTAATCTCGGGAGCCAGTATTTTTCGGACGGTTCCGCCTCCAGAGAGGATATCCTGCGCTCCGTTGAAGCGGAGGTGAAAAGGAACTTCCGCCCCGAGTTCATCAACAGAATAGACGAGCAGGTCGTGTTCAACCGCCTTTCCCGGGAAGATATAAAGAAGATCGTCGAGCTTGAAATGCGTAAAGTCTCGGCCCGGCTTTCGGACAGAGGCATCGCCGTTTCACTTACCGGGAAGGCCGAGGAAGAGCTTGCCGAAAGGGGATATGACCCCGATTACGGGGCCCGCCCGCTTAAAAGGCTCCTTCAGAAAGAGATACAGGACAGGATGGCGCTGATGCTCCTGGAAGGCAAGGTGTCCGAGGGAGACGATGTTATCGTGGATCATGACGCATCCTCGGGAGAATTCGTGATAAATACAGCAAAGAAGAGGAAGGGCAGCTAATATGCCGGAAAAAGATTATTATAAAATATTGGGGGTCAGCGAGGACGCTTCGCAGGAGGAGATAAAGAAGGTTTACAGGAAGCTCGCGGTCAAGTACCATCCGGACAAGAACCCGGGCGATAAAGAGGCGGAAGAGAATTTCAAGAAGATATCGGAAGCCTATTACACTCTGGGAGATAAAAAGAGGCGCCGGGAATACGATAATCTCCGCAAGATGGGCGGGTTTACCGGGGATTTTTCATCTTCTCAGGGGTTTGATTTCTCCGAATTTCTCAGGCAGTTCTCCGGAGGCGGAGGCAGGGGCTTCTCTTCAGGCGGCGCTTTCGGGGATATCTTCGGTGATGTTTTCTCGGGAGGCCGTGGAGGCGGAGGGACCAGGACATATTATTATTCGGACGGGGGCGGGCAGAGACCTTACCTGGACCGCGTTGACACGGATGTGAGAGCTACCCTGCCCGTTCCCAAAAAGCTCGCCGAAAAAGGCGGAGAGGCCAAGTTCAGTCTTTCGGGAGGAAAGAACATAACACTTTCCATCCCCAGAGGCACAAAGCAGGGCCAGAAACTACGCCTTCGCGGCCAGGGGGAGAAATGCCCGTGTTGCGATCACAAGGGGGACCTTATCGTCACGGTGACAATAAAATAAAAGGACCCGGACAGATACAGGCTTTGCGGTATATTTTTTAACGGATCCGCAGGATCGATCCTTTATAAGGGGAAGACCATGGACGAATATGATCTGGTAAAGATATTCAAGGCGCTCGCGGATAAGACCAGACAGGATATTCTTGAGCTTTTGTCCTCTGATGAGCTTAATGTGAGTGATATATGCCAGGAGTTCAATACCTCGCAGCCTACCATATCTCATCACCTGCAGATATTGAAGAACTGCGATCTCGTGGCTTCAAGGAAAGAGGGAAAGAACATATATTATTATGTCAGGCAGGAGATCGTGGATGATGTTTTCGGGCGGGTCATCAAGAAGATGAGGATCAGAATAAAGAAGACCGGATAGCCGGGTCCCGTTGTTTTGATCCCATATACCGTCCCGGAAACCCTTGATTGGCAAGGGTTCCCGTGATAATATAATAGCCGGCGCCCCCCGTTGGGCCGCTTATGTCCGGCTTTTTCCGGGCAGGGTTCATCCGGGCGGCAAAAAGACGGAGAACTCCTTCATCCGCTTATCGGAAGAAGGGTGTTATTGTTTTGAGAGGGAATAAAATGCGCACCACGCTGGTAGTAGACGGCTATAACGCCATAAACGCTATTCCGGAAGCCAAAAAGGAGATGAGAAAAAGTCTTTTGGCCGCGAGAAAGGCCATAAGCGAGATGTGCCGCAGATACGCCAGGTCCAGCGGTTATATAACGGACCTGAAGATCGTTTTTGACGGGCAGGACAAGTACAGGAACAGGAACCGCCTTTTCTCCGGTGGGAAAGAACAGCTCTTTTCGCCAACCGGTTGTGGTGACGAAAAAATAATACAGACGGTAAAAAAGGCCTGCGCCGAAGGAAAGGTGGTACTGGCTTCGAACGATAATTATGTCAGAAATAACGCTAGGGCTTACGGCGCGAAGCCTATACGGGCGGAAGAACTGGCGGGCAGGAAGAGGCAGACAAGAAAGGCGGGGCCGAAAGGCAAATTCCACGGTATCGCGTCCCGGAAGCTGGCGGAGATCACCCGTGAGTACAGGGAATATCTGGGACTCTGATCAGGGCTGCGCTTCCCGGCCTGGACCATTACTATTGATATGAACGATCCCATCCAGCAGATGATACAGGCGAAAACCGTACTGGCCCCGATGGCGGGGGTCACGGATGTGCCTTTCCGGATGCTGATGCGCCGTTTCGGATGTAAATTCGCTTTTACCGAGATGATAGATGTCAACGGCGTAATATACAACAACAGGAAGACCTTCAGGCTCATGGAGCGACTCCCCGGGGATGCCCCGCTGGGTATTCAGCTCGTAGGGCGGGACGAGGATAAATTCTCAAGGGTAGCCGCCTATTGTGTCGAAAAAGGATACAGAGTTATAGACATTAACGCCGGATGTCCCGCGAGAAAGGTGGTTTCCCCGGGCAAGGGGGTTTCTCTTATGAGAGCGCCGGCCGTGCTCTCCAGGATCGTAAGGAGGCTCGTAAGGGAACTGGGAGTGCCTGTCACGGTAAAGATGCGGAGCGGATGGAACGAGGAGGAAAAAAATTACATGGAAGTGGCCGAGGCGGTCCAGGACGCCGGAGCTTCGGCTGTCTGTGTTCATGCCAGGACGAAAGAGCAGATGTACAAAGGCAGGGCCGATCACAGAATAACCGCCGAAATGAAGCGAAATCTCCGGATACCCGTTTTCGCCAGCGGTAATCTTATGAGCCCGCGGGATGTTAAGGATGTGCTGGACCTAACGGGATGTGACGGGGTCTTTATAGCCAGAGGGTGCCTGGGCAGGCCGTGGATATTCTCCCAGACCAACAGGATGCTCCGGGGGATGGAACCCATAGACCCTCCGGGGTTCGAAGATATTAAAGAGATAATGCTGGAGCATTTTCAGCTTGCTTCCGAATATTTTGAAAGCTCCAGGCTTTTCCCCAGGATGTATAAACATGTGGCGTGGTATTTCAAGGGACATAAGAACCTTGATCCGGTTATGAGGTCTTACCGGCAGGTGGATTCCCTTGACGGGCTCAGGAGGTTCGTCGAGAGCGTGAAGGTCGGAGAGCGGAACCGTCTGGAGGTGAGCGGCGGCTTTCCGGCGCAAGGAACAATATGACGCTTATGTCATAGGCGGATGAACGGATTTCGGCCGGCTTATGTCCCGCAGTCTGTGCGGCTTTCCGGTATACACATTGAAACCACGGAGTCAATATGAAGGAAATAGTTCTCGCTTCCGCTTCGGAGAGAAGGACCAGGATACTCGATGAGTGCGGTATAAGGCACAGGGTCGTGCCCAGCGGTGCCGAAGAAGATTCTCCCGAAGGCATGGCCGCGCAGGATATAGTGGAGAGTAACGCCGTCAGAAAAGCCGCGGCAGTGTGTGAAAAGGAGCCCGAGGCCATAGTCATAGGGGCTGATACGCTGGTGGTCCATGGAACCGACATAATAGGGAAACCCTCGGGGGCCGAGGCCGCCAGGAATCTTCTGGAAAGATTTTCCGGAAGCGTGGTGGAGGTCTGTACGGGGTTGTGTGTAATTGACCATTCGAACGGGCGCAGGGCTTCCGGTACCGCCGTCAGCGATGTTACGGTGTTGCCCCTCGACAGGGAGGAAGGGGACAGGTTCTTTGAACTCATGGCGCCTTATGACAAAGCCGGGGGGTTTACCATCGAGGGAGTAGGTTCTTTTCTTTTCGACGAAATAAGGGGTTCGTATTTTAATGTTCTTGGACTGCCTATGATGCGCCTTAGGGACCTGTTCGCGGATATAGGTTATGAGATCCTTGATTTCGTCAGAAAGTGACAAGATCAAGGAAGGAAAAAGTGAAAAGCAAAAAGGAAAAACTTAAGGAAGGTCTGGAATATAGGGTAGAGGTATTTTTACCGGTGGATCGGCGGGTCTGCTTATATTTTGTAAAATCTTCCTTACCACTCGGGCGCTATGGCTGACAAACACTACACTATCCCGTTTTTTGTTCCTCTCGAGGGATGTCCTAACCGCTGTATATTCTGTGATCAGCGGAAGATAACCGGGGAAGAGCCGCCTTCGCCGGAGGATGTCCCGGTCAAGATCGAAAAATACCTTGCGACCATGTCCCGTGAAGCGCACATAGAAGCGGGTTTTTTCGGAGGAAGTTTTACCGGGCTTTCGATGGAAAAGATGAAAAGCTTTTTCGATCCGGTAAAAAAATACATCTCATCGGGCAGGATAAAAGGAATAAGGCTTTCTACCCGGCCGGACCTGGTCGACGCCCGGACGGTGTCCTTTCTGGCCGATAACGGGGTAGTATGTGTGGAACTGGGTGTACAATCCATGTCGGACAGGGTCCTGCTAAAGGCTCGGAGAGGGCACACGGCTTCGGATACGGAAAAGGCCTCCCGGCTTATTCTTGATAAAGGAATGGTCCTCGGGCATCAGATGATGGTCGGTCTTCCGGGCAGTTCTTTTGATGATGAGCTTTATACCGCTGAAAGGATAAAGAAAGCGGGGGCGATGCAGGCGCGCATATATCCGGTCGTTGTCGTTAAAGGCACCGAGCTTGCGCGTATGTACGGCCGGGGCGAGTACGAACCGCTGTCCATGGAAGAAGCCGTAGAGAGGTCCGCCGAGTTGATATGTTATTTCGAAAAGAACGGAATAAAGGTCATAAGATGCGGGCTTCATCCTTCCGAAGGCCTTACCTCCGGAGAAGATCTGCTGGCAGGCCCTTTCCATGTTTCTTTCGGCCATTTCGCCCGTCAGAGAAGTATGGCGATAAAGGGTTAGAGGTCAAAGTGTCAGAGTGTCAGCCTTCGGCAGGCTTGAGGCGAAAACCGAATTTCCTATCCGGGATAGATACCTATCCCGGATAGGTTCCGGTCCCGGACAGGTATCTATCCCGGATAGGTAAACCGGTGATCTTCGGTCCCGGACAGGAAGGCGGGCCCCTGCCGTTTGATGGCCGCCACGCATCGCGTTACTCGATACGGCCTGGCCTCCTGTAACTTATAAACTTTTCCTTGTAACTGGACTGTGGTGCGCTTTGCGCCGACCTGACGCTATGGTTCTTATTCACGATAAACGGATACCTGGGAAATATATATTACGG
>WJMG01000033.1 GCA_014728075.1 Candidatus Omnitrophota bacterium | reverse complement strand
TAGATCTCATCCATAGGTATTATCCTGGCGATGAGAGTCAGTATCCAGGCCATGAAAAAGCCGAAAAATAGCCCGAATACGGCCGCTGAAAGGTTCCTTAAAGAAACCTGTTTCAATTTGATCTCGAAGATTATAAGGAGCGCTGAGCCTATAAGCCCGAGAGCCATGCCTATGAAAGGGCCCTGCTGTCCGAACCCGGGGAAAAGATCTCCCAGATAATACCCGCAGATAACGCTGAGAACTATAAAAAAAGATCTTACGAATTTGACTGTCATACCGAACCTCACTGTTTTAAAATGAACAAAAAATATACTCTTACCGATCGCGCTGAGATCAGTTGCGGGGGCTTATCTCGGTACCTCTGGAACCCGTATCCTCGTCCCTGTCCCTTTCCCTGGAAGAGGTCTTGTGCAGCAGTTTCCAGGGGTGCGCTTTAATATCCTTCACGAACGACTCCAGGTCGTCGTAAACATCGTCCCGGACCAGGAGTTTACCGATCGTGCCTTCTCCCTCGCTTAATCTTCCGAAGATCACCTCAAGGTCGTTGTATATCGTATCTTCGGTAATGAGCTTACCGAGGGTGCCCTGTCCCTGCTCTATTTTCCTCATCACCGAACCGGCCGAGCGGGCGAAATCCGTCATACTTTCCATCTGTTGTCCTACATTTACCGGGGTCCTGCCTTCTATCACCTCCCCTTCTTTCACTAAACGGGTCTCCGTACCGGGGGTTATCTCTATGTATTGTTCCCCCAGAAGACCGAGTGTATTTATGCGCACCGCCGCGTCCCTTTCGATATCGACGCCTTCTCTCACCCACACCGTTACTTTTACCCTTGTCCTGGATGCCTCGTCGTCATAAAAGATCTCGATACCCTTGACCTCTCCCACATGGACGCCGGCAAGCCTGACCGGAGCGTCCTCGTTCACTCCGTTAACATAATCGAAAACGGCGTAAAAATCATATCCATCCTCGAAAAAATAAAAATCGCTTATCGAGAAAACTATAAGGAACATCAGGAATATCCCCACCCCTATGAACAAACCGACTTTCAGTTCCAGCTTTTCGTCTCTGAACATCGCCTTCTCCTTATGTTAAAAACCAAATTCCGGTTATCGCCTCTGTCCCGATAACCGTGTACCGGCTATACACTGCACTCTACTTCTTAGTTATAGGCCCTTTAGCGTCGCCGCTGATGAACTGCCTTACTATACTGTTATCCGATGCTTTTATCTCCTCCGGAGACCCGACCTCTATTATCCTCTTGTCGTACAGCATCGCTATGCGGTCGGCTATCTTATACGCGCTTTTCATGTCGTGGGTCACCGTCACCGAAGTGACCTCGAGGGAATCGTGGAGCTCCCTTATAAGATCGTTTATTATATCGGCCATTATGGGGTCCAGGCCCGTAGTAGGCTCGTCAAAAAGTATTATCTTTGGGTTCGTGCAGATAGCCCTGGCGAGACCCACTCTTTTTTTCATGCCTCCCGAAAGCTCGGCCGGTTTAAGTTCCTCTATCCCTTTGAGGCCCACGACTTCGAGGCTTTCCGAAACCCTTTTCTTTATCTCCTCAAAACCCAGACCGGAGTACTCTATGAGCTTGAACCCGACATTCTCGAATATGCTGAGCGAATCAAAAAGCGCCGCCCCCTGAAAAAGCATTCCGAAATCGTTCCTTAATTCATCCAGCTCTTTCGACCTCAGGCGCGTCACATCCCTGCCGTCCACCGTTACGGAACCGGAATCAGGGCGTATAAGTCCGATCATATGTTTTAAAAGAACACTTTTCCCGCAACCTGAACGGCCGATTATCACCATGGATTCGCCGGTCTTTATGTTCAGGTCAAGCCCCTCCAGCACCTTGACACCGTTAAAAGATTTATGCAGCCCCTTTATCTCTATCATCCCCGATTACCTCATTATAAAATAGAAAAGTGCCGTAAAAAAACAGTCGGCCACGATTATCAGGATAAAACTCCTGACAACGCTCGAGGTGGTCGCGTTACCCACTCCCTCGGCCCCGCCTTTGGCGTTCAACCCTTCGAAACACGCGATTATGCAGATTATGACCGCGAACGATATGCTTTTTATCAGCCCCGTCATCACATCCTTGACGGCCAGCGGTTCCCAGGTCATACGCATATACATGGCATGAGTTATATTGAGCTTGCCCACACCTATCAGGTAGCCGCCTATTATGCCGAAAAAATCCGCGCATATCGTCAAAAGCGGCAGCATCACGAGCAGCGCTATGAACCTCGGAACTACCAGGTAATTGATGGGGTTGGTCGAAAGGGTCTCAAGCGCGTCGATCTGTTCTGTAACTTTCATGGTCCCCATCTCGGCGGTTATGGCCGCGCCGCAACGCCCGGCCACGACGAGAGCGGTAAGCACCGGGCCCAGCTCCCTGGTAAGAGAGAGCGCTACCAGTGAAGCTATATACATTTCCGCCGATATCTTCTGCATCTGGTAGGCGCTTTGTAAGGCAAGCACCATACCCGTGAAAAAACTGATAAGGAGTATTATAGGGAAGCTCTCTACCCCTATCCTGTTCATCTGTTCAAGTATCTGCCATTTTCTCAGAGGCCTGGAAAATGTCCAGAACACGGTACGGACTCCCAGCACCGCCGTACCGCCGAGATACTGGAAAAAGTGCGCCACCCTGCTCTCCGCCAGGTTGAATATCTTACGCCCTATCTTTCCCGCTTTCTTCGTGTATGAGTACTCTGCCATTTCGCTCAAAACCTCATTTTATGCTCCATTCCCAGAAAATCATCGTCTTCCTCAAACCCCATTTTTATGCTGTTACCGCCTTCCAGCTCATAGTTCACTCCCAGTTCCCTGTGATCGTAAGACCTGTAGAAAGGTTCTTTCTGCAGATCGTCGTTATCGAAAGAGGTGGTAAAGGTCACATTGTCCCTGGAAGCGGTAACCTCCCGCTGCTGCTCTTCTTTCATTATCTGCCACCTGTCCCATACGGCTACTTTATTGTCGCTGGCAAAAGCCAGTTTTTCAAAAACCTTTCCTTCGAGCATTCTCGAAAAATCCATTCCGCCGGAGATCAGTATATTCCCTCCCTCTTTCATCACCCTGGCGTCTTCAAGTTCAACGAACGGCAGTTGTCCTTTAAGCCCGGCTGAAACAGAACGGAATTCCAGTTCGCCCAGCTTGCCTTCCCCGACAAAAAACCGACCCTTGACCTTCGCGGACGCGGCCGGCCCGTCAAACTTTATATCCGCTTCCAGTTTTCCGGATAAGGGCTCCTTGACGCCTCCGAAATTATCGACAAGTTTAACAAGGTCCACTTCTTTCATCAGAAGCTCAAGATCGACCGGGTACGGAGCTACGGTCCTTACCTGCCCCCTCAGTACTATGTTCTCCCCCCATCCGATCTTTTCAAAAACGATACCGGATCTTTCCGGGCGGAACCTTCCCTCAACCTCCAGGTTCCACAATGGGTTCTTCGCTATAAGCAGGTTCTCGGCTTTCGCGGTAAATCGGTGGCCTTCTTCCCCGCTGTAGGAAAGCCAGGCGTCGCCTATTATCTCAATGCCGTAGAACATCACTTTATCCGAACGGAAGTAAAGGTCCACTTTCCTTTCATCCGATATCTGTCCTTTTACCTTGAAAGTGCCCGGTTTTCCGTTCTCACGGGTACAGGCCAGCTCCAGCGACCTGGAAGAGGGATCCAGAAGGCCTGAAATACGCGCCTTTCCGTCCCAGACAAGATCACAATCGTATTTACCCGTTTCGTTCCTTAGGAATACCCCTTTAATCGCTTTTTTCCCGGTTTCACCGAATATCACAGGGGCCAGATGCCCCGCAGCCAATATCTTCCCCGGGTAACTTTCAAGCTTAAGATAACCTCTCAGAAAAGGGTTGTCCCTGTCAAAATAGAGCGATATGTACTCCAGCTGCTGCTTTTCCGCGAAAAACCCCAGTTTTTCGAGAACGCCCCGCCATAGACGATAGGAAACATCCATTCTTTCTATGCGGAAAACATCGCCCGACGATGCCCCGGAAGGGCGTATATCCACTTCTTTAAGGGACATGTCGCCGAATATGCCTCCCCTGACCTGGCCTATCTCGACTTCAAGTCTTCCGCCCATGAACCGGGACACTTTGGCCTCGATAACTTCTTTCAGCCAGTCATGCTCGACGGAAAATGCCGCGTAAACGGCAGCCAGGAAAAAAGCGATCAAAAGAAGCCGCTTCCTTCTATTCGCGTAAAGAAAAAGAGCTCTCATCTATTCCGAAACCTCAAATAAGGGTTAGATACGGCAACCCGTTCACGCTTTTGCCAATTCAAGTTCAGTCTTGTCTTTCAGGTGGGTCACCTTTACGGTGGACCCTTCCTTCACTTCCCCGGCAAGCATCTCTTCGGCAAGCGGATTCTCCAGGTATCTCTGAATGGTCCGCTTAAGGGGCCTCGCCCCGTAAACTTTGTCAAACCCCTTTTCGATAAGGAACTCCTTTGACTTACGGTCAAGTTCAATGGTAATGTTCTTTTCCTTCAGCCTTTCCTGGACTTCCCTGACCTCTATCTCGACTATATGGACGAGATCTTCCTTTTTCAGGCTCCTGAAGACTATCACATCGTCGATCCTGTTCATGAACTCGGGCTTAAAGGTCTTTTTCACCGCGTCCATGAGCCTGTCCTTCATGTCTTCGTGCTCGGCTTTCTCCTCGGGTTTGTGAAATCCGAGGGAACCGCTCTTCTTTAAAAGTTCCGCGCCTATGTTAGAGGTCATTATGAGAATGGTGTTCTTGAAGCTGACCTTTCTCCCGTAGGAGTCCGTCAGACGCCCCTCGTCGAGTATCTGCAGAAGTATATTGAAAACATCCGGATGGGCCTTTTCGATCTCGTCAAGCAGGACTACGGCGTAAGGCCTCCTCCTGACACGCTCGGAAAGCTGGCCACCCTCTTCGTAACCGACATACCCCGGAGGCGCCCCTACAAGTCTGGAAACATTGAATTTCTCCATGTACTCCGACATATCGATCTGGATAACAGCGTCTTCGTCCCCGAACATGACTTCAGCAAGTTTTCTTCCCAGGAGCGTCTTCCCCACACCGGTCGGCCCCAGGAAAACAAAACTTCCGATAGGCCTGTTCGGGTCCTTTATGCCCGCCCTTGACCTGCGTACGGCATGCGCTATCGCGGTTATGGCCTCGTCCTGTCCGACCACACAACCCTTTAGGGCTTCTTCCAGTTTAAGGTACTTTTCCGATTCCTTCTCCTCAACCTTGACCAGAGGGATCCCGGTCCAGTTAGAGACTATGGAAGCTATATCCTCTTCCGAAACCTCTATCTCCTGCGTGCTCTGGCCGCTCATCCATTCCTTTTTCTTGTCCTCAAGTTCTTTTTTGGCTGTCTTTTCGGAATCCCTGAACCTCGCCGCCTTTTCGAAATCCTGGTTCTTTACGGCTTCCTCTTTTTCTCTCCTGTATTCCTCTATTTTCTGCTCTTCTTCTTTCAGTTCCTCCGGGAGCACCATGGTGTTGAGCTTAGCCTTGGCGCCCGCCTCGTCTATAAGATCTATGGCCTTGTCGGGGAGAAAACGCCCGCTGATATATTTATCGGACATCTTGGCAGCGGCTTCCAGGGCCCTGTCCGAGAATTTCACCTTGTGGTGAGCCTCGTACTTGTCACGGAGCCCCTTTAGTATCTCTATGGTCTGAACGACGGTCGGGGGGTCCACCATTACCGGTTGAAACCGCCTTTCAAGCGCGGGGTCCTTTTCTATGTTCTTCCTGTACTCGTCAAGCGTTGTAGCTCCTATGCACTGGATATCCCCTCTCTGCAGGGAAGGCTTAAGTATGTTCGAGGCGTCGATAGCGCCTTCCGCTCCGCCGGCCCCGACAAGGGTATGTATCTCGTCTATAAAGACAATGACTTCCGGGCTTTCTTTTATTTCCTTCATCACCGCTTTTATCCTTTCCTCGAACTGCCCCCGGTATTTCGTCCCGGCTATCATCATAGGCAGGTCAAGGATAAGAAGCCTTTTGCCCCGGAGTATTTCCGGTATGTCACCGGACTTTATCCTCTGCGCGAGGCCTTCGACTATGGCGGTCTTGCCTACTCCCGCCTCCCCTATGAGGACCGGGTTGTTCTTCTTCCTCCTGGAAAGTATCTGGACCACTCTCTGTATCTCGTTGCTCCTGCCTATTACCGGGTCAAGCTCTTCCTGGCTGGCCATCTCCGTAAGGTCCCTGCCGAAAGAGTCAAGAGCGGGTGTCTTTGTCTTTTTCTTTCTTTTGGCCTCCGCTCCGGAATAACCCGGTACGGAAGACCCCAGAAGGTTCAGCACCTCATCCCTTACTCCCTTAAGATCAAGTCCGACATTCATGAGGACCTGGCTGGCCACGCCGTCTCCTTCCCTTATAAGGCCCAGGAGAAGGTGCTCCGTACCGATGTAGTTATGTCCCAGGTTACGGGCCTCGTCCATGGCAAGCTCTATAACCTTCTTTGCCCGCGGGGTAAAAGGGATATCCTCGTCGCTTACCTTGCTGGGACCCGGCTGTACGAGCCTCTCCACTTCCTCTCTTATGGTCTCGGAATCCAGCCCGAGGCTGTTCAGAACGGCCGCCGCTACTCCTTCGCCCTCCTTGACCAGGCCCAGAAGTATGTGTTCGGTGCCGATATAATCGTGATTGACCCTCTTTGCTTCCTCTTTCGCCAGAAGAATAACTTTTCTGGCCCTTTCGGTAAATCTATTGAACGCTGGCATGTCTTTCTCCTTCTTTTTACAATAGCCGTTGACTATTCACTTTTCACCGATAACTGTTCACCGACCACTATCGACTCCCAGTTTATCTCTTATCAGGTCCGCTCTCCTTATATCCCTGTCCTGCGACTGCAGCAGCTTCCCTTCCATTTTCTGCAGATGAGCGGGCTGCATGGAAAGAAGCAATTCGTTCATATCAAAAGGAACTATGCCGTCCAGAAGGCCCAGGTCCGCTCCCAGCCGCACGGCCGAAAGAAGTTTTACCGCTTCGGCGGAAGTTATTATCCTGGCGCTTTTGAGCGTGCCGTAAGACCGGTGCACCCTGTCGGTAACCACTTCCTTCTGGTTTTCGATCAGCTGTTCCCTCGTCTCTTTCTCCTTTTTTATGATCTTCGCGATGACCCTTTGCAGATTATCTATGATATCGGACTCTGAGTACCCCAGCGTCTGCTGATTGGATATCTGAAAAAAATCACCGATAGCGGCGGTACCTTCCCCGTAAAACCCTCTCATAGTAAGCCCCAGCTTGCTTATAGCGTCAAACACCTTCTCTATCTGCCTCGTCATTACAAGCGCCGCCAGATGCAGCATTACCGACGCTCTCATCCCCGTTCCCGTATTTGTGGGACAGGAAGTAAGATAACCGAACCTGGTGGAATAATCGTATTTAAGAAAACTGGACAGCTCGGTATCTATTTCGTCGATAAGCTTCCATGCGTCCGTGAGGTCCGATCCGGAACGCATCACCTGAAGCCTGATATGGTCCTCCTCGTTTATCATGGCGCTTACCGCCTCGTCATTCCCCACGACAAGCCCTTTGTGTTCCGCGTCCTCCAGATGTTCCCTGCTCATAAGATGGCGCTCTATGAGAAAATACCGGTCCACTTCCTCCAGATCCCTTATGCTGATAAAAAGAGCTTTATTGAAATACCTGCTCTTCCTCATCGCTTCGGTGACCCGGTCCAGGGAAGCCCTCCGGGCTTCATCGTCAGCGCTGTAGAAATAAACATGCCCCTTGATGTTCCTGGCTATCCTGATGCGGGTGGATATCGCTATGTCCGAATGCGGGCCCTGTCCTTTCAGCCATTCGCTCTTTTTTCCGATAAGGTCGTTTATTTCCTTCATTTCTTTTCTTCCCCGTTGAACCCGTCCTCTATCTCCTTTATCCTGTCCCTCAGCAGCGCGGCTTTTTCGTATTGCTCTTCCCGCACCAGTTTATCCAGCTCTTTTTTCAGCTTCTTAAGGTCCTCCTGTTCCGATTCGGGGCACGCGGCCCCGTAGGGGGCTTTTCCCACATGCCTGTCGGAGCCGTGGATCTTTTTCAGAAGTTCGCTCAACTCTCCCGCGAATTCTTCGTAGCATTTTCCGCAACCGAGCCGTCCCGTCTTCTGGAAATCAAAATAGTTCATACCGCAAACAGGGCATTTCCGGCTTTCTCCGGCATCCATCCTGCCGGAAGCGCCCGAAGGGCTCATGTCCATCAACCCGGAAAGAAGGTCGGTCAAGCCGAAATGCGACTGCATCTCCTCGCTTTTTTCCTTCGCGCAGCGGTCGCAGATATGCATCTTGGCGGTCCTGCCGTTAATGACCTCCGTGAGATGTACGCTCGCTTCCCTTATCCCGCAAATATCGCATTTCATTTTCTCACTCCCCCGTTCCGTCAATAAGCCGTCCCGTCCTCAGCCGTAAGCTGCCGGAAATCCGAAAGAAGAAGCTTTGTCACCTTCCCGGGCTTGCCTTCGCCTATGACCTTTTCGTCGACCTTAATGACCGGTATGATCTCCGCGGCGGTACCGGTAAGAAAACATTCGTCGGCGGCGTAGATATCTTCCGGATATATCTCCTTGTATTCCGTCTCCATGCCGCGTTTATGCGCGAGCCTTATAACGGCGTCAAGAGTGACCCCCTCAAGCGCGCCTATATGCGCGGGCGGGGTGACTATCTTACCGCCGGTAACTATAAGTATGTTGTCTCCCGTACATTCAACGACATGCCCGTCAAGGCTGAGCATAAGCGCTTCTTCGGTGCCTCCGTCAATGGCGTCTATCCTTGCCAGGATATTGTTCAGGTAGTTAAGGGACTTTATTCTCGGGTCAAGGGTTATCGGGTGGTTCCTCCTGGTCTTCGCTATGATTATCGGCAGGCCCTTCTCGTAGAATTCCTGCGGATAGAGCTTTATGGAATCGGCGATGATAAATATCGTCGGATCCGAGCATTTGCGGGGATCCAGACCGAGATCCCCCACTCCGCGGGTCACTACCGCCCTTATGTAGGCGTTATCCAGGTCATTGACCTTGAGGGTCTCGATTATATCCTTCTTGAATTTCTCCTTGCCTATCGGTATCTCCAGGCGTATGGCCTCGGCGCTCTCGTACAGTCTTTCGATATGTTCGTCCAGGCGGAAGATCTTACGGTTGTAAGACCTTATCCCCTCGAAAACACCGTCTCCGTAGAGAAGGCCGTGGTCAAAGACAGAGACTTTCGCGTCTGCCCTTTCAACAAAACTGCCGTTAAGAAATATCATCTTGCCCATTGGGTCTCCCTTTCTTTGCCTTATGCCGGTCCGGCGTTCACCGCCGAGATCCTGCCGTCGTCCATTATGTATTCCCTGTGGAAAAAATCCTTTTTGACTTCCTGGTGCGAGACCACCACGACGCTCATCTTCTGGGTTTCGCTTATCTCCTTGATCAGCGTATATATCCTATCGCTCATCTCGGAATCAAGGTTCCCCGTGGGTTCATCGCAAAAAAGGATATCCGGCCCGTTTATGAGCGCCCTGGCTATAGCTGTCCTCTGCGCTTCCCCCCCGGATATAGCGGCAGGTTTATGCGAAAGCCTTTCTTCCATCCCCACGGTCTTCAAAAGCCGTATGGCCCTGTTTTTCAATTTCCGGCCGGACAAACCTCCTTTGATCCTGGCGGGCAGCATCACATTCTCCATCACCGAAAGTTCGGGCAGAAGATGATACAGTTGAAAAATAAACCCGAAATGCCTGTTCCTTATCATACTCCTCTTCCTGTCAGAACATTTGTAGACATTTTTCCCCAGAAAGGAAACCGTTCCGGCGCTGGGCCTCCGCAAACCGCCCAGAAGGTGCAGCAGCGTGGATTTCCCCGCACCCGAACGCCCGTGTATATATATCCTCTCCCCTTCTTCCACGCAAAGGCCGGCTTCGCGGACCGCGCGTATTTCGGAGCTGCCCTGTTTGAATGTTTTAGTTACATCCTGCGCTTCCAGCATATCTTTGCAAACCTCGATCCTTGATATTAAAAAATGTCATTCCCGCCCGGACCACATTATCGGCGAACATTTATCCGGACTTACCTCCGTATGGTCCCGGCTGCGGGTACCGCCCTATACCCCTTCGTCACTCGTACCTGATAGCTTCGACCGGGTCCAGCCTTGAAGCCTTCCAGGCCGGATAGATGCCGGCGAGTAGCGTAAGCCCCAGCGCCAGCGAAACCACCATTCCCACATCACCCGGGTCTATCGACACCGGTATGCTGCTGAAATAATAAACATCGCTGGGAAAGACCTCGACCCCCGCAAGTTTCTCCAGCATCGACGCGACCCTGTCTACCCTCAACGCTATGAATATTCCCGCGAGGGCACCGGCCAGGACACCGATCACGCCGATAAGCGCGCCTTCCATCAGGAAGACCAGGCTCACTCCCCTGGAATTAGCGCCTATGGCCTTGAGTATGCCTATATCCCGCGTCTTTTCCATCACCATCATTATAAGGGAACCCGAAATGTTGAAACAGGCCACCATTACTATAAGCGCCAGTATGAGGAACATCATGCGCTTTTCCATCGCAAGGGCCGCGACGAGATTCCTATCCAGGTCCATCCAGCTTTTGACGATGTAAGGGTACTTAAGCAGGTCCTGTATCCTCAGCTTCACTGCTTCGGCGGTAAGCTCGTTACTGACCCTGAGCCCCAGGCCGGTCACCCTTCCGTCCGTCCTGAACATCTCTTCGGCGGTCGATATGTCAACTACGGCTATGTTCGCGTCGTAATCGTACCTCCCTGAAGTAAAACTGCCTACGACCTCGAGTTCGGTCTTTTCAAGGTCCATGGCTGAATAGGGTATCATGATCTCGACCTCTTCCCCCGCGGCAATGTTCTCGTTGGCCATAAGCTGGCTTCCGAGGATTATGCTGTCCCCTTTGAGCTCGTCAATATCACCGCCCGCATATTCTATGACCCGGCTGACCTCGGACTCTTTTTCAGGATCTACTCCCTTGAGGAGTATACCTACTACTGCTTCGTCAACACGCAATATGGCCTGTCCGGTAATGAAGGAAGAAGCGCTTTCGACCCCGGGCACTTCTTCCAGCCTTTCGATCAGTTCCCCCGGCTTTTCGATGCCTCCGTCCCTGAGCACCAGAATGTGCGCGTAAGTACCTATTATCTTTTCCTTGATCTCCCTGTCGAACCCGTTCATGACCGAAAGGACTATTATGAGCGCGGCCACTCCCAGAGCGACGCCGAGTACCGAGATCCCGCCGATAAGGGATATCATGCCTTCCTTGCGTTTCGAAAAAAAATATTTCCTCGTCAGAAATCCTGTCCACATAAGTTATATCCAGTATGCCCTTCGGGCAAATATAGCTAAAAGTTACAAGGAAAAATTTACAAGGCAAAGGAGACCATAAAACTAAACCTACACTTCCAGAAAAGCACCTTATTCTTTTTCCTTTTTCTTTTTTACTTTTTCCTTCCGTCGCACAGCGACGGTTATTCCGGCCGCATGTGCGGGAACAATATAACTTCCCTTATGCTGGCGGAATCCGTGAATATCATGGCCAGCCTGTCTATGCCTATCCCCAGTCCTCCGGCGGGCGGCATCCCGTATTCCAGGGCTCTTATAAAATCATGGTCGACCATGGCGTCCGGGTCCGCCTTGGCCTGTTCCTCGAATCGCTGTTTCTGGTCGACCGGGTCGTTAAGTTCGGAATAAGCGTTGGCGATCTCCATGCCGCCGATATAAAGCTCGAATCTGTCCGCGATCCCCGGCATGTCCTTCTTTTCCTTGGCCAGAGGGCTGATCTCCTTGAACATGTCCACGACGAAAACGGGATGGGTCTCGGCCTGCGGCTCCACCAGTTCCCCGACTATGTTTATGATCTGGGTCTTGGAGACTTTATCCCCTTCTATTTCCACTCCTTTGGCTTTGATCTTACGGAGCCATTCCTCGGCCGGGTCATCCACTTTTATTCCGAAATTCTCTTCCATCAGGTCCGCGAAGGATACCCTTTTCCATACCGAAAGGTCTATTTCCCTGTCCTGATAGCGGAATTTTTCAGTTCCCAGTATATCCCTGGCCGCCGTGCGCACCAGGTCTTCGGTAAGCCGCATCATGCCCTCACAGTCGGAATAAGCCTCGTAGACCTCCATCATGGTGAATTCCGGATTATGTCTTGTGGAAATACCCTCGTTGCGGAAAGACCTGTTTATCTCGAAAACTTTCTCAAAACCGCCGACCAGGAGCTTTTTCAGGTATATCTCGGGGGCTATCCTGAGATACAGAGGCATGTCCAATGCCTCGTGATGCGTCTTGAAGGGTTTTCCCGCGGCTCCGCCGGGTATTGGATGCATCATTGGCGTTTCGACTTCCAGGAAACCTTTGCCGGCGAGCTGCTTTCTGACGGAAGCCACCAGTTCGAGCCGCCGCCGGAATTTTTGCCTGGCCTCGTCGTTGACTATCAGGTCAACATACCTCTGCCTGTACCTGGTCTCCACATCCTTAAGGCCGTGCCATTTTTCCGGAAGAGGTATAAGCGCTTTTGAAAGCACTTTATATCCGGAAGCCTGTACCGTATCCTCGCCCGTTCTGGTCTTAAAAAGCTCGCCCCGCACACCTATGATATCCCCTATATCCAGTGTCTTTGCCGCGGCGAATCCCTCTTCGCCGATAATATCCTTCTTGAAATATATCTGGATCTTTCCCGAAAAATCCTTGATATCCAGGAACATGCTCTTGCCGTGTTCCCTTTTCGCCATTATCCTCCCGGCTACACGGCTTTTCCTTGCTTCAGAATAATCCAGCTTGACGCCTGAGATGGGCTCTATATCCTTAAATCGCTCGGCATAAGGGTTTATACCTTTAGCCCTGAGCTCTTCCAGGTTCTTGTACCTCTGTTCGATCTGTTCGCTTCTGTCGGACCTTTGATCCGCGTTAATTTCCTTTGTCATAAATACCCCGTTCAACTGATCCCGCCGGCGCGTTCTCCGGTTCCTGAGCCGCAACACACGGATAGGCAAAACCTTCACCCGGCTATATTATATGGAAATCACTATAATATTTAATAATAATAAGTGATAATTATAGCTTTTAAATATGGCTCTGTCAATCGGTTATACCATCGAGGTTCCCGTTTACGGATGGGTTTACTCCGCAGGATAGATATCAAAGGAAGGGGTTTGTTCGTATTCGTCCGTGGCCGGCCTACAGGAAAATGGCGGAGGATCATCCCATCATCTTCCTGAATTCTTTCTCGTCGATCACTTTAACGCCCTTTTCCCTGGCCTTTTTAAGCTTTGAACCGGCCTTTTCGCCTGCCACGACAAGGTCGGTTTCGGAAGTTACGCTGGAAAGCGCTTCTCCGCCTTCCGCCTCCACCATTTTCTGCGCTTCAGAACGGCTCATAGTCTCCAGGGAACCGGTAAAAACTATCTTCTTCCCGCTGAGGCGGCCTCCGACGCTTTTCCTGTCCTGTATCACGACCCCGTTCTCCCTGAGCTTCTCGATCTCTTTGAGGTTCTTTTCACGGGAGAAAAAATGCCTTATGCTGGCGGCTATCTCCGGGCCTATCTCGTTTATCCGGAGCAGATCTTCTTCGGTCGCCGCCATTACTTTATCGAGCGAACCGTATTTATCTGCCAGGACACGCGCAAGGTGTTTTCCGACATTCCTGATACCCAGACCGCACAGGAACCTCTCAAGAGGCACTTTTCTGGCCTCTTCTATTGCCTTGAGTAAATTGTCGGTCTTTTTTTCCTTCCAGCCCTCGAGCGCCAGAAGATCTTCTTTTTTCAGCCGGTATATATCCGAAATCCCTTTCACCATCCCTTTTTCGTAAAGAAGATTAACGGTCTTTTCCGAAAACCCCTCGATATCCACGGCGCCCTTACTGGAATAATGTATCATCGTTTCCTTGAGCTGCGCGGGGCAGGCAAGCCCTGCCGGGCATCTCCAGAAAACATCCTCCTTTTCCAGCTTTGTTCCGCAGCTGGGGCATTTTTCAGGCATCCTGAAGGTTTTTTCCCCTCCCGTCCTTTTTCCGATCATGACTTCCGAAACATAGGGTATGACATCTCCCGCTCTTTCCACTTTCACATAGTCGCCTATCTTTATCCCCAGACGCTCCACCTGGTCCATATTGTGCAGGGTCGCTCTTGATACGGTCACGCCGCCGACTTCCACCGGGTTCAGGAGAGCCAGTGGAGTGACCACGCCTGTCCTGCCGACCTGTACCACTATGTTATCGACCCTTGTAACTTCTTTCCTGGGCTTGAACTTATATGCCACGGACCACTTCGGATTGTTGGTCCGGGTCCCCAGCGCCGCCTGGTGCTTCAGACTGTTCACCTTTATGACTATACCGTCTATTTCGTAATCCAGGGAATCCCTTCCTTTCTCCATTTCGTGATGATACCGTATAGCTTCCTCAATATCTCCGCACCTCTTGATGTTGGGCGAAACGCTGAACCCGTATTCCTTGAGAAGCTCAAGGGCTTCCCATTGCGTGGGCGGCATCGCTCCCGAGAACTCAAGTATCCGGTAGCAGTAAACGCGCAGCTTCCTTTCAGCGGTTATCCTGTAGTCCAGCTGGCGCATGGACCCGGCGACCACATTGCGCGGGTTGGCGAAAACATCTTTCCCTGATTCGGCCTGTTTCCTGTTCAGCTCCTGGAAATCGCTTATGTGCATCATTACCTCGCCCCTGACAGCGAGAAGCGCGGGGGCATTCCTCGAGTTGATCCTTTGAGGAACGGTCCCGATGGTCTTCAGGTTGAGGGTCACATCCTCTCCGGTCCTCCCGTCGCCCCGGGTGGACCCCCTTGCGAACATACCGTTCTCGTAAACCAGCTCGATACTTATACCGTCAAGCTTGGGCTCGCATGTGTAATCGGTTTTTTCTCCGGCGGCTCTTGCGCAGGTATCGTCGAAATGGCGGGCGCCCTCTTCATCCGTAACGCTCTCGAGGCTCAGCATAGGCGCTGTATGCTCCACCTTTCGGAATTTTTCAGGCACAGGGGCCCCCACGGTATGAGATGGAGATCCGGGACTGTCATATTCCGGATGTTCGGCTTCGAGCTTTTTGAGCTCTCCCATCAGCTCATCGTATCTGCTGTCGGATACGGAAGGTGCCCCTTTCGTATAGTAAAGCTCGTTATGTTTAAGTATCTCCCTGCGCAGTTCATCTATCCGCTGTTTGATCTTATCTGCCATTTCATCTCCGAAAAATAAAAACAAAAATGTCATTCCCGCGGCGGGTTTGGGCGGGAAGCCGATAAAAGCAACATCTTCCCAAGACTACTTATCCCCGTAGCTCTATCCCCTATCCCCTGTACCCTGCTCGCTTGACGCTATGCACTACTTCTTCAATGCCTTCTTCAGCTTGCTTAAAGAATATGTGTTAAGTACATCCTTTTTCTCGACCCATCCCCTTCTGGCGGTGATCACACCGTATTTCAAAAGGTCCATCTGCGCCGGCTCATGAGCGTCGGTGTTTATAGCGACGCCGGCGCCCAGCTCAACGGCCCGCCTGCAATTAACATCGTTGAGGTCTATTCTCTGTCCGTGAGTATTCACTTCGAGAAACACCCTGTTCTCGGCGGCTTTTCGGAAGACTTTTTCCAGGTCCAGGTCCAGGGCTTTGCGGCTGGTAATGAGCCTTCCCGAGGGATGGGCTATTATATTAACGAATCTGTTATCCATTGCCCTCAGGTAGCGGTCTGTCTGTTTTTTTCTGTCCAGATTGAATTTTGAGTGTACCGCGGCTATCACAATGTCCAGTTCTCTGAGAACCTCGTCCCCGAAATCAAGTTTTCCGTTCTCCAGCATATCTACTTCGCACCCGGCAAGGACCTCAAGGCCCTTGAACTTTTCGGCGGCCTTTCGTATTCTCTCAAGGTGCCGCAAAAGCCGTTTTTTGTCCATGCCGTTCGCGATCCTGACATTCTGCGAATGATCGGTAATAGCGATATATTTATAGCCCCTTTCTTCCGCGGCTGACATAACCTCCTCCAGGCCGGCCCTGCCGTCGGTCTCCGAAGTGTGAAGGTGCAGGTCCCCTTTTATATCGCTTTCCTTTACAAGATCGGAAGGGATCTTTCCATCGAGCGCGGCCTCTATCTCACCGGAAGATTCCCTGAGCTCGGGCGGCACCCACTGCATACCGATCTTTTTGTAGACCTCTTCCTCCGTTGAGGCTTTAAGCCTCCTTTCCCTGCCGCGCGGACCGACCGAAAAGACCCCGTACTCGTTGACCTTGTAGCCTTTTTTACGGGCCAGATGCCGTATCCTTATATTATGCTGCTGAGACCCGGTAAAGTATACAAGAGCTGCTCCGAAAGCTTTTTTCTCAACCGCCCGCAGATCTACCTGAGGCCCTTCCTTGATCTTGATGCTGGACTTGGTAGTGCCCCGGGCGATCACGGCCCCGACCAGCGGATAAGAAATAAAATGGTCCATGGCCTTTTCGGTATTCTTGGCTACGGTAAGTATATCCAGATCCCCTACCGTCTCCTTTCCCCGCCTGAGGCTTCCGGCTATCTCGACTTTTTCGAAAAGACCCGAGGAAAGAAGGTACCCGACGATCTGACCGGCATACTCCCCGGCCTCCGGAAGCAGCATCCTGCCTTCACTCCCTCTATAATAGGAGATCGCCTCCAGGAGCTTTATTTCTGTCTTTGGTCCCATACCCTCAAGGGTTTCGAGTTTATTCTCCCTGCAGGCTTTTTCAAGTTGCGCTATATTGTCTATACCCAGTTCGTCGTGGAGTTTTTTCAGCTTCTTAGGCCCGAGGCCGGCAAGGTCGAGCATACTCAAAAAACCTTCGGGGAATTCTTTCATGAGATCCTCGTAGTATTCAAGCCCGCCCGTTGCTATAAGCTCTGCTATTTTGGCTGACAGGTCCTTTCCTATACCCTGAAGCTGTCCGATCTTTTCCGGCGTTTCCCTGTACACATCCTCAAGCTGCCTGGCAAGCGCTTTGATGTTCTGTGCAGCCGTACGGTAAGCCCTTACCCTGAAAATATTTTCACCTTTTATCTCCAGCGCATCGGCTATTCTGGAAAAAATACGCGCTATTTCATGATTTGTCATATCTGTCTCCGGCTCAGACAATAACGCCGGGCCGTATGCATCCCCCTGGATCCGGCACCGGATATCTCCGCCTGTTCCCATTATATTATATAATATCCATCAGGCAGTAAAGTTAAAAATTCCGCTGTTCTTTCCTTTCGCTTACTTTGTGGTATACTAAATTTTGTTTATCCCTTAAATGAGACCACCTGGATTTTCTGGGGTACGGAGCGATACGGAACGGACATAACGGGGGTTCTTCCGGAAGGTGACCATCACCGGCCCGCCGCCGGGGAACACTCCCATATCGGAGAAAAATGCTGGATAAAGCTAAAAGGGATTATTTGACAGGGTTCTATCTGCGGGAACCTTTCATGCCTTACTTAAGGGACCTTGTAGTTCAGGCAAAGCTCAAGAAAGGCAGCTTTTCACTTCTTATCCTTGATATTGATAAGTTCAAGAATTTCAATGATAAATACGGCCACCAGTTCGGTGACGAGGTCTTAAAATATGTCTCCGGTTCCATGAGGCTTTCAATGTTCGATACCGATTCCACGATCTTCAGGTACGGCGGTGACGAGTTCGTTATAGTTCTTCCGGATAAGCGCCCGAAAGAAGCCGCCCAGATAGCTTACCGGCTTAAATACAACATGAACCGCCGTCCCTTCCTGTTCAATAACGCTTTTCACAAGATAACTTTGAGCATAGGCATCGCCGGATATCCTGAAGATGCCGAAAAACTTGAAGATCTGATAAAAAAATCCGACCAGGCCATGTATTTTTCCAAAAAGAACGGACGCAACCAGGCTACTCTTTCAAGCAGCATTCCTTATCTTAAAGCAAGGAAACTGGCTGTAAGGATGATCACCATAATACTCGTAGCGGGCATACTCGCCGGCCTCTACACCTTTGCGTTCAAACAACCCATACAGGAATCCATAAAACAGCTTCAGAACATCCGCTTTACTAAAGCAAACATCGCTCCCGACAGGATACGGCTCAAGAATGGCAATGTCCTTACCGGACAGATAGTAGACCGGACAGCCGCTACTGTGACTTTCCGGTTCCAGACCGAAGAAGGCGGAAGTGGCGAAATAACCCTTAACCGTTCCGAGATAGAATCGATAGAACAGGGCAGTTGATCCCGGGCATATCCCCCGGTCTGGAACTTCCGTTATGATCCCCGGCGAAAAAGACGATACGGCATATGCCTTCCCCCTTTTTGCCGAAGATTGTAACACCGCGGTCCTCCGGCAGATCTTTTTCCCTATGCCCAGAGACCGCGGTCAAGGCACCTGTAGCCTATCGCTTCAGAGATATGGTGCGTTTCTATTATCTTTGACCTTTCCATATCCGCTATGGTCCTCGATATCTTGAGTATCTTGTCGTAAGCGCGGGCGCTTATCCCAAGCTCGAGGATAGCGGTCTTCAAAAGTTCCTCGGCTTCCCCTGAAAGCACACAGAACTCCTCCAGGTCCGAAGAGTTCATATAGGCATTATATGACAGATAAGCGGGTTTTCCCGCGAATCTCTCTTTCTGAACACACCTTGCGCCCACCACTCTCGTCTTTATCTCTTCAGAGCTTTCGCCGGACCTTCTTTTTGACATCTGTTCATAATTAAGCCGCGGGACCTCCAGGTGTATATCTATCCTGTCAAGAAGAGGACCGGATATTTTGGAAAGATACCTTTGGATCTGGTTGGGGGTGCAATTACATCTTTTATGCGGATCAGTGAAATACCCGCAGGGGCAGGGGTTCATAGCCGCCATTAAAATGAAACGGGAAGGATAACGGAGAGACTGCTGTATCCGGGTCACCGTGATCTCTCCCGACTCGAGCGGCTGTCTCAAGGTTTCAAGGACATCTCTTCTGAACTCGGGAAGTTCATCCAGAAAAAGCACTCCGTTATTAGCCAGGCTTATCTCCCCCGGCATGGGAAAAGAACCTCCTCCGGCCATGGCCGCGTAAGATATAGTATGATGGGGCATCCTGACAGGCCTTTCAAAAAGCAGGCCGCTTCCGTCAAGCTCACCGGCTATGCTGTATATCTTTGTGGTTTCAAGCGCTTCCTCAATATCAAGATCGGGAAGTATGCCGGGGAACCTCCTGGCCAGCATACTTTTCCCTGACCCGGGAGGCCCCAGAAGAAGCATATTATGAGACCCGGAAGCCGCGACTTCAAGGCCTCTCTTGACATGTTCCTGGCCCTTCACATCTTTCATGTCGCGCTCGCAGGAACATTGGCTCTCCTCTCTGGATGCGCATTCCTTTTCGGCAAGCCCCAGCGGATTGATGCCTTTAAGATGCTCAACGACTTCTTTCAGTGCTTTCGCGCCGTATATGGAAACACCTTCAACATTCGAGGCTTCTCCCGCGCTTTTTGCGGGGAAAATAAAATCCCTGAACCTGTCCTTCAGTGAGATGGCCACGGGAAGAGCCCCTCTGAAACCTTTCAATCTTCCGTCAAGGGACAGTTCCCCGCATATTACGGTTTTATGAAGGGCCTCTTTGGGAATAACGCCGAGCGCGGCCAGTATACCCACTGCTATAGGGAGATCAAAGCCCGCCCCCTCTTTCTTGACATCGGCCGGAGAGAGATTTACCGTTATCTTGTTTGAGGGGAATGTATATCCGGAATTTTTTATCGCGGCCCTTATCCTGTCCCGGCTTTCCCTTATCGAGGTGTCGGGCAGACCCACAACGGAAAAACACGGCATCCCGTTGGCGACATCCACTTCCACCTCGATCGCGTATGCATTGATACCTATTACACAACTTGAATATATCTTCGAGAGCATATCTTCTCCTTATTTTTCCGGCATTATGGCATTCCGTACATGCTTTAATATATGGAGCCTGAGGCCCTGGTCGAGGGTCACGGCGATCACATCTATCCTTAAAGCGTCTTCAAGAAGTTTCTTCTTCTGCGCGTAGAAAACACAGTTCTTTACCACACGACAGGCCTTATCTTCGGTTACCGCGGCAGAGGGAGGCCCGAAAGTTTCGGAGATACGCGTCTTGACCTCAAAAAATACGGTACACTCCCCCTCTTCCGCTATCAAGTCTATCTCGCCGAAAGGTGTCTTGAAATTCCTTTCGATAACGCGGTATCCGCGGGACAAAAGGAACTTGCGGGCGATCTCCTCGCCTCTCCGCCCCACAAGGTCTTTTGGCCTCATTACGAGCCTGCTCCCGTCCTTGTTCTGTACTCGTCAAGCACGAATTCCTCAAGCCCTTTACGGGTATCTTTAGCAACGGGAAAAAAGGTTTCATACCATTTGCCGTCCTTCCCCTGGTTGCGGGGAAATCCCAGAAAAAGGTTGTCCTTACCCTGTATTACCCTTAGCCCCTTTACCACGAAAGTATCCATGAGCAAAAGGTCGCAAAAGGCCCTGGTCGGTCCTTCCCCGTTAAGGGTATACATCCTTTCGACTTTTACGGCTTGTTTTGTCTGCATCTCATCCTCCTTCTGTTATATCTTTCTCTGACGGGCAACCCTGCCCTCATTATTAGATACAACTTTTTTGAGGATTTTCTTTCAACTTTTTTCGATTTTTTTCATCGGTGCCGTTCGCGGTCGCGTGTATCCGACGCTGAAGCGCTGTTTTTTCGGGCTTCCCGGACCATTATCATCATTTTTAACGATCTCGCCTCAACCACCCATTTTACGCCCGAGAGGAGGGCGGCCGACAGGAACTGAAGAAAATATCGCGGAAAAAGAAAAGAAAGCACTATTAGAAAAACGGAAATAAGGCCCCACTTATTCTCTTTTAACTTCTCAAGAACGCAAAAGAACATCTCTCCGGCAGTCTTGTTTTTTGTTATATCGTAAGCTTCGCCCATTGTTCTTCTGCAGTTCTCGCAGCACGCTATGTGCTTTTCGGCTCTCCGCCTTTCTTCTCCGGCAAGTTTACCGGAAAGATAAGCGCTCAGGACCTCTTCTGATAAGCATAATCTGTTCATATTTTTTCCTTTACCCTGTTGTCCAATTTACAGCAGGCCTTCCACATCCGCAGCGCGTGCGCGTAAGGGCGTCTTGTTCCTGCGTTCTGTTCCTGCGGAGCCTTGGCTAAGCAGAAAGC
>WJMG01000032.1 GCA_014728075.1 Candidatus Omnitrophota bacterium | reverse complement strand
CTCATGGAAAGCCCCGTCAAGTTCCTTCATCCCCGGTGAAAAGATACGCTGTTTGAAAAGGTCAAGAGCCGACTCGATCTCTTTGATGCGGGAACTGACTTCCCGGGCGTGCTCTATGTGGTCCCTGTATACTTTAAGGTTCCGGGCGTAAAGATCTTTATCCTCGATACCCCAAAGGAAGATCTCCGCGGGATCTTTTATCGCATTATATTCAGCCCCGTTCACAAGGCCGGCCTCCAGAAAATATTTAGCGGTCCTCTTTCTCGCTCCGTCGTCCTCTATAGAAAGAAAGATGTTAAGGTCATATTTTCCGCTGCCGCCTTCAAGATTGATCCGAGACAGCCCGTACTTTGACCTTAAATGATCCAATATCTCGTCGATCTTCGCTTGAGCGTAAGGATTACAATGCGCGTCCTGAAGGTGTATTACCACCTTTTCCGGTGACCTCTTAGATGAGATCTTGATCTCCCCTAGGTATTCGGGAACATCGAAAGAGTCAATGTTTATTACCGAAGGCCGGGTGATATCTACGGACGCGGCACCGAAAGCTACGCCTGTACTTGACGCATCGCGGACTAAGAGGCTGCAGGAAAAGAAAAATAGCGTCAATAAGGCCGCTGTCTTTAAAAAATATTTTCGCTTAGCGCTCATGGGCATTCACCTTTTCCTCGCCCCTTTCTAAAAAACTTTAAAAAGGCGGCAAAAAAATATCCTTTTCCTCTCTCACATTTATCTATATTAAGTTTATATTACTATTTGGAATTTTCCAAATCCGCAATGGTAGCTTTTTTAAATACTAACAAATCCTTTTGCCCCCTGCTCTGCCCATATTTTCGTTTTTCTAAAAATGTTTATTTATAAGTTGTTTTAGATAAAACATTTATAGAAAAGTCCAGCCCCTGGTGGCACCGAAAGCGTTCTTTCATAGTTTCAGCACAGACTATTATTGAACAGCAGTTAATCTCAAATTTTTGTTGACTTAATTTGGTGCGTATCCTATAATAGTTAAAATAATAAAAAGGGAATATCATGCGCGCAAAGAGATCACTTTTAAATAAATACATTTCTATTGTTGTCGCCTGCGTCTTTCTGTGGGCCAACTCGTTAAACTCCGCCGAGTTTAAAGGAAAAGCGTTTTCTCCCGCTCCCGCTGAAACTCTCTCCGCCGACAGCTCTTTCAGCCCGATAGTCGATATTAAAAAAACGCGCTCCGGGTTCGTTATCGTCGAGAACAAAGACACGGAACGGACCGGACTGCTCAACGCGGATAAAACCTTTAAAGATGACATCGGATTCCTTTATGTGGCGCATCTTGCCGCAAGGGGCCTGGAACTTAACATCTCCGCGCAAATACTCAAGGAACTTATTTCGGAGCACTTCACTTGCGCGGGCATTTCTCCGGAGGATATTTTCGGGCGTTTCCACATCGACAGGATGTGGCAGGAAGAGGGCGTCTATCATATCCCCTACACACGCAAGGATGACCCTTCCCGGGCGCAGGTCCTGAAATATTTTATTCCGGAAAAAGGCAAGGAGATAAATTTTCCAGAAAATGTCCTTCTGCGCGTAGGCGATACGGCGGTCGTGCTTGATGATCCGGAGGCCGACCCCGAAACCATACGCCATAATAATTCCTACGCCAATATAGACGCCGACATAAACCAGTATAAAAGGATAGGGGTTATAGACCCGCGTCAGCCTTCGAGGGGAATAAAACGGCTGGGCTACACCAAAAGCGAGACAGAAGCGCATTTCCAGCTTATCAAAAAGATGAAAGAACTGGGAATGAAGGTCTGGATAGACGAGTTCGGCAACACTTACGGAAGGTACGAGTCCGGGGAATGCGATCCAAGAGCGCCTCCGCTCCGGATGATAAGCCATCTGGATTCCGTACCGGAAGGCGGCAACTACGACGGCGTCGCGGGAGTACTGACCGGCCTTGAGGTTATCCGCCGTATACACCAGCACGAAGATCCCGTTACCCGTCCCGTGGAACTCGTGGCTTACAGGTGCGAGGAATCTTCCCGTTTCGGCAAAGCGCTTATCGGAAGCACTCTGGCAACGGACACTTCAGAGGAAACACGCCGTAAATTACTTCTTCTCAAGGATTCCCGGAACATAACCCTCGAGGAAGCCATACGGGCCGAAAAATACAAAATCAAGTCGTCCGTGGAAACAATACTTGGATTCTCTTTAGAGGAAAGAAAGGATATTACGCCCGTTTCGGAGCTGGAAGCGGTTTACGAAATACACGCCGAACAGGGAAATAAACTTTTTAACGACGCCCGGGCAAAAATAGCCATCGCCGACGGCATCGCCGCTCCCGTACGGTTCAAGGTAAAGGTTGACCCCATTGAAGAACCGGACGAACCGCTGCCGTCGGAAGAAGAACTGACCTACTTACTGGTTTCAGGGCAAAAAGACCATTCCGGAGCCACCCCCATGCTGACCGATAAAGCGGCACCGGCCCGTAAAGACGCTCTTTGCGCCGCGGCTGAAATAGCCTCTTCGCTCGAAAGGCGCCTGGGCAGGGATGATCTGGTTTACGGTATATATATACAGAATCCCTCGATAAACACTATTCCGGGCAAAGTCGTTCTCGCGGTAAGGCACCACGGCAAAAGAAATGCTCTGGATTCCGTGATAAGTTCTTTCAAGGAAAAAAGGCAGGGTGATTTCCGTATAAAAAAAGTTATCCCGGACCTCGTAGAGGAAGATTTCGGACAGGACCCGGTCCCCAGGAACCACCCAAGGACCTTCATGGCCATGCTGAAGCTCGCCGCGGCCCTGGAGTCCGCGGCGTGTGACATTTCTGAAAATATAATTACCGCTCTGGCGAGTGACCCGTCATCACCCTTCAAGGAAAACGCTCTGCCCGTCGGCACTATGGGAGAGTGCGGCTTGAACGATAACGGCGACCTTTCTTTCTCCATAGACATCCGGGGGTACAACACCACTTCTCGCAGACAGCTCGTTGAGGATTTTCTGAGAAGGGCCGCGGATATCGTCAGTTCATATGCGGAACACGCCGGCATACAGGACCCCTTTGAATGGGAAGACACTTCCGGGAAAAAGCCCGTAGACACGGACGCTTCTCTCCGAGGATCTCTCCTCGAAGCCGCGAAAAAACTTAACATCCCCTGCAGGGTCTTCCACAGCGGCGCCGGGCACGACCTCATGAATTTCTGGAAAACCGCCATAGCCCTTTTGTTCGTTCCCAGCGAGGAGGGCATCAGCCACAACCCCATGGAAACCACAGACACTGAACACCTCGTCAACGCCGCGGAAATACTCCACGGGCATATAAAGGATGAATTCTCCGCCTCGGAAGTTGAAAAATCCGGGAACAGGGCACGAAAGTTCATAGACAGGCTCAAACTTCGCCTGGACGCGCTGAAACGCGGTCCTTCTTCGCGGGAACGGCATCTTATAATAGGTTTCGAAACCGACTGGATCTCCTCTCTGCGGGAAACGGAAGACCCCCGATTCAAGCAGGCGGCACAGGAACTTCTCAATTTTATCGAGAACGAACTCCCCCGGCTTCTGGAGGAAAAGGGGCTCGACAATGTTTCCATAATACGCAGCCGGGCGGACAGCCTTGTAAGTGAAATAGAATCCGAAGTTGAGAAAACCGGCGCCTCTTTGTCCAATGTTATCGCGCTGGGCAGCAATAAAACAATGGACTCCCCCGAATTCGACCGGATCGCGGGCCTTTCCCTCAGCGAAAAAGCCCTTCTCGTAGGCATAGACCCTTCACGGCTTATAGACATGCCGGGGAATGCCGATAATATCGATGAGCATGTTTTTGTGAATTTCGTCGAAATGATGAACGCCGCACTGGCCCTGCATAAGAATTATGACAATTACAGGGAGCTGGTGACGACTACCCTGGGCATTACCGTTAAAGAGGAGAACGGACGCAGGGTTTTCATTTTTATCCCGAGGGCCGAAGCCTGCGACTACCGGGCTATCCGATTAAGGTACCGCGCTCAGATAAAGGCAATGACCTCAGCATAATATCCTTACCTGTATCTCTCAAACCTGCTGCGTATACCGCTAAGACCTTTAGGGCTCAGGTCCGGCGAATCCACAGGAGCGCTCAGCACCATTACAACCAGGATCGACGCTACAAGTAAAGTTATCAGCCAGAGGACAGCGTGCTTCATGCAATAAACCATACCTTGGCCAAAATGCGTAGTCAAGCCGGAACACCTTTAACGGACTCGTAAGAGGCCTTTCGCCTCAATAAAAGAACAACCGGGGGGAGTTATGTCCCCCACCCCCTAAATCAGTTGTTGCTCGGACCCGCTGACGAAAGCGGAAGTTTATGAGAACGATAGTGGTAATGCGGAGGGTTAGCCGGCATCCGGGGAGCGGGGCTAGAGGCAATCTGGCTTTCAGGTGTCAGAGCTAAAATGGGAATAGATCGAGATCGAGAACGGTCTTCACAACCCAAGGGCTTGCTGGATCTCAGTCTAGATCTAGATTTGAGCTTCAGGCTGCGGATCGCCGCCTTCGGCAGACCAGAGGCGCCATTGCGAGGAGCGAAGTGGCGCAGCGATCTAAAGAAGAGGCATTAAAAATTCACTTGCCCCTACGCCCTCCGAGCTAAGACCTGTCTATACCCCCCTCGCCTTTTCACGGCCCCGGGGCACCGTATTACGCCGACTTCAGGAACCTTTTGAGGTTGGCAAGTTCCCTGATAAGCTCCTGCTCGTCCATGGGTTCGGCGTCAGGCAGCAGGGTAAAGACCAGGGTCCCGTCCTTTTCTGAAAGCCGGATATCAGCTATGTTCAGTTTATCCATCACGGGCCTGACCTGGCTTATGGTCGAGGGATCGAGATATTGCGCCAGCGTTATAGCTACTATCTGGGGAAGAGGATAATAGGCATTGATCTCAAACCCTTTATCGTTTATATATACCGAGTGCACTCTTCCTTCAATATCCGATAAGCTTTCCCGGTTCTGCGCATTGGCGAAAACAAAGATCTCGGCTTCCTCTATATCGCTGTATTCCCCTACCTTCTCGCGGATACGGGAAGCCGGTGCCCATACTATCTCAAGGTCCGATATCGCTTCATCTGTTAACACATTCTTAAGAGCTTCCTCAAGCTCTTCAATTACTTCCGCTATCTTTTGCCTGTAGGCGCCCCCTACATCCCTGTCGAAGACCAATACCATCTTTTTGGTCGTATCTATGGAAATGGCCGCCCGGGCCATATCTTCGGCCAACATGCGGGCATCTTGAATATTCCTGAAAAAGGGTTCGGATGCGGCCTCAGCGGACCTCTCTTCCTCTTTGACCTGCGCGTGTTTACGCATCCCGAAAAAACGCATCCTTTCCATAGCCGGTTTATATTTCATCAGTATGTCTTTTTTAATATCGTCCCTGTGTTTCGCCAGGGTTTCGTTATACCTTAGCGTGCTGAGGGCTTTTCCCTTTCCCGTCCAGTCCAGGATCGCGTCCAGGTTATCGAACATATTCCCGGCCCCCAGGTCGATACCGATGTCTTCGAGAGAACGAAGTATATCAGCGTTTATTATATCCGGCCTTCTGCTACTGATCTCTTTTGCAGCCAGGATGGTCATGATCCTGGCAAGAACTTCTTCCTCCGTCTTTACTTTCAATATGTAGTCGTAAACATACCGCAGGGAAGTATCCCTCTCGGTATATCTTTCCACCGACATGTCTATTCTCATGGCATTGAAATGCGTTTCCTTGAATTCTTCGAAAACGGACCGTATAAGCAGATGCCCCATTATCTCGTGCAGAGTGTCCGTAACCTTGGTCTCGTACCTTACCAGTGCGCGGTTTTGCGCCTCCTCCTTCTCTACGGCCAGCCTGCTTCCGGGCTCCAGCGGATCGTATAAAGTGCTTTTATCGACCAGAAGATAAGATCGTCCTTTCTCAAAAGTGGCCAGTTTGATGGAGAACCGGGGTATTCCCATCTCGGTCTGGGGAGAGCTGTCCACGAACACGATCTCGGGCATGATCTTCAGGGGCACATCGAGGATCTTCATTACCTGTATAATAAAATCCCTGAGGTCCTCTTCCGCCTCGGGGCAATCTATACGGTAGTTCTCCAGAAGGTCCCGGTCCAGTTCCGCCCTTCGCCTGACCCAAACGGCGGCCGCTTTCGCCAGCTTAGCGAGCGGCCTTTCCTCTTTTCTGTTTATTTCCTTCGCGAACGATTCTATCTCCTCGATCAGGCGCTCCTGCAGTACTTTCATGCCGGCCATCCCGATAAAGTGCATCATCCCGGGCTTCCCGATCACCGCGGTAGCGTTATCGCGCGGCACCATCCACTGAAGGATATCACCGGAAGTAATAACTACTGTAGGAATATCGTAAACACCGTTCGCCAGATGGCTCAATCCGGTATCGAGAGTGATAACGGCATCGGTTATTCCGAGAAGCGACTGCATGTGGGGATAGATATCCTGGCGGGGGAGTATCATTTCGTTCCCGTTCATCAGAGTTTCGGCCGCCACACCCCGTGCCTTGAATTTCTGCCTTACTTTGCGCACTATCCTGTCCACATACCATACATCCTTATCCATCTCACCGCCGTGCGGGAAAACCAGATAAGCGCCTTTGACATTCTCTATGAGATTTGTTATGAGATCCACCCAGACATCTTCAGGGACAAGGTTCTGCTGCGTAACGGCGTAAACATTAACGACTATTATCTTTCGCGTGGGGTCAAAAGTCTCTCCGCCCGAGGATCTTTTATGCTCTTCTTCAAGCCACCTGAGCGCGCCTACGGTCTCGTCAGGAGTAGGCCCTATGGAAAGAAGGTTATCCGCGTTGACATCAAGCCCGAAAAGGCAGGAATTCCTCATCGCCAGGGCCCATATGCCGGCCTTGTCCAGCTTCCATGTCGCCCCTGAGATTGATGGATCGTAAGAAGGCGCCGCTATGCCCTCGAGAAAATCCTGCTTGTCAAAAGGAATGTAATACCTCCGTCCCTGCCTGTCCCTGAAGGACTGCTTCCCCCCGATAATACTGATCGACGGCGAAATGGCCGAGGTCCATCCCATGGGGCTGTTAACCTCGAAGATATAAGGCATCTCGAGATCACCGAAATCTACCGGCCCTGTATCGTAGAAATTCATCGCGGGCCTGCCTATTTCAAAGACCATATCGATATCGTTTTCCTCAAGATATCCGATCCTCTTCTCTCTTGAGGAATATATCTCTTCCGCCTTATCCTTCGTCAGGGGTCTGATCTTTCCCTTGAATATCTTTCCCTCGAAAGCGCCGGGAAAATCGCTCACTATGTGAATGACCGCTTCTGGATACTTTTTCCTGAGACCCGAAACCAGGGGCCAGACATCTATAACGGTCTCTCCGAGTTTGGCCTCCATTATCGCCTTGCGGTTCTCCATTATAAGTATCTGCTTTATTTCCCGGGGATCTATCTTATCCAGCGGCTTTTCAACCGGGGATCCCGCCGGTACAGCGCCGAAAGGATCTTTATCGATAAGCTCCTCCACGGCAATTTCCGCGTCTTTTTTCAGATCGAACAATCTCGACAGGCGCTTTCCACGCCCCTTGACCACCGCGTAATATGTCCTGTTATAAGAACCGTCTCCCGATGCCATGGCGCAGGGAACGATCCATCTCCCTCCGGCATTTTTCTCTTTACGGGAAAAATCAAAAGTTATCTTTATGTCAACGGGCATGGGCGGCGAAACGGGATATTTCAGCTGCTCTATACCGGACCTGCCGAGAATATATCTCAGGGCGCTTTCGAGATACATCTTGTCCATGGTCCTTATATCTACAAGAGGGGCAAAGCGGGAGTCGGGGCTGAGACTGTCCTTCAACGAAACTTGACCACCGGAACGGACAGACCCGTCCATAGTGATATTCGGCAAGGTCAAAAGGAATATCAAAAAAAAGGTATATAGCTTGCGCGCCGGATATTTGAAAACACCCTCCGTTGTTATAATAGTAATAATTACAATACTGACTTTCTATTCTGCTAATTATACATCAAAAGCGTATCGGTTTCAAGTAAAATCTGCGGGGGCTTTAGTAATAAGGCGTTCGGCGAGCCGGAAGCAAGGGTGTAACGATACGCTCGTGAATGGTCTCAGGGATGCTGCTGTGCTGATAGCTGAAGGAGGCTAAAGGCGCAAGGCATACTGACCGTCAGATGTCAGACATCAGCTGTCAGACTCCTAAGTGTCAGAGAGTCAAAGTGTCAGAGTGTCAGCCTTCGGCGGGAGAGAGGCTCGCGACGAAAGGTGAAAATAAAAACGATCTCGTCCGTCAAAAGTATTCCGGCGCTCAGACACCCGAACTCGCGTGTGGCTCGTTCGGAAACTCGCGGCGGACCACCTTTAACGGACTCGTAAGAGGCCTTTCGCCTCAATAAAAAAACAACCCGGGGGAGTTATGTCCCCCAAGCCCCCCTAAATTCGTTGTTCCGCGGACCCGTTAACGAAGGCGGAAGTTTGTGAGAACAATAGTAGTAATGCGGACAGCTTATCAGCATCTGGGGAACGGATATCGCTCTTCGGTTTGTTAATGCATCTTGCTATCCGGTACCTCCGCTCTGGTCCACCGGCACACTAACTTCACTTTCTCCTATCCGTCTCACGCCCCGAAGAACCTGAGCGCCTCGTACACAAGGAACGCCGGCCAGACGAGAGATTTCAAAAATCCGACAACCCCCGGCCAGAAACCGGCCGCCTCCTGGATATAATAAACAGCCGCCCCGACAAAGCCCAGCAAATACGCCATTCCTCCGCCGGTACACTCCTTGCTCAGGTTCTCACAGCAGGATGCCACCTTCTTCTCGACATCCTTCTCTATCTCTTTTTCGATGTTTTGCCGGGATCCTTTTTCGTCCATGCTTTTCCCTCCTGAGTTTTACGCGCCGTTCCCGCTAAGTCCGCCCTTCTCATCCGGAACCGTTCCGGTCATAAACTATTTTGCCGTCACATATCGTCGTTCTTATCCAGTGTCCGTCCGGGCTATTTTCCGCGAGAGAGGAGATATCTTCCGACAATATGACAAGGTCCGCTATCCTTCCGGCAGAAATACTGCCCTTTATCCCGCCGCTGTATTCCGTAAGGGCCGGAAAATAAGTATAGGCTTCCAGAGCCTGCGTCAGAGAAAGGGCCTGATGTTTTCCCGTGTCGGTCCATGGCTCCCGCGTTACGGCATGATGTATACCTTCCATCACATCACAGGAAACGATCGGCCAGTCGCTGCCGAAAACCAGAACAGCTCTTTCCTCCAGAACATCTTTCCAGGCAAAAGCGGTATCCCATTCGTTCCGGGGGACCATCTCGTGCCAGAGCGTTACGGGCGGCCTTTCGTGCAGAGGCTGCATCGATGTGACCACCTTTTCTTTTCCGAACCTCGGGATGTCCTCTTTCCTGCAGAGCTCGATGTGTTCGATCCGGTGCGGGATACGGTGTCCCCTGGCCTCATCAAACTCAGCGTTCTTTTCTCTGGTCCGGTAAATAGCGTCCAGCATCGAACGCACCGAAGCGTCCCCGATGGAATGAGCGGCTACCTGCATGCCCAGTTTATCGGCGAACATCACCAGCTGCTCGAGCTCTTTTCTGCTGAACTCTGGAATCCCTTCTTCGGGCTTTTTATCCAGTCGGTAGGCAGTGTTCTTTTCCACTACTCCGTCCATAAATATCTTAACGGTATCACACCTTATCTTTACCCGCGGACTTATGTTCTCGGGCAGTTCCTCCGACCGGTGCGGGTTCCCCCGTTCGCCGTGCGGGGCAAGATAAGTCTTTTCGATGGTACGGAAAACATGCCTTGAACTGTCAAGAATATCCTTTATCCTGGGATGCGACGCCACCTTTTCATCTTCCCGCGAAGCTTTCAGAAGAGAGGGGTGCCTGTTATTACCGTTATTCACAAGATGATCCAGTATATATTCGTGCAGTTCGGCCGCCGTCATCTCGCCCCTCCGGGCCCTCGCGAGCGCCTTGCGTACCAGATACGCCCGGTATACATCCTCCAGCATGTGCTCGTCGGCGATCGAGGAAAAAGAAGTACATACCCTTATCGGCAACCTTCCCTTCTGTTCCAGTTCGATCAAAAGAAGAAGGAACGACAGATCTTCCGCGGGCTGCGCTAAAGCCATGTTATGCACACCCGTTATACCGTGGGAGGCCAGCTCCGCGCATACCGCCTCCAGGTCTTCCAGGGATTCCTCTATAGAGACCGGGAACCGGGCCTGTACCGGCCCGGTGACGAAATATCCCACTTCGGGTTCTCTGAGTTCCCCGCTGGGTTTCTTGTCCGCGCCCAGCACGATCTTCTCTTCGAGCTCAAGTTCCTCGGCCAGAGGAGGATACGGGGGCATCTCCCGCAAAAGCCCCGCTATATCCAGAGCCCGGCTATTGGCCCATACCGTATGCAGGTCGTGCGCGAAGACCAGCAGGGGCCTGTCCTCGACTATACTGTCGAGGAAGCTCCTGCATTTATCCGAAGGAATAACAGGATCGTCCTGATAGTGAAGGTTGAAGATGTAAAGCACCTTCTCTTCGGACTTCCGGGAAGCAAAGTCCCGCAGTTTTTTGCGGAACTCCTCCCGGGTCCTGATCTCCCCGGCGTTCAATCCTCTTCTTCTTTTCATAGCTACCGAAAGGTGAAGATGGGAATCCGTGAACCCGGGCAGAACGGAATTTCCTTCGGCGTCTACTATACGGGTCGCCTGTCCGGTCACGGGCTCTATATCCCCGCGGCTTCCCACGCGCGTCACTATACCACCGCTAACCGCTATATCCCTGGTGCCGTTTTCACCGAAGAGACGGGCGTTCCTTATGACAAGATCCGCCTCGGCATTCTCCTCGTATTCAAGTGCCGGTTCCTTCAGACTCTCTGTGTCCTGCGCGGCATCCGACAGATCGGGGCTTTCGAGCTTCCGTTTGAATATCTCCGGGAAAAGCTTAACTATTTTTTCGCTGAGTACCGTTTCCGCGTGTTTTGGACATTTCATAAAACCTCCTGTTCTTATCGATCGCAGCACGCCGGGCACGGGCGGGCCATAGGCTAAAGTTCAATGCCAGCACCCCGCGTCGCGTACCGCTGCACGACCCCGCACCGGCCATTCGGCCTGGCGCTCCGCTAAAAGAAAAGCTTTAACGCGACCAGAAATATCGCGATCAGTACTATTTTTCTGAAAGTCTCCTGATCTATGCTTTCCAGGTATTTCTTGCCGGCTCTGACCCCGAGGTAAGCGCTGATGACCAGGAACGGGATCAGCAGGAACCCTGCCCTGTCCACCACAGCTCCGGTGAATATATAGGCGGGCACCCGGGTACAGTCTATTACAAGGGCGATCACCGCGGATGTGGCTATGTAGCTCTTTTTGGGCAGCCGGAAAGCTATCAGGAACATGCCTCTTACGGCGCCACCCATACCTATAAGCCCCGCCAGAAACCCCGAAGAAGCTCCTCCTATTACGGCGTTACCGTTTTTAGCCGGTATTTTGAAATCCGGCCGGGCCCAGGAATATACCGAAAAGGCCATCAGGAATACGGCTATTGCCGTCTTGATGATATCCGCGGGCAATAGCGATATGAGCACCGCTCCCGCGAACGAGAAAATTATACTGGGAATACCGAAGATCAGGGCAAGCCTGCCGTCGATCTCCCTTCGAAAGGCCGTGACCTTGAAAACATTATTAAAAAGGTGAAAACAGGCAACAAGAAAGATAGCCTGCCTTAGCGGCAGGAACATGACCGCGAGCGGAACCAGAAGAGTAGAGCTTCCAAATCCGGCCAGTGTCGCGATACCCGCCGCGAAAAAAGAAAAACCCGTAAAAATTACATAGGGCAGCGCTTCCATGTCTTTCTTTCTTGTTTGTTAGACTTTGAGGAACGAGCTCAGGGCCGCCGCCCGCCACAAGTCCTCAGAACTCGATCCTTCCTCCGCCGCCCCAGCCGTACTCCGAATGCCATTGAGCTAAAACGGAAAACCTCTTGTTTATCCTGTAAGAAAGCCCTGCTTTGCCTTCCCACAGTTCTCCCGTATCGTACTCGGCCTTACCGAACATTTCCAACCGCGGCGTAAGCGCTATTTCGCGTTCAAGCATGAATCTCCAGTCGCCCCTGGTATCCACCCAGGCCCCGGCAACCAAGTTAAAGGGAAGTACATAATGCGCCCCGAATACCCCTACTTCCCTTGTGAAGTCGCTTTCTTCTCCTTCAAAGTCCACTCCGGCAAAAATCGTCAGAAACCGGTCTATATACCGCTCGAACATGAGCGCGCTTTCCCATTTAATATGTTCGACTTTACCCCAGCCAACTTCCCATTCCGCTTTGAAAATGTTCCTCGTATCCGAAACAACGGCAACACCTTCTGTCATGTTGCTCAAAGCCTCAACATCCATCCAGGCGTACCATTTCTCTTTGTACAGGTTATCTCTCACCTTCTGCACCGCGGCCGATGGAGAAAATCCTTCGTAATGCACCACGCGCGCCATCCCGCTTTCCATGTGATAAAGAAGATGGCAGTGAAAGAACCAGTCGCCCGTTTCACTGCCGTCGAACTCTATAACTGTAGTGGACATCGGGGGCACATCTACCGTATGCTTTAATGGAGCATAGTCTCCCTGCCCGTTCACCACCCGGAAGAACTGTCCGTGAAGATGCATGGGATGGTGCATCATGGTCCGGTTGATCATTACGAAACGGGTAACCTCCCCTCCCCTCACTCTTATAGTATCCCGGGCCGACAGAGGCTGGTTATTGATGAACCAGACATATCTCTCCATATCCCCGTCGAGCGTAAGCCGGATCTCCCTGACCGGGAGGTCCGGATCAAATGCCGTCTTTTCGGCAGCCCTGAGCTTTTTATAGGGAGGCCAGGGCCGCTCTGCGGACCCGTCGGGAACGAGGTTCCCGCGGGAGGATATGTCAGGGGCCATAGGTATAAAATCACGGCCGAATTTTTTGCCGTTCCTTTCCGGGGGCGTAGACGACCCTGTATAGCTCTTTGCTTTTCCAGGGAACATATGCCCGCCCTCTTCTCCTGGGTCCATAGCTTTTTTGTGGGACATGCCGTGGTTCATTCCTCCCATCATACCGGGTTCGTCAAACATTCCCTTTTTAACAGCTCTGTCGGGCATTCCCATAGACCCGGCCGGAGTAAAAGCAAATATCTTTTTCAGCGACAATTTACCCATTGATTCATACATGTTGGGAGGAGGGATCGCGAGAGCCGCGTGTTTTTCTCCTGAGCCTATCCATACCGATGAATATCCCGAGGCATCATGCGCCGTAGCCCTCAATTCATACATGCCTTCTGCCGGAACGGTAACCAGAATGTCATATGTTTCCGCTACACCGATAAGAAACCGGTCAAGCTTTACGGGTTCTACCCGGATCCCGTCTGCGCTTATTACCTCCAGCGGTCCGCCGGCGTAATTGATATGGAAAAAGGTGCTGGCCGAGCCGTCGATCATTCGGATCCTCACGGTATCACCCGGCCCGGCATCCAGGAAGATCTCAGGCTTTCCGTTAGCCAGAAACCTGTCATAAGCGACATCCGCTATATCCATAACCGGCATCCGCTGGAGCTCTCTCTTAAGATAATCCCTCAGCATGCCGGCCTTCAACGCGCCGAAGAAGCTCTGGGCAGAACCTTTTTGCACCGTGAACCAGTGGCTTCCCCTTTTAAGCGTCCTCAGCACCTCGTGCGGATCTTCGTTTGTCCAGTCAGAAAGGACAATAGTGTATTCACGGTCGTATCCCGGGGGATCTTCGTCTTCTATTACGAACGCCCCGTAGACGCCTTTCTGTTCCTGCAGGCGTGTATGTGAATGGTACCAGTAAGTTCCCGTCTGCCTTATAGGAAATTCATATGTAAAAGTAGAATGGGCTTTTATAGGCGGGAAAGTCACATAAGGAACCCCGTCCATATCCGGCGGCACCAGGAGGCCGTGCCAGTGTATAGATGTGTCAACATCCATCTTATTGTGCACAAGTATCCTGGCGATGTCGCCTTTCCTGAAACGCAGCACCGGACCGGGTATCCCTCCGTTAATGGTCATGGCCCTGGCGTCCCTGCCTGTTATGTTGACGGTTCTCGCCTCAAGGGTCAGCTCGTATTCTACTGTTTTCGCAAAGGCGGTTGAGCCCGTAAAAAACAGCACTGTAAGAACAAAGACCACATATCTCTTGACCATATCTCTCCTCTCCTTCTTTTACCAACCGCCTACCGTTCAGCTGCAACACGGCCTGCGCCGTACTCTCTTTCGGCCATCATCTTATATGCTTCGCGCCACGGGCAAACAGTCCCCTGCAGACGATACGACATAGGCGGCATCGCTATACCCTGCCGGGGGCGCCTGGATAAGAGTTTATCGCTTCCTGCTAACATGGCGATACGGCCCGCTATTTCAGTTCTTTTTTTATATTATTAAGATTGAATATCACCAGAATAGCGATATGGTAAAAAAGAGATATTATATCTTTTGTGCCGATAGAGATGAATTCGATCGTATTCCCCGTAAAAGTTACCAGATTTGATACCAGAAGGAATTTTGTGATTATCACATATCCCGCGAAAAAGATCAGGACCCTTCTGGCCCATTTTTTGTACGCGAAAAGGCCCGCGCCGATCACTATCGATATAAGGCTCGTTACTATTACAAACCCGTATACGGTTTTAGGTCTGCCTGGAGGATCTATCAGAGATGAGATAATAAAGCTCAACGAAATATATAACCCTATTAATACCTCTATTACAGCAACACTTCTTATGGTAAGCCTGTTAGCGTCTTTGTTTTTCATAAACTTTATTATAATACCGTACGGGAACTATGTAAAATTTAAGTTGTTCAACATAAGGTTTCCCGGGCGGAAATAGCGGCTGATCCCCTTCGCCCCCTGCCCTTCACCTTACGCTTAACGCCTGGCGCCGATCCGCCTCATCTCCACGACCTCCACTATCTCCCCCCACATGTGGAAGGATGCCCTGTCAGGAAGGGGGCGCACCGTAGCCCGGACCCTCAATCCGTCCCGGCGAAATTCCGGCGCCAGGTTAACGGGGTCGTACTTCACGCCTTCATCAGAGACTATACCGTAAAAGCCGCCCTCCAAAGACACTCTGTCCACTGTCCCGCTGAAAGTGATAAGCCCCCTTTCCCCGGCCCCGCATCCCGAAACGAGCCCGGCCCCGACGAAAAGGATCATGCTGATAATAAATGTGGATGTTTTCATCTTATATATTATAAGGTATTGTGGGCTATTACCCTAACGAGTATCTTATTTTCTTCTTATTTGGGATCGTGGAAGATCGGTTCTTTATGATTCACCGGGGCTACGCCGGAACAAGTTGGAGGGAAAAGTCGCACATAGGCGTCATTGAGAGAAGCGAAGTGACGAAGCGATCTAAAGCGCTACCTGGCATTCGCACGCGGTACGCCCATGGCTGGTTTACTCTGCCTCGTAAATTTTTCCCTGGAAAGGTGGTGACAGGTACCACCTTGGCTTCGTACCCGGTACAATCTCGATCTTATCTGAAATCCTCGATATAATGCGAGACCCTGTCCAGCTGTCCGGGATCGGCCTTTGTCATTTCCATATCGGAGAAAACAATGTTTCCCCTATTCAGTTCGTTGAATATCGTTATATCATCCTGGTGCTGGTAAGCGCTTCTGGCGGAAACTATCGGCCGGCCCGACGGATCGTAGACCGTTACCGTTTCTCCCTTTTTGCTTAACCCTTCCGAAACGATTATTATCTTACCTTCAAGAGACTTCCTGTATCCCGTCCTCATGGTATCGCCGGAAAAAGCTATCCGGATCTCCTGCCCTTGTTCCAGGAATACATCCTTTCCGCCCGCGCATCTTCTGATACAGGCTTTTCTTCCCCCGGCATCCGAAATGTAGTATTCGGAGAGATTTATCGTTCTCTCCCCTATATTCTTCAAATGGACGAAATCGACAGGATCGAAGTCCTCTTTTGTCTGTCTTGGAAGGTTCCTGGGGGGCATTCGTTCGATATGTGCGGCGATCACGGTCACCGCCAAAGGAGAGACTTTTGAAATATACTGCTCTTCGCCCCGCAGGAAAGGGATCCTTTCGGGAGCTTCCTGTTTAGCGTTACGCTCAAATTGTTTCCATTCTTCCTTCCCCGTTACGGGAGACCCGGGCAGTGAGAACTGGTCCGCGCTGAAAGACCTCTGGTCACTGATCGCGGACTGAGCGCCTGATATGTCGGCAAGGCAGGCTATACGGATAAAACTTATCAATACGATTATTGTGGATGTTCTGTATACTTTCTTCATGACCCGGCAACCCAGCCGCCTTCGAGAGGCCTGTGGCTTTGTGTCCTTTCCTCGCGGAAAGTTTACCTTTATCAGATCTATCGTAACTACAACTATAAGTTTACCGGTAAGCGGACAATATTCAACTTTTTAATATATTAACAGCGGTAGGCCTTCGGCAGCCTTCAGCTCCCTTGTCGGCTTCGACTTCTCAGTATCCGGCGCTATACCTTACCGCTTGACGCTACCTGAAGACCACATACACGGCGGCTTTTTTAAGCACCTTGGTCTGCCTGCCCAGCTGCGCGAGAGAGCGTATCTTAACGCCCGCTGAGCGCAGCCTCAGGATCCTGCTGACCGTAAGGGGGCCGAAGCCGGGCACCCTTATAAGCTGTTCCTTCTCGGCCCTGTTAACATTAAGCGGAAAATAGTCGGGGTGCCTTTTTGCCCAGGCCTCTTTCGGGTCCGTATCAAGGGAAAGGCTGCCGTCCTTCTCGAAAGGTATTTCCCCGGCCTCGAACCCGTATTTGCGTATCAACCAGTCCGCCTGGTAAAGGCGGTGCTCCCGGGTAAGAAGGTCACTGTTGCTCAAACGGGATCTTTCCCCGGGAAGGTCAGAAGCGCCGTACCCTCTCTGGTAGGCGCTGTAATAGACCCTGCTAAGGCCCATACCCGCATAAAGTCGACCGGTGGACCGTACAATTTCCTCATCGGTCTCGGTGGAAGCCCCGACGACGAACTGGGTGGTCTGTTTAACACGGCTGAACTTCGCGCCCTTCGAGGTAAGCCGGCTTATGAGCTTTATGGGACGCAGGATATCTTCCTTATATTTCTTGGTAGTGCTCAGGCTTCGAAAACACTTCTCCCCCGCCGTCTCGATATTTATTGAAACGGCGGATGCCAGCGAAAGGCTATGCCTTATGGCCTCGTCCGAGGCCCCGGGAATGACCTTGAGGTGTATGTATCCCTTGAACCCGCTCCTTCTCAGGATAAGGGCTGTCCGGTTTATCTTCTCCATGGTCGCGTCGGGAGCGGCCTCCACCCCCGATGTCAGAAAAAGCCCGCTGACCTTGCGGGCCCGGTAATAAGCCAGAAATGTCCTGCTTAGTTCCACGGGCCCGAGGCTGCGCCGGTCAGCGTCGGATCCTGCCCGGAGGGGACAGTACCTGCAGTTATTAACGCACTTATTGGAGAGGAGTGTCTTAAAAAGAAATGTCCTTCCCCCGTTCTCGAATGTCACGGGGTATATCCATTTATCATCGGAGGATCTTCTTCGGTGTTCGTCCTTCCCCGTCGCGCACGAACAGGCAAGGTCATATCTCGAATCCCGTGAGAGTATCCTCAGTTTTTCTTCGGTATCCGATGTTTTGGTGATATAGGCCATGTTCAGAGTATAGCGTACAGCTTTGAGCGTAACAAGTTGGACTAAATAACTACAAGGTTTAAGGATAAAAAGCCCGTAGTCCTAGAATGTTCCCTGATCTTATCCTTCACACTTCATTCTTTATCTTTATATTTTTAATACTGGAAACAAAAAACCCTCATCGGACATATAGCGCGCCGATGAAGGTTTTACTTGTTTTAAAGTCCAGGTTCCCCCTTCAACTCAGGACAACAGAATTTCTATAATGCAAGTATAGCAGGCTTTTCCATCAAGTCAATGCAGCTTTTGTCATGGCTAAAGAGTGTTCGGCATCACCCGTGTATCGCGTAACGCGTACCGTTTATAAGGAACGAGTCCGGAGCGAGCAAGGTGCAAAAAGCGAGAGATCTTCTAAAACTTAAAATACCCGTATTTTAGCGGCATCTTCTTTGTTTATTATAGTTTAGGTACAGCGTCTGGGAGATATCGTTCAGGAGAAGATCTTCCGCTATCCGGCCGTGTTCTTTTTCTTCGTCTGTATGGTCAGCAGGAAGATATCATCATCCTGAGGGCCGTCCCGGAAATCCTCCAGTTCACGCACAAGTTTCCTGTTGAAATCAAGCGGCTCCAGCTCGCTGTTATCCTTAGCGAAAGCTTCCAGCCGCTCCTGCCCGAAAAGGTCCTCTCCCGGGCCTTTCGCCTCGATGATACCGTCGGTAAAAAGTATTATCCGGTCCCCCTTTTCAAATGAAATATCGTTATGCCAGATATCCGCGGCCTCCAGGCCTATACCCATGAGAAATGTCTGTGATCTCATCAGGACGATGTTCTTATCGGAAGACTGGAACAGTATCTGCGGAGGGTGTCCATGGTTCGAATACACGAGCCGGTCATCGGCAAAATCAAGCAATCCGCAAAAAGCGGTAAGCAGCATACCCGTCTTGCCGAACTCACGGCTAATGAACCCTTCCAGCTCTTTAAGCAGCTCTCCCGGCATAAGTCCTTCCCTTATCAGCCTCTCTATTTCGGTGTGCATCCGGTTCACCAGAAGCGCCGCCGACACTCCGTGCCCCGTGACATCCGCCAGCACAAAGATAAGTTTTTCCTTATCGATAAACTGGAACTTGGCGTAATCTCCCCCCATATAGAACATGGGCTTATAGGTGACCGCGACATCCGCCGGTTCCGCCTGTATCGAGTGGGGGACCAGGCTTTTATGCACCTTTTTGGCCAGGTCCAGTTCCTTTGCCATAATAGCGTTCTTTTCGGCGATCTCCATGCGTGAAATGAAATCCTTCTGACGGAGTACCTCCTCGCTTCTTTTTATAGCGGCCGAGATAACGGTTGCCAGGACAAGCCAGATAATGTTTATGCCGAAGACCTCTTTATTGACATAGATCCCCGTAACGAGATATACCCAGATAAAATTCACAACAGCAAAAAGCCCTATCAGCGAGGCCTCCATCCAGTTCCAGGGCAGAAGCAGGATACCCGGGAAAAGCGCCAGAAGGACCAGCCCTATGCCCATGTATCTCATTATCTCCGGCTGAGAAACGGGCGCGAGGATGGCTATGAGTATAAGGAGCAGGCTGAAAAGGAACGCCCTTCCTTTCTGCGCCCGCAGGGTCTTGGCCATGGGAGCGGTTAAAAGCAGCAGCCCGGAGAAAACGATCGCGCCCAATATCCCGGGCAGATCATGCCTGTTAAGGATGTGCCTGAAGAAAATAAGCCCGGCTCCCAGTTCAAGGGCGAACACTGCCATGACTATATAACAGTAAAGATCAATTTTGGCGCGAAAAACACGGCTCAGCTCTATCCGGTAATCGGGCAGGAACCGGGACGGTATAATACTTCGCTCCATGCTTATTTCTCCAGTGTGGTTATGACCACCTGCGGGGAACTTACGCCGCTTTCCAATCCTTTATACCTCAGCCATTCATGGTCGGGTTCCGCGGAATGCCAGACATAGGCCTTGGGGAGGAAGACCTTGACGAAACTCATCAGTCCCAGGTCCGGGTCAAGGCATATCCGGTAAGCCGCCCTTTTCCGACCGTTCACTTCTATTTCTTCTTCTTCGACCTTCCTTATATTAACATTATAGGCCCGCGGCTCCGATGAAACCATCCGGAACTCTTTTTGCCTTTCCCCGCTTTTTATAAAATTCCTTATATAAAGACCCAGCAGCATCCTATTGACTATGTTCTTTTGAAATTTGAATTTTTTCCTGATCGTTTTTTTCTCCGGAACATCTTCCCGGGTACAGGTTACGGTATTGTCCCGGTAGTTGAAGCGCTGCGTATCTATCTCGACAATGTCGCCTTCGGCGTTCCGGGTTTGTTTTTTCAACTTAAGGGGTTTTACCCGGGCTTCGTTCATCTCAAATTCAAGTTCCGAGACCCAGGACACCGCGCCTTCAAAGCCATGATACTCTCCGGCACCTCTCTCGGTCATTACATAGGTATGCCCCTCTTTCTTCCTTATTTCCGTTACAGCTTCCCATCTCTCCCGGCCTTCAGGGAGCCGGCACACATATCCCGTCTCATAAACCTCCTCCGGAAAGGCCGCGGGACAGGCCAGAGGAAGAAAGAGAAATATAGCGACCGCATATCTTATAAATCCGTATCTCATATCCTTTTATTATATATCGGACGTTGGGTTAAGGGAAGAGTTTGCGGGGAAGGAGGAAGGGGAAGTCCAGGGGCCATAGACCACGGCCCATGTCAAGCGTTACTCGTTTTGTACCGGGTACAGAAATAAAGCGGTACCTGTCCCCTCAGCGCATAGCAGCCCGCGCTGGCGCCGAACGCATTTGTTTTTATGTGATCCCCCTATCGAACAAGGATTATCTACCCGTATTTATTCTCCATCCCTTTACATTATAGTTAGTTAGATAAAGCGTCTGCTTGAGTTATCTGCTTGAGTTACAGATCGTCAACGAACGATCTTATGCCTTCTTTAAACTCTCTTTCGGAATCCAGGAAGGCTGTATTGTGAGAACCCCTTATCTCAAGAAATTCTTTCGGCGGCTGAGCCGCGTTAAACAATTTCCTGCCCATATAAAAAGGAACTATCTCATCATTCGCGCTATGGATCATCAATTTCGAGCATCCGATCCGGCTTATCTTGTCAACAGAATCAAATTTATCCGAAAACACAAAAGATGGAATAAAAGGATACGCTGTTCTCGCCATGTCTCTGACTGAAGTAAAGGTCCCCTCTGTTATCAACGCGCGAACATCCGCTTTCTGCGCCAGGTCTATCACAACGGCCCCTCCGATAGATTCTCCGTAAAGAACGATCTCCTCTTCAGGAACTTCGCGGGTTCCCCTCAGATAAGTATACGCCGCCATGGCATCCGTATATAACCCTTCTTCGGACGGCACACCTTCACTTTTCCCATAACCCCGATAATCGAAGACTAAAACACTAAACCCCATCTCATGGAACATTGACAATTTTTCCAGACGGTGACTGATGTTGCCCGCATTACCATGACACAGAATTATCGTTACTTTGTTTGTATCTCCGGCGATAAACCATCCGTTCAGGAGATTGCCGTCGGATGCTCTGAAATAGATGTCTTCGTAGGATAATCCCACCGCCTCCGGGGTAGCGGCAATTTCTTTCATCGGAAAATATATACTGACCTTCTCAAGATATCTCACCATGCCCAGGAAAAATATCCCCAGCGCTATGATCGCAGCCAGGGTAAGAAGTATTTTCACTTGTTCTCCTTTATTGCAAATCCTTGGTCTATTCCATATCTTCCCCGCTGATCTCTACCCGCGGCGGAGACAGACTATATAGCCGTACCATATCCAGAAACCTCATACCGAAAAACCACGGCCTTACAGTGAGGGTATTCCGCGGCACCGGTGAAATACGAAAAAACCATACTTAATAAAACCTGGGACGGAAAAATGGTCATAAAATTTATTCTCCCTGCGAAGGCGGCGATCAGAAGGGAATTAAATATTTTTCCAAAACCCTTTACCCCCAGGCCATTACATAAAGTGTCCCGTAGTTAGGCAACCGTACTGTCACTAGATCTCTCAGCTCTCTACTCCGTGGTCACACCCTCACCTTTTTCCGGAATACGCTCTTCCGTCTCATCCTCCCTGACTTCCATCCCATGCAGGATACCCGAACCTTCTATTGTCCTCGCGGGCCCTCTTGACGGGCCTTCCAGGTATTGGCGTGTTTCGTTAAGCTCCTTTCCCGAAAGTGTCTGCCGCGGTCTCTTTTCAGGCGTGGCCTTCTTCCCGGTCCCTCCCGGCTCTACATACCTGACAGGGGGCGCTTCGCTCCCTTTTGTATAGGGCAGTTTAAGATCCTCCGCGTCCACCTTATCTTTGACCTTTTTCTCTTTTCCTTCCGTACCCGCGCCTTCTTCCTGCTCGGGGTCTTCCGCGGGAAGCTCCGGAGCCGCTTCCCCGCCTACCGTAACGAAGGTCCCTCCCTTTTTAACGCCCCCTGAATGCTGAACACCCGGATGTTTCTTAATGTAGTCGGCAAAAAGCGCTTCGGGCAGATCACCTATATCTATTTTTATCCTTTTTTTTCTGCCGCTGCCTTCTTGTTCCGCGGTAAGATTCACTTTCGAAAGGCTTTCGGCCTCATCGGAGGTCAGGTTGAAGACGGCCTTCTGTCCGGTGATCTCCCCTTTTGCCCGAGAGGTAAGAAGGCCGAGTCCGGCTGCCATGCCGGCGGTATCGATGCCTTTAGCCAGGCCGCTCCTTTGGCGCTTCTCTCCGGAGGGCGCACCTGTAACGGGACAGGTCCCGCCGTCGGAACACTCGTCGGCGTAAACACCGTAAGCGGCCCCTATCGCGGTAAAGACCGCCGTAGCGGGTTTCGCGAAAACGGATTCGCTTGAAACATATATCTTGTCGTAAGAAACCGGACGGACCCGGCTCGACCCGGCCAGTAACTTCGTGTCGGTAACTTCCCAGTCCCTGAACCCGGAACCCCTGCCGGTGGCAACGGAAGCGGTCTCGACTATAATACCGCCATCCGGCGCTCTTTTATACCTGATGCCGACACTGGCATCAAAATCCCTGCCTTCGACTTTTTTGTACTGGACCCATTCGTTCGTCTGCGGCCGGTCTTCCGCGTGTACTGTTCCGGCAATGACCGCCGGCAAGAGGAAAGTAACTGCCGTGATCCCGCGTAAAGAGAATGATCTTTTCATAGCGCTCCTTTTTTCAGACATTTCGTACCGGGTACCGCTTATTCCAAGGCCAGGGGTCAGGGGCGCGGGACCAGAGGCTAGAGGCCATTGACCAGGGGTGCCTAGACCTAAACCCGGACCTGGACCTAAAGACTAGGCATTAAAGCGTCACCTATGCCCTAAGACCTACGAGCTAATACACCTTTAGCCATTAACCTTTGGCCTTTTACCCCTTTAACCTTTTCGCGGCTTGGCCGATATAAGGCAAGAGTCAACCGCGGAACCTGTAAGCTTAGCCAGAAGCATAACACGGTTTCACCCTTTAACCGTTTAACCTGCTAAATCCCGCCGAAGGCGGCGCTTCGTAGCCTGAAGCGCAGATCTAGATCCAGACTGAGATTTAGCAAGCCTTCGGCTTGTAAAGACCGTTCTCAATCCATTCCCATTTTAGCTCTGACACCTGAAAGCTAAATTGCTTCTAGCCCCGCTCCCCGGATGCCGACCAACTCTCCGCATTACCACTATCGTTCTCATAAACTTCCGCCTTCATTAACGGGTCGGCGGAACAACAAATTTAGGGGGGCTTGGGGGACATAACTCCCCCGGGTTGTTTTTTAT
>WJMG01000031.1 GCA_014728075.1 Candidatus Omnitrophota bacterium | reverse complement strand
CACCTTTAACGGACTCGTAAGAGGCCTTTCGCCTTAATAAAAAAACAACCCGGGGGAGTTATGTCCCCCAAACCCCCTAAATTCGTTGTTCCGCGGACCCGTTAACGAAGGCGGAAGTTTGTGAGAACGATAGTGGTAATGCGGAGGGTTGGTCAGCATCTGTGGAGCGGGGTTAGAGGCAATTCAGCTTTCAGATGTCAGAGCTAAAATGGGAATGGATCGAGATTGAGATCGAGAACGGTCTTTACAAGCCGAGGGCTTGCTGAATCTCAGTCTGGATCTAGATCTGAGCTTCAGGCTACGGATCGCCGGCTTCGGCAGGAGAGAGGCGAAAGGAACAGGACAGCGGTGGAACGATCTCGTCCGCCTGGCAACCCCCTCAAAGCTTACGCCGCGCTCAATCTCCTTGCAATAATCATGCCTATTGGTTAAAATTATCCGGTAGTCCCGTAAAGGGCGCGGAACGGAACTTCACGCCGTTCATAAAAAAAGGAAAGACCATGCAGAAAAAAACAAAAGGCCAGATAGAGGCCGAGATAAGCGAGGCCATAATAAAATTCGAAAAAGAATATATGGGGAGGGGCCCCAAAGAGACCAAGACATATCTTATAGACGACATGATCTTCGTGAGGCTGAAGGGCGTCCTTACCCCGGCGGAAGAACAGCTTTCTAAAAGCCCCGACGGGGCGGACCTGATAAAAAGGACCAGGGTGCAGCTTCTTGAGAGCGCGCGGGTCCTGCTGGAGAACATCATTGATCACATAACAGGCGACAAGATCAAAAGCCTGCATACAGATATAAGCACGAAGACCGGGGAAAGGGTTATCGTTTTCACGCTGAAGTGACGGTCCCCTTACCCCGAACCCGGAAAACAGTTGACAAGAGCGGGAATTTTTGATATCTTGAGTGTCCTGAAAAAACATACGGTAGATTAAACGGGAACTCCGGTAAGCGGAGTTGCCGGACAATAAGCCGACATTAACTGCGATCAGCCCGAAACGGGGCGAGGAGCAGCGAATGTCGGCTTTTTTTATAACATTAGGAGGAAAGGATGAAAGAACATATATGGTCAAAATGGCGCATAGAAGATGATGTGAAAGAAGTACTGGACGCTTCCCCGAAGGTGACCATCCCCGAAAGCAGGGAAGAGCTTTTCGATATTGCCGTTGGAGGAAAAGAAGAATTCGATGTCGAGTACAGGCTCGAGAACGGCAAGACGGCCAAAGAAGCCAGTGTGGTGAAATGCAGGAACGGGCTCGCGATAAATTACTACGAGAAAGAGATGAGGCGCAGGGACCCCGAGTGCCTTCTTATAGGCGATTCGCAGGAAACCGATAAGGCCAGGTTCAATGACGCTTACGGCGAGGATTTCTCGTCGCTCAGGCAGCGGACCTTTGACTGGCTGAAAGAGCAGCCTTTGCTCGTTGCCGGCATCAACATGGGCGGGGAGCGTACGGGTCTTAAAGGGCTTGTTATAGCTCCGGATAACGCCGGGTTTTTCGTCGGAGGCATCTGCGACCTGCAGGGCGTGGTGGACCTGAGCGGGGAAGAGGGATTTTCGCCGTACAGTATGATTTACCTCGCGCCCGCTTTCCGCCATACTTATTTCAAAGGCAGGCAGATAGTAGTGCACCGCAGGTGCGAGCAAAAACACGAGATCTTCTCTTACAACCTTTATCCGGGGCCCAGCGCCAAGAAAGGCGTTTACGGGGTGCTGCTGCAGAAAGGCGAGATGGAAGACTGGCTGACTTTGCACGCTTCCACGGTGCAGGCGGTGACCCCTTACGAGAATATCACGACCTTTCTGCACGAAGGCGCTTCCGGAGGGGGAAAGAGCGAAATGCTGGAATACCCGCACAGGGAAGAAAAGGGCGACCTTCTTCTGGGATCGAACATCGTCTCCGGGAAAAAGTTCGTGCTGAGCATCAATCAGTTCTGTGAGCTTCATCCGGTCACGGACGACATGGCTCTGGTTGACGCCGGGAAAAGCGGGAAAAGCGGTAAGCTGGTGGTAGGTGACGCGGAGAACGCGTGGTTCCTGAGGGTGAACCACCTGAAAAGGTACGGAACGGATCCACACCTGGAGAACATATGCATACACCCATCAAAGCCTTTACTGTTCCTCAATATAGAGGCTTCTCCGGGTTCGACCGCGCTTTTGTGGGAACATGTGGAAGACGAGCCCGGGAAGGCGTGTCCTAATCCGCGGGTGATATTGCCCAGGGACGCGGTTCCGTTCTCCGTCGGCTCCGAAGTGGAGGTAGATTTCAGGAGTTTCGGGATAAGGACCCCGGCGTGCCATAAGGACGATGTCACCTACGGGATAATCGGGCTGTGCCATATACTGCCGCCGGCACTGGCCTGGCTGTGGAGGCTCGTGGCGCCGCGCGGTCATAATAATCCGAGCATAACCCAGACCGAGGGGATGACCAGCGAAGGCGTGGGGTCTTACTGGCCTTTCGCTACCGGGAAATTCATCAACCACGCCAACCTTCTGCTGGAACAGATAATGTCCACCCCCGAAACTCGGTATCTGCTTTTTCCGAACCAGCATGTCGGAGCCTGGGAGGTGGGTTTCATGCCGCAATGGGTTTGCCGGGAATATTTCGCCCGAAGAGGCACGGCCAGATTCCGGAAAGAACAGCTCAAGCCGTCACGATGCCCTCTGCTGGGATATTCGCCGGCGCGACTCGTGGTGGAAGGCATACAGATACCCGACTATTTTTTCAATGTGCAGGATCAGTACGAGGTAGGGGAGCAGGCTTACGACGGGGGAGCCGAGATACTGAGGGAGTTCTTTTCCCGGCAGCTCGAGAAATACCGTATCCCGGAGCTTGACCCGGTCGGTTCCAGGATAATCGATTGTTTCCTGAGTAACGGTACCGTGGATGATTACGGCGCGATAATACCCATGAGACTGTAAAAAAAGGAGGTGCGCTTTGGATAAAAGCAGGTACATGGTGATCTTTGCGGGAGTTTTGATAATGCTGTGCCTCGGGGTCGCCTATTCGTGGGGCGTCTTCCTTATGCCCCTGGAGCAGGACCTCGGATGGGGCAGGGCGCAGATATCGCTGGCGGTCTCTATTTTGCTGCTGGTGTTTTCCGCTTTCATGTCCATAGGAGGCATATGCGAGCGGAAATACGGGCCGCGTATCACGGCCACAGCGGGCGGCCTGCTGGTCGCGCTTGGTTGGATCGGGGCATCCTTTTCAAGGACCCCGCAATGGCTGTATATGTCCTACGGTGTCCTGGGAGGAATGGGCACGGGGCTGGCCTACATCCCGTCGGTCTCCTGCGGGATCAAGTGGTTTCCGGGAAAAAAAGGCCTCATAACCGGGATCATCGTCTTCGGGTTCGGGTTCGGGGCGGCTTTTCTTTCACCCGTTATGTCTTATTTTATAGGCCTCTCCGGTTGGCGCGCCACGATGCTGTGGGCGGGTTTCATTTTTGGAGCGCTGATAATCGTTTCCGCGCGGCTGTTGAAAACGCCGGAATGCGGTTTCGAGGCCCCTCGGGGAGCCTCCGAAGCCAAAAAGGGGGAATACACACCGGTTGAGATGATGAGGACCGCGGCGTTCAAGACCATGTTCGTCACCTATTTCATATCGATGGTCGCCGGGATGATGACAATAGGGCATGTTGTTGCCTTTGCCCAGGGACAGGGGTTTACGGCTATCCAGGGAGCTTTCGCCCTGACGGTGCTTTCGATATTCAACGGCCTGGGCAGGATACTGGCCGGCCATTTTTCCGACCTCTGGGGCGGGAAAAAGACGCTCGCATTCCTCTTCTTCATAATAGGGTGCAGTATGTTCCTGTTCTTCCATGTGGCCGGGATATTCCTGCTTTACGCGGTCTCAGCCGTTATAGGACTGTGTTTCGGCGGGTTCCTGGCGGTATATCCGCCGCTTACCTCCGAGTATTTCGGACAGAAGAACTTTTCCGTTAATTACGGGCTTGTCTTCGTCGGTTACGGCAGCGGATGTTTTCTGGGGCCTCTGGCCGGCGGTGTTGTGTATGATCTTTTTAACAGTTACATGATCGCTTTCTATTCTTCGGGCGCCCTGGCCCTGGTAGGGGGGATAGTTGTTCTTTGCCTGCTGAAGGAGCCCGCGGCCGTGAGAGGGAGAGCGTAGCAAAAAGCGAAAAGGAGGAAAAATGAAGAAAGTAGCCGTGATAGTGGGATCGAAATCCGATAGAGAACAGATGAACAAAGCTCTCGAGACCTTTGATAAGCTGGGAGTGAATTACGAGTTCAGAGTATTGTCCGCTCACCGTGACCCGGAAGCGCTGCACGAGTTCGTGGCTTCACTGGAGCCGTCGGAGTACGCGGCGGTCATAGCCGGCGCCGGAATGGCCGCGGCCCTGCCGGGTTGTGTGGCCGCCCAGACATTGCTGCCGGTTATCGGCGTCCCGATGAAGGGCGGAGCTTTGAACGGGGTCGACGCGCTTTACTCTATAGTGCAGATGCCCAAAGGCGTGCCCGTGGGCAGCATGGCTATCGGGTCGAGCGGCGCGGTGAACGCCGCTTTGTACGCCGTGAGGATGATGGCGCTGACCGACGATGAGGCCAGGAAGAAACTGGAAGAGTACAGGGAGTCCATAAAGACCGCGTGAAGCGCGGCCCGAGAGATATCATGCCGGACGAAAAGTTCACAACCTGTTTTAGCTGCATGGACGGTGAGATATATCCGCTCGTGATCGAATGGATAAGAGCGAATTACGATGTTGACCATGTAAACCTGGTCACGGATATTTCTTTTTCCGGTGACGGGGCGGACGCTAAGGTCCTTTGTGAGATCATCCGGCAATACAGGTGCCTGACGAGGCACCAGAATCGCGCGGGGGAAGTCTTTCTGGCCGGATACGCCGGTGATATCTCGGCCGCTGGGACGGAAGCGGACCGGAAGAAGCGGCTGAAAGATCTCATGGGGAAAGTGCGGGACTTTCTGCCGGATGAGCTTATAATAGGGTTGTGGGTCTCTAAAAGCCTTGATATAGAAAAGATCACCGATGGAATGAGGTAAAAAAGGAGAAAATGGAAAGAGCGGTTTTCCTGGACAGGGACGGTACGATAAACGAAGATGTGGGCCACCTCTCATCAAAAGAGGACCTTGTCTTCATCCCCGGCGCTATACAGGCCCTTAAGCGGTTAGGCGCGAAGTTCCGGCTTTTCATAGTGACCAATCAGGCGGGTATCGGTGAGAATTATTTTGACGAGCGGGATTACCGCGAGGTCAATGAGTACCTTCATTCCGTTCTGAGAGAGAACAGTATAATCGTAGAGCAGACTTACTGCTGCCCTCATACCAAAGAGGAAAACTGCCTGTGCCGGAAGCCCGGCACTTTTTTCGTCGAACAGGCCGTAAAAACATACGGCATAGACCCGGCGCGTTCCTTTGTAGTGGGGGACCATCCTCACGATGTGGAAATGGGAGTGAAAGTGGGGGCGAAAACAGTTTACCTGCTTACCGGCCACGGAAGGAAGCATTTAAACGAGCTTTCCGTAGATCCGGATACGGTGGAGAACGATCTGTACGACGCCGCGGAGTGGATACTGCGGGCCGAATAACCGGGGGTGTTGCCGGCTTTCGGGGTTCGGCAGGCGCGAGGCTCGCGGCTAAAGGTGAAAGTAAAAAAGATCTCGTCCGTCAAAGGTATTCCGGCGCTCAGACACCCGAACTCGCGTGTGGCTCGTTCGGAAACTCGCGGCGGAACACCTTTAACGGACTCGTAAGAGGCCTTTCGCCTTAATAAAAAACAACCCGGGGGAGTTATGTCCCCCAAGCCCCCCTAAATTCGTTGTTCCGCCGACCCGTTAATGAAGGCGGAAGTTTATGAGAACGATAGTGGTAATGCGGAGAGTTGGTCGGCATCCGGGGAGCGGGGCTAGAGGCAATTCAGCTTTCAGATATCAGATCTCAGCTGTCAGCCTCCTAAGT
>WJMG01000002.1 GCA_014728075.1 Candidatus Omnitrophota bacterium | reverse complement strand
GGTCGTGTAGGAACCGTAAAATGTGCTGGTCGTGTAATAGGATTCAAGGGCCTTCCTGTGAGGCGAATCCTCGTATTCAACGATCGTGTCGTCGTCGCGGTAATCCCTCTTGAGGTTGCCGGAGGGATCGTAATATTCGTCACCATCTTCGAATATCTTGCTCGTCTGATTCCCGTCGGCGTCGTAAGTCGCGGTGTAAACAAGTCCCGTATAATCATTGTTACTGTATGCCAATTCGGTAGTGACCGAATTGGTAACAGAGGAAGATACTTTGGATAGTGCCCCATCCGCGTAGGTATGAAGCCCGAAGGAATATTCCAGAACGAGGTCCTGTTTTCCGGTACCGTCCTTGCCTGTTACATTTATGGTATCAGCCGGGGTCTCCGTTATCCTGCTCAAAGTCCCTCCGGAATATTTATGAAGTCCGAAGTCGTAATTAAGGACTATGTCGTCAGACCCGTTACCGTCAAGGTCCGCGATCTCGATATCCAACGGCCTTGTCTCGGTTATCTTGGAAAAAACTCCGCTTACATATTTGTAGAAACCGAAATCGTATTCCAGAACAAGATCGTCCGCTCCGTCCCCGTTAAGGTCAGCGATCTCGATCTCTCCGGGAAGAGATGTGGTTATCTTGCTGAACACACCGTCGACATACTTGTAAAATCCGAAAGAGTACTCAAGGATGAGGTCGTCCTTGTTATCTCCGTTGAGGTCGGCAACCTGTACGCCGTCCGGCTGCGAAGAGGTTATCTTCCCGAAAACACCGTTCACATACTTGCAAAGCCCGAACGAGTACTGTAAGACAAGGTCATCTTTTGAGTCCCCGTCAAGATCGGCTACGGTGATCTCCGTAGGTTGTGAAGATGTTATCCTCGAAAAAGTACCACCCGAATATTTGTGGAGACCGAAATCGTAATTAAGAACGAGGTCGTCGCTGCCATCCCCGTCAAGGTCCGCAACCTCAACATCCGAAGGCAGAGAGGTCGTTATCTTGCTGAAAGTGTCGTTCTCGTACTTATAGAACCCAAAATCGTATTTAAGAACGAGGTCGTCGATCCCGTCACCGTTCAGATCGGCAACTTTCGCTTCGGAGGGGACAGATGTCGTTATTTTACTGAAAATCCCGTCAACAAGCTTGTATAATCCGAAACTGTATTTAAGCACAAGATCGTCCGTAGTACCGGAATTGAGCTTTACTTTCATGATGCTGGAAGGCTGCGAAGAGGTTATCCTTGAAAGTGTGCTTCCTATGTACTGGTGAAGGCCGAAGTCGTAGCTGAGAACGAGGTCGTTCGTGCCGTCGCCGTTCATGTCCGCCACGCCCATGTCGTCCGGAACGGAAGTGGTTATCTTTGAGAGCGTGCTTCCGGAATACTTGTAGAGGCCGTAGTCATATTTCAGTACCAGGTCATCCGCCCCGTCGCCGGTTATGTCGGAGACCATGACCTGGGCGGGTATGGTAGTTGAGATCTTCGTAAGGACACCTCCCACGAATTTATAGAGTCCGAAACTGTATTCAAGGAGCATATCATCAGCACCGTCACCGTCCAGATCCGCGAACCTGATGTGCAAAGGTATTTCGTAAAGGAAAGAAAGCACCCCGTCCGGATCAGCGCTATCCAGGACCTTTTTCTTCACCCTTCCACGCCCGTAACCATCAATGTCCTCGTCGGTATATTCGACATAGGTCACGCCTCCCTCCGCGGGAGAATAGGTTACGGATTTAAGGTTACCGCTCGGATAGCATTCGTAGGTAGCGCCGGCATAGGCATAGGCCCCGGCCAGGAACACGCTCAAAAAAGCCACGGCAAAAACTTTTAAAGACCTCATTTTTAACCTCCGTTTATTTTTAGGATATTACTCAACATTACTTAATTACTCAAAAAGACAGGAAAAAAGAAACTTAAATCACTATCAAAGTTTAACACATAAGCGTTAATTTTCAAGAAACATTACTGTTAACTTTTCTAGGTTTTTTATAACTAACCCCTACCTTGCGCCTGCCCCCAGAAGGACGACCCTTACGGTCTTGAGGATTATCCTCAGGTCCAGAACGACCGAAAGGTTCTTTACATAAAAAAGGTCGTACTGCATTTTCTCCAAAGCATCCTCCACGGAAGCCCCGTACCTGTAATTGACCTGCGCCCAGCCGGTTATACCGGGTTTAACGACATGACGGAACGAGTAAAAAGGTACCGCTCCGGTAAGCTCTTCTATGAATTCGGGCCTTTCGGGCCGGGGGCCTATCAGGGACATCTCGCCTTTAATGACATTGATGAGCTGGGGGATCTCGTCTACTCTTAAACGCCGGATGATCCGGCCTATTGAGGTTATCCTGGAGTCGTTCTTTACCGTCCATACCGCTCCCTTTTCTTCCGCTCCCACTATCATGGACCTGAACTTCACTATTTCAAAAAGTTTGCCGTTTAGCCCCACTCTTTTCTGAGTGAAGAAAACGGGCCTTCCCGACTCTATAAAGATCAGGGCCGCAGCTAGAAAACATACCGGCAGGAGCGCTATAGCCATTAAAGAAGCCAGGATGTAGGAAATTATCGGCTTGGCCTTCTTGGCGTAAATACCGCCTTCCAGCCCCTTGAGCTCGGAATAGACCAGCCATCCCTCTCTCAGATGGTTCACGGCGAGTTTGCCGGTAATATCCTCGTAAACTTTCTGAACATCCACGACCGTTATTCCGGACATTTTAGCTTCAAGTAGAACGGATAACAATTCCCCTCTTTTTTCGTGGGTTATAGCTACTATTATCGCGTCCACTTTTCCCTGTTGTATTATCTCCGGGACCTTTCCGGAGTCTCCCAGAACAGCATGGTCGCCTATTCTTTCTCCGAAAAGCGTTTGGTCATCATCTACAAATCCTTCTATCTCGTATTCATCTCTTTCTTTTAAAATACCGTATATGGCCCTTCCTGAAACACCCGCTCCCGCTATAAGTACCCTGTTCTTCTGTATAAAAGAAAAGCAATTCTGGAGCAATACCCTCCAGAGATAGACCAGAGAAGCTATAAAAAAGGTATTTAAAAGAACTATACCCCTCCCGAATTTCCAGTTGGGGACTGCGTAAAAAACGACTGTAACCATGAGAGCGCCCACGCACACGGCGAGCACATACTGGGCAAGGAATATTGTATTAGTTACCTTGTATTTAAGACCGTAAAGGTCAAACACATAAAAACACAAAGTGTACACAACGACCACGAAAGTCGTCGCTCCAGTAAAGGACACCAAAACATTATCCGGCCCCAGTCTTATGGCGACGGCCAGGTAAACCGACAGGATGATAAAGAAAATATCACCCAACAGCAATAGGAGCTTCCTGTATCTTCCGTATTTTCTGACCATGATCTCTCCCTGCCCCGGTATACCGTTCAGCGAAACTCAACCTCAAACGGTACTTTCCCGCGTCTCCTTTTCCCGGAACATTTTCTCTATAGGTTCGAACTCGAAATCCGCGGAAAACGCAGACAATTTAGAATAAGCCTTCTTCAGGTTAACATAGTGCCTGAAACGGTCAAAGAACTTTATCCCCTTTACCCTGGGCTGAGCGTGATCTATATCCCAGGGGTGTATATAGAACAGGTACTCCCCCTGCGATGCGAGTATGTACCTAACCCCTGCCCTGAAAATGTAATATGGCAGAAGCCTGAAATACCCTCCTCCGCTCCAGGGAAAAGACCCCCCCGGGATCTTCAGCATAGAAAGAGGGGCTTCGTATAATCCGTTATTGAAACTCAACAGCCCTCGAACACCTTTCACGGGTTGCTCCCTCAGCCTGCCATACCTGTCGTGCGCGGAAAAAGGGAACAGGCTGGAATCGTACTCATACCCGCTTTCCTTCAATATATCTACTGCCCTGTCCGTTATAGAGAAAGTGGGGGCCCTGTACCCTTTCACCTTCCTGCCTGAAAGGTCTTCCAGAAGTTTTTTAGAATCCGTAACATCACGCCTGAAATCCTCCGGATCCTGCTCATAAATAAGCCTGTGAGCCATACCGTGACTGGCTATCTCGTGGCCCGCTGCCGCTATATGCTTTACAAGTCCGGGATCCCGCCGGGCCATATAACCGAGAATAAAAAAAGTCGCTTTAGCGTTGTTCCTTCCTAGAAGCTCAAGTATCTTTTCCGTATTTCGCCTGGCCCTTTCCTCAAGAGAAGGCCATATCTCCCTTATTATCGGGCCTTTAAGGTTTTCCGCCACATACCAGTCCTCGACATCGACCGAAAAATATACAGATTTTCCGTTCACAATATCCTACCGCCCCTTTTCCTGAAAACCCTGATGTCTTCTTTTCTCGGAAAAGAATAATACGAAGACGGCACATCTTCGTTGCGGAATGAACTGACCTCGTCCTTCTCGTACATGCCCAGTAATTTTACAAGTAAGAGGGCGGCCATTTCCTTGCTTCTGCGAGCCACTGACTCAAAGGACTCTTTCTCCCCGATCCTGAACCTGTCCTGGATAAGGACGGGGCCCTCATCTATCTCTTCCGCCATTCTGTGGATAGTGACCCAGGCGTATTCTTCACTATTATACAGTGTCCAGAAGTTGGGAAGCATCCCTCTGTATTTCGGCAAAAGGCCGCCGTGTATGTTTATACACCCCCTGGGAGGCAGCCCCAATATCTCCGTACCGAACACTTCGGAAGCCGCAACTGAAACTACAAGGTCTATTTGTCTTGATCTTACAATATCCCTAAGATCATCGGAATTTACCGAAACCCCTTCGAAGACCGGAATATCGTATTTCATGGCCAGCTGTCCAACCGTATCGTTAAGCCCGGCCTTCAGAAGCCTTTTAGGAAGGTCTAGCGCCCTGATCCCCAGGTATTCCAGACCCTTCAGAAAAAAACCGACCGGACCGTAAAGCGTCAGAGCTTTCCTCATAAGACCAGTGCCTGTATCCTGGTTCAAAGCTTTCTGGATGACTATGCCTTTTATGTCTTCCCTGGAAGCGTATATCCGCAGAAATTCACGAAAAAAGATCTTCACATAGAAAGGGTCCGCCTGTGTAACGAAAAGTATTCTCATGACATTTCCCCGCGGGGAAAGAACACCCCGCGTCCGCTCCTATTTTTCCCTGCGCCTTATCTCGCTGTAAATAAGGTTCCTCAGACGCGGCGGGCTTATCCTGGACAGGAACCTTAGCACAAGGTTGGCGGCAAAATGTAGATTTCCAACCACTCCTGTCTTCTTTAAATATCTCATGACCGCTATATCGTATCTGAAATACCCTATACCTCCCCTTCTCCTTATAAAATCTTCTCCCGCCCTGAAGGTCACCAGGACCTCCGGAAGATTGGCGAAACGACACCCCGCTTTTATCATTTTAGCCCACAGACCGTAATCCTGCATCTTTCTCAGCTCCGGCGGATATCCACCCGCCGACTCAACCGCTTCCTTACGGAACATGACCGTAACATGGTTCATCGGGTTCTTCCACTTTATGAGAGCGGCTATATCTTCGTGCCTGGAAGGGACTTTCCTTATGGCGATGGTATGTCCCAAAGAAGCGTCCCTCTCATCCGAATATCCTCCGAGCACATCTATGTCTTCGTTTTCCGCGAAAAAACGCGCCTGTCTCTCGAACCTGTCTCCGAGAGAAACATCGTCCGAATCCATCCTTGCCACCAGCTCGCAAGTACAGGCCTTAAGCCCGGCATTGAGAGCCTCGGCCAGCCCCATGTTGCTCTCCAGTCTTACGGACCTTAATAGAGCAGGCTGCCTCGCGCTCCAAGCTTTTATCACTGCCCTGAGCGTCTTCCCCAGAGGTCCGTCCTCGACCAGCACGACTTCGCGGGGAGTCAAAGTCTGGATGAATATACTCTCCAGCGCCGCCGAAAGGTACTCCGGTCGCTCTCCTCCGTGCACGGCCATCAATACGGATAAAGGTCCTGTCATCAGCAGCCGTCCTCCGAAGTTTTCCGGGACACATCGTCCTTACCCGAAAGCGTCTTCCTGGAACTGAAATATCTTTTAAGGGTTATTGCCCCTTTTTTAATAAAACGCTTTAATCCTATCCTCCTTATGTGCCTTGCCAATACACGGGGAGACAGGTTGTACTGAAGTTCAGCCCTCTGTTTAAGATCAAGTTTCTCTTTCCATGTGAGATACTCACTGTTAGCAAGTATTATATCCCCGGCCCCTTTGTAACATAATCCGTTCTCCTGGATATAATCGTAGGTCTTGGACCCGGGTATACCTATGAACGGATTGAAATAGACTATATCCGGCGACAACTTTTTTATGAAACGGATAGTCTGATAGTTCTCTTCCAGGGTCTGTGAAGGAACTCCCAGCATAACCGAGGCAACCGTCCTTATCCCGCTCTTCCTGCAGGCTTGCATTGCCTTTATCGCCTGTTCCAGTTTAAATCCCTTGTTCAGAAAATCCAGCACCCTCTGGGTCCCGCTTTCTATGCCGAAATAGATAGCCCCGCACCCCGCTTCTTTCATCTTCGAAAGAAGCTCTTCGTCTATTATATCCACCCTGCTCTCACATTTCCATTCTATATCAAGGCCGTCTTTTATAATAAGGTCACAGAGTTCCATTACCCTTTCCCTTTTAACCGTAAAATTATCTTCCCTGAAGTCAAGAGCGTTTATCCCGAAATCCTTCTTGAGCCGTTTCATCTCCCTGAAGACCCTCTCCGGACTCATACACCTGTACTTTCTGCCCCACACATATATGTTGGAACAGAAAGAACAGTCCCAGGGGCACCCCCTGCTCGTACTCATCCAGCCCAGGGGGCTTCTCTCGAGCTCGGAACAATCCTGGGCGTACCTCTTATAAGGAAAAAGTTCCACCGGAACAAAGGGAAGGGAATCCAAATCTTTTACGGGTTCCCTTTGCGGTGTGGTCTTGAATTTTCCGTTATCCGGGTAAATTATACCTTTTATGCCTGAAAGGTCCTTTCTGCGCTCCAGCAGGCTCTCCGCTATCTCCGGCAGGGTGATCTCGCCCTCGCCTATAACTCCTATGTCCGCGCCTGAGTCCCTCATGGTCTTCCCGGGGAATACTGTTACCTGCGGCCCGCCTATTACCACTTTGCGCCCCTGCCTCAGAAGCTCCCGCGATAGACTGCAGGCGCTGGCTACGCTGGCTATTGTAACGGTGATACCCACAAAAAGGGGGTCAAAAGCGGCCGCCTCCTCAGCGGCCTTCTCCGGCGGGATCCCGTCAAGATAACAGTCTATTACCTTTATGTCAAACCCCTGTTCTTTAAGCGCCCCGGCGATAAACCCGAGTCCCAGAGGGAGATATGCCGGCAGCTTCCCGAACGGATAGGCCTTATCAAGATCGGGCCTTATCAATACTACCGTTCTACCTTTCGTCTCGGGACCGTTCTTAGTTTCCATCCTTATTCGACCGTCCTTTTGTAAAGCTTCGTGTATTCCTGCGACATCCTCTCGGCGGAGAATTTCTCCGTTATAGTTCTCCGGCACAGTTCCCGTTTCTTGTCGTACTCATCTTTGTTGTATATATCGAGGGCCGCCGAAAGGGCTTTTACATCCTCTACCGGAAAAAGCTTTCCGAAACCTGCTCCCGTTCCGGTTATCTCTCTGTGCTGTTCTATATCCGAAACAAAAACCGGAAGCCCGCAGGCCATAGCCTCGAGAACGGCATTGGGAAGGCCTTCCGACACAGACGCCGAAACGAAGTAATCTGCCGCTCTTAGCAAAAGGTCCATCTCCCTGAACTCCCCGGCAAAGATCACATTTTTTCTGCCACCGTAACGGGATTTGAGATTCTCCAGCAAAGGTCCGTCCCCGGCCATAACAAGCACGGCGTTTTCCGAAACCCCGCTTCGAATAAACCCTTCGACGACATCCCCGGGACGCTTTCTCTTTATCATGGCCCCAGCGCAGATAAAGACCTTTTTCCCCAAAGGAAGACCGAAGCTCCTTCTTAAGTCCTCTTTTTCCCCATCCACGGAAGGCCTGTATTTTTCTGTATCCACCCCGTTAGTTATTACCTCCGCCTGAAGTCCGTGCTGCGCGACAAGACGGGCAACCCCCCGGGAAACCGCAACAACGCGTTTCTGTTTTTTTAGAAGCCCCATGTGCCACGCGGCCGCGGGCAGGCCCTTCGTATACCCGTATTTTAAAATGTAATCCTCATACGGATAATTCCGCAGGGTAAAAATTCCCGGAACCCCCGAGAAGATGGCCGAGACCGTATCGGGCCTTATACCCTGTGAATGGACGAGGGATATACCCTTTTCGAACATGAAACTCCTCACCCTTTTCCCGAAAGACAGAAGCCCGGAACCCGGAAAACGATAATTACATATTTCCCGGACCAAAGGTCTGAACTTATCTATTTCCGTACCCGATTTCTCCCCGGAAAGGGTAACTATATACGGTTTAAAATCCGTTCTGTCCAGCCCCGCGAGTATATAATACAATTGGTTCACCGGACCGCAGGGCCTTAAACTGGATATAATGTAACATATATTCATTCTTTTACCAAACTTTCCGGAGAAAACCGCGAAAAAGCCATATCCCTTTCATAAAGATCGACAATTATCACAAGAAAAAGGACAAAAACCATATTCGTCGCTATAGTGGTGGATAGCGTTCCCAGAAAAACAAAAAGCAGTAAAAATCTCCCCGCTTCGGAGATCTCGGCCGAACCCGATCTCGAAGCCCTGTAGAAAAAAACCGCGTAATTGGCCAGAAATAAAAGATATCCGATAAAACCGAACTGGAGCGACCGCATGACGAATTCGCTGTCGATGTAGGTCCTTCCTATCTCGCTCAGATGGGCAACGCTTATGGTGCCCCCTAAAATGAAACCGGCAATATCCCTGAAGGCCCAGGAATACATCTCAAGCCGATATGCAATGGAATAGAAACCCCATTCGCCTCCCGTTATATAATCCAAGAAAATGATATCCATCACTTCGTGAAAATAAGGACTGATCCTGTATATGACCGCCAGAAGAAGAAACAAGAGCAAACCCGCCAGGATGGCCTTACCGGACCTGATAAGCCAGGACCTGTGGATTCTCAGAAACAGGAAACCTTCGATAATGATAAAACTCAGAAGAGCCCCTTTGGCCCCTGAAATAATTATCGCCGCGAGCGAAAGCGCCAGATAGTATTTCTTCTTCTCCCTCATAAAAAACACCCTTCCAAGAAGATACATCATGAAACCAAACCAGGGAGCGTGAATGAGCATACCCCCCGGGCGGTAGGTCAGATAATCAAGGTATTTATGTCCGGAAACTATGTTACCCATGCCGAAAGCGTAATATGCGTGAATTATCCTGCGGGTGATATCTAAAGGAACCTTGGAAAAAAAAGCGACAGCGAGATTAAGATAGAAATAAGCCTTGAGAAGCCAGTAATTATCATCGCTTGTCCTCAATCCGCCCAAAAGGACAAGAAATATCCAGGGGATCGCGCAGTAAAAGTAATCCTTGAGCCCCACCTCGATCTCTCCGCCTGCAAGGGTAAAAAGAAGGCGCATAAGAATATATACTGAAGCTAAAAGTGTCGCAATAAGATACTCGCGGGGCACGAACCTGCGTCCCTTCAGAACGAAGTTCAGGAAAGCGAACGGTAAGTAGGTGAGAAAAGGCATGCCAGCTATCCTAAGGACCGGAAAAAGTATTATGAAAAGTGTTTTTACAAAACTCATTTTTAGATAAAATGTCTAACGGTTTTTTTGTGAGCCATAACACATACGCTTGGGATAAAGCACTTTATTATCTTTTTGAATTTTCGCAGAAACTGCCACCTCATAACCTTTTCAAGAAATGTAAAATAGCAAAAAGGAATCGGAAAGCATAAAAACTTAATACTCCAGTATGCCTTTAAATTGCAAAACCCTGATTGCAACAATAAATCCTTAATCTCGGAATAAGTCCATTCCCTAAGATGAAAGCCTTCGGGTTTATCCGAAAAATACATTGAGACATCATGGGGCCCGGATAACAAATGTGGGGTACGAAAAATATATCCCCCCCCCTCTTTAAGAATGTAATATACCATTTTGAAATGGTTCTTAGT
>WJMG01000030.1 GCA_014728075.1 Candidatus Omnitrophota bacterium | reverse complement strand
CGATTATTCCTTATGGCCTCGCGGTTAAGTCTGTTAAGGGAAGTTGTATCATTTTCCCTGTCGGCTTTTTCGATCTTCCGGTAAATACATTCTCTCCGGGCACGCAATTCTTTGAGGGCCTTACTGTAAAAGCCGAAGGGTTCCCCTTTGCGGATATCAACGGGCATATCAAGGTAAAGTGTCCTGATCTTCCCGACGAGCTCTTCTTCGGATATCCGGTCCTCTTCCCTATCCGAAGACACGCCCCGATCACGGGCCGCCCCCGAAAGCAACAGATCGGAATAAACAGCCGCTATATCGTTCTGCATATCTATGGAGGCGTTCTTTTCCGCGAAACGCTCGTTCATTTCCCTTTCAGGCTTTACGGAATAGCTTTTCCCAGGTATCTCCACACGGTCCTCGGGCAATTTATCGCCCGGCCCCAGGGAAGCAAAACCGGCGTCCACCCCGAAAATGATCCTTATCAGCGAAACCATCCAGTTCATGATAAAATGAAAAATTATCCCCAGGAGCATGACCTTGACCGGCTCGCTGAAAAAGACCAGCGAAAAGATGACTCCCGAAAGAGCCGCCGCTGCAGGAGCGGTAAGCACGGAAAACCTTTCCCTGACAGAAAGAGAATCATAGATGCCCCGGAGAGAAACGGCGATATCGCCTAACTTCAACGGAATACGATGCCGGTGTTCCCCGGTGCCATATCTCCCTGTACTCAGGCCAAGGACCTCTAAAGAACCTCTCAACAGGCTTCCAACGGTATATCGATCCGCCTTGTTAAAAAGATGGAGAACGACAAAACCCGCCTCAACCGCTAAAAGCGAGGAAAAAAAGATAAAATGGCCCACGCTTTCGGGTAAAAATATCCCGAGCATATAATAAAGAAGAAAAGGAGCCCCTAGCCTGAGGGGATCCTCGAAGAAAGGAGCATGCAGGATCGGTGAATACCGGCCGAACAGCGCTTTCCCGAGCCAGCTGAGAGAAGCGTAACCCGTATCGTCAAAAGACCCCGGCTCATCGTCCGGCAGGGGTTTGATACCGGCATCCTCAAGGTCCTCGATAACATCGGTTTCATCCCTGGCCCCGGATACCCACGGATCAATTCGTCCGTCAGCGGCTATACGGGAATACATCGCGAAGGTCTTTCCCCTGTCGAACAGAATAGCGGCCCTTCCGCTGTTAAAAGAAGACGACATCCCGACATCGCCGTTTATTATCGTATGCCCGTTCGCAAACACCTTGAAGCCTATCCTGGAATTTTCCTCAAAAAACGAAGGATCGTGAAAAACGACCTGGTCAAAAGGCACCACTGAGACATCACTGTCAAGGACCCTGCTGAAATACACACTGGCGAACCCTTCTATCCATCTGCTCAAAACTCCTCCGCACACGCTGAAAACAGTATCGTCGAAATCCCCTCTCCTGACGGAAGCCTTAAGTATGGAGTTCAATATTCTGGCGAAGACAGCGGGGTCTTTGACCGCTCCGTCAGTGCGGTTATGCAGAACCCCGTAAAGAGAGGATTTTATAACCCCGTGGGAAAAAAGTTTCCCTCCCGCGCTGTAATTCGCCACGACCCTTCCCGCCTCTATATCCTCCCTGAGCATACGGACAAACTCAGAATCGTCTTCCCAGAGAACAGGGTCGATATGTCTTATCTGTTTAAGGTCTATAAGCGCCTGCACGGCGCCGTCCCATTTGCCGCCCGCGTATTTAAGCAAGTAAAAAAGTTCGTGGTTACCCAGAAGTCTTATCACTTCCCCCCCGTTATCCCTGGCGGAATCCTGAAGATAACGAAGGTATTTGAAGGTTTTCAGCGGATCAGGCCCTCTATCGACCGTATCACCGCCCTGAAGGAGACGGGCATTTCCTCCGGTCCATATATCGTTGAGCCCGTCAGAGCCGGCACCTTTTCTTATAAGCCCCAAACCGGCGAGTATATCCCTGAAAGCCTCCAGGTCGGCGTGTATGTCACCCACAACATAAAACCCGCCCCGCTCTCCGGATAAGCCTTCCACTTCGGGTATCTCAACGGATTCCCAGGAATCACTCACATTATAGATATCGAGCCCGAGCTTGCTCATCGCCAGAAGGAATGCCGGTGAGTCGTATTTCATGTTCAGGGTCCTCGCAAGTTCCCTGTCGGAAAAGAACATGCGGAGCCTGAACATAAAAAAGAGCATCCCGTCCAGCAGACCGGGCCGTCCTCCCAGCGCTCTGGTTGCGAAAACCCCGGCCAACCTCTCTTCCGCCGTTTCGGAAATATTTACGCCCTTTATTTCCAGAATGCGGTGGAATATCTCATGTGCGTGCACATAACCGGTAATACGGTTTTCTTTCCCCGAAAGCCACGGCGCCGCCTTTACCGCTTCGGAAAGCGCTCCGCGCATGTCGATTATGATCTCCTTAGTGACGGGGTCCAGCACACCGATGACCTTTCCGTTCAATGTATATTTCCGCGGCGCTTCCGCGCGGGAAACAGCGGCTTTTTCCTCGGAAAGGCCTTTATCGAAAAGACGGGGCACCATTTTAATAAAGGCGTTGTAGTTAACATCGAACTCCATGGCATCACTGTTGAAAAAGACCATATCGGGACCCATTCTGGATACCTCGTCGAGAAAGAGAACGGCGTCTTCCACACGCACCTCTATATCCCCATCGCTCATTCCTCCCCGCGCCCTCATCCTTTGCCTGAGAACGGACCTTATCTTTTCCCCGTTGTCACCGTCACGCACATATTCCTGAAGCGACGCCATGAATTCCTCCACGGTATCCGGCTCATCACTCCTCATATCATCACTATCGATGTGCGATATAAAGACCACTCTCGCGTAGGGGTACAGCTTTCTGATCATGTAGAGAGATGTGAGTGACGAAGTGTCAAAAAGGGATATTTTCCCCGAAGTCCTCCGCAGTTCATCACGAGGAATCCCGTACCAGTTCCCGTGGCTTTTCCTTACCATTGCCAGCTCGTTCCTCGAGCGGAGAAACTCGAAAGTTTCTTCCGTAACGGAGACCTTGTTGCGATCCTCCAGACCGTTCCTGCTTTCCCTGGTAGTGTACACATCGGGGATATCAAAAACATCCGGGTGCTCGTCAAGGAGCCGGTTCATCAGCGTGCTCTTACCCGCACCCGAAGCCCCCACGATTATCATGGCCTGACCTTCGGTATCGATATTGAGGCTGTTATTAAGCTTTTTCCTGTAAGCGGCCAGTGCTTTTCCGTCACGGAAAACCACGGCACCCCTCCCGCTCCCGTAATAGTCACACATCCCGACATCGGCTCCTACGACGCAGTGTCCGGTGGACGCGTTCCTGATAACGGGGATCTTACCCGTGCTCTCGAACCCGGAAGGATCATGAAACACTATGTTATCGAAAGGAAGGGCGTTTATCATATCATTCTCGACATGGCTGTAATAAAGACCGGTCAACCCGTTAATGTGCTCGCTTATCACGCCTTTGGCCATACTGAAAATGATATTATCGTAACTCTCTTTTTCAACGGCTTCTTTCAAAATGCGGTTCGTTCCGGCGGCGAATGTTTCGGGTATTTCCATCGGGAGACGCGTTTCGATGCCAAACTTTTTGAGCGCGAGGCGCAGGGGCTGGCTCTGAAGGGAAAGGAACCTTGCAAACCTTTTAAAAAGGCCTTTTCCACTCTTGACGCCCATTTCGAGATCATATCCGCGCTGCAAACGGGAAATAAGCGCGTCCGTGACAAGGCCGTGTGTAAAGACCTTGCCTCCGATAGCGTAAGAGGCCTTGAGGCGCCCCTTCCGGACATCCTCCTTTACCATTTCGGCTACTTTTCCGGATTCTTCCCAGAGAGTAAGGCCTTCCAGCAGACGGCGCACTGAACCGTCCGGAGTCTTCACCCTTGTTTCGTAAAATTCCTCTATTACACCTTGCCATTTACCCCCCGCGTGTTTAAGCAAATAACAAAGTTCGTGATTCCCCAGGAGCCTTACCACCTCGGAATCATGTGAAGGGGCGATCTCTTGAAGATACCGCAAATACTCAATAGAGAGAAAAGAATCCGGCCCTCTGTCCACGACATCTCCGCCCTGTATGACCACCGCATTGGGGATCTTCCATTTATCCTCAAGCCCGCCCGGGTGATCTCCAGGCTCCACGATACCCAGACCGATCAGTGTTTCCCTGAGAGCCTTTAAGTCTCCGTGCACATCGCCTATTACAAAAACCTCTTTGTCGGTTCCTTTGAGCGCGCTCAGCCCGTTGATAGGCTCGTATTTCCAGTGATCACTTGGACCGGCATACGGTTTTTCGTGGAGGGGATAATCCGGGGCCTGATAATATTTG
>WJMG01000029.1 GCA_014728075.1 Candidatus Omnitrophota bacterium | reverse complement strand
TCCAGGACACCCGTTGAGCCCTCCACTAAAAGCTGGTGGTGAACCTTTCCTTCGTACCTCGCGCGTCCCTTTCTGAAAAGGTGGTGCGAATAATGGTACCACCCCCCGTTCCTCATGAAACGGCCCATGAAGATATTCTTCCGCCTGAACTTATAGGACGCGTGTACTGTTTTTTCCCGCCCCTCCAGTATGGACATCATCCTCCGCCTGAAAGCCTCGGTGACTATTTCATCGGCGTCCAGCTGCAGGATCCAGTCCCCGGAGCAATTATCGTTCCCGATATTTCGCTCCTGGCCGTAATCGCCCTCGAACTTATGGCTCACGACCCTGGCCCCGTATTCCTCGCATATCTTGACCGTGGAATCCGTGCTGTATCCGTCGACCACCACCACCTCGTCGGCCCACCTTACGCTTTCCAGGCAGTTGGCTATCTTGTCCTCTTCGTTCCTGGTAAGGATGACCACGGAAAGTTTTTCCCGCCCTTCGGTTTTTGAAGGCTCCTGGGCGGCCCAGGTCCTTATTTCTCCCGTCAGGTCCTTAATATCGCGGGGATAGAACGGCGGGAGGGACCTCTCCCAGTATTTCGCATAACTTAAAAGCTGGTAGAACCCTCCCATAACGGCAAGGACAAATCCAAGCGTTCCGTCCTGTTTGCCCTTCTTTTTATGGTAAGCCCGGAAGAACCTGTCCACTGTCCTGCGCGCGGCCCGGCCCGCGGACATGCCTTTAGGCGAATCGGCCCATTTTCCCGCTTCTCTGCCCGTAAGGTTATTAAGTTTGGCCGTAAAATCCTCCAGGTCCCTGTAGGTATAATGCAGGACGGGATTTTGCAGATACCCTCTGGGATCTTCCATGAAAGCCCTGGGGTGGACATCTACTTCCTCATACCTGAATTCTTCCCGGCGGAAAAGCCTCAGCTGAGCGCTGGGATACCACCCGCCGTGCTGTATCCACCTGTCGCCGATAAAGTTCTTCCTGGGTATACTGAAGCCGTTGCATTCGGTCCCCTTCTCCAGTACGCTTTTTATCTCTTCCCTGAGCGCCGGCGTCACCCTTTCGTCGGCGTCAAGGCTGAGGACCCATTCGTTGGAAGCCAGGGAATAAGCGTAATTCCTGTGGGCCCCTTCGTTGGTCATTTCCCTCTCGAACACTCTGTCGGTATATTCCCGGGCTATTTCCCTGGTCCTGTCCTCGCTGCGGTCGTCCAGGACCACTATCTCGTCGGCCCATTTCACGCTTTCCAGGCAATCCTTTATCCTTTTCTCTTCGTTCCTGGTTATTATGACTACGCTTACCGGTATTTTATCCATATTTCCCTTTCTCTTTTCATCTAATGCCGGCTAACCGCCGTGCCGGCCGGTGGTTTTCTCTTTTTTCTTCCCGTCCCGCGGCGCTTTACCTCCCAGAAGGTCCATACACGCTTTGGCCGCGTCCGCGGGATCGATATTAGTCACGCACCTGTTATTGAAAACACAATCCGGAAGCTTGAACTTCTCGTAACAGGGCCTGCATCCGCATCCGGAAGCTGTGATGACCCTGTGTTTCCTTGATGGCGGGTATGGTCCGTACACATTCTCGTCAACGGGCCCGAAAACGGAAACGGTGCTGCTACCCGCCGCCGCCGCGATATGCAAAGGTCCGCCGTCATTGCACAGCACGACATCACAAACGCTCAATAAAGCTATATACCTGGACAGGGACAGGTCGTTGAGTATAAGCGCCGGGGGATGCTTCATCCTGCCCGCCACCTCTCGGCAAAGGGACTCTTCGGAAAGATCCCCCGCTATTACCGTCGAAACGCCTTTTTCAGAAAGCATGTCCGCGGAAATGGAAAACCCTTTGGGATGCCACCGTTTCCTGGAAGCCTGCGCCCCCCAGCTTGCTCCTCCTCCGGGCACTACCGCCGCGACCGGGCTTGCGCATCCGTTCTCCCTCAAAAGTTTCCTGGTAAGCTTAACCTCAGTACCGTCAGGCACGAGCCTTATCTTTCGGGTCCTTACGGGTATGTCCAGGAACGAAAGAAGCTCGAGGTAATACTCGACAACATGTCTGCCGGAAAAACCGTCCAGAGGTTTTTTCCTGTTCAGGAACATGCCCCTGTTCCTGTAGTTTAAGCCTATTCTGTATTTTATGCCCGACAGCAGAAAAAGCAGTCCGGATTTCCTTGAAAGCGTAAAATCGAAGACGGCGTCATACCCGCCGGTAAAAACGGGCACAACGATATCCCGGACTTCTTCGAACCATCTTTTTCTTGATGTTTTCCATAACTCGTCCAGGCGGTCCTTTTCGTAAACATATATCCTGTCTATGCCCGGAACGCACTTCAGGGCCTGCCTTACCCTGGCGTTACAGATAAAATCCACCGAAGCCTCGGGATAGGCCTTTTTGATGTTGGGAACAAGTGCCGTTGAGAACAGCACATCCCCTATTCCGAATATATTTGCTATTAGAATCCGTTTCATGATTTTCGGGTCTCGGGCATCCGGTTTCGGGTGTCGGACTTGACCCGATACCTGGAACCTGACACCTGATACCTATCCTAACTTCTCTTTCACCGCATTAAACACATCATCCACCGTTACTTCTTTCCTGGGCCGGTAATCACAGTCCGGCATCGACAACGGAGCCTCCGTTTCGTGGAATATTATATGCCCCTCGCCCCATGGCCTCCATCTTACGGGGCTGCCTCCGTTTTCCCGGTCTCTGAAAACGGCAACGACCGCGCATCCCGCCGCGGCTGCCATGTGCATCGGACCGGAATCGTTCCCCACGAAAACATCGACTTCTCTTAAGACCGCTGTGAGCTGCCTGAGAGAAGTCTTTCCCGCGAGATCGGTCATACGGCACTCCTGTGTCAAAGACAAACCCTCATCCGGAAAAGTTTTTTCCCCGGGCCCTCCGAGAAAGACCGCTCTTGAGCCAAGCTCTTCACACAGCCGTATGGCAAGCGAAGCGTACTTGCTCTGCGGCCATAATTTATCCGGGTCGCTGCTTCCGGGGTGGAATCCGATCAGCGGTCCGTCGCCCCGGGCGATAAGACCGCGGGCCGCGCCTTCGTGAAAGGGCAGTTTCGGCGCCATACCCCGCGCGTCTATGCCGGCTTTCCCCAGAAGGTCCACGGCGTATTCGATCTCATGCTTCCGCCCCTCGTCCCTCAGGTCCCGGATCTTGCGGTTAAGAAAAAAACCCCACTTCCTCGCGTATCCGGTCCTCTCCGCCACTCCACCCAAAAAACACCCCAGATGAAGCGCTTTGTGGGGGTTCATCACTACTGCCCTGTTTATTTTCTTCTTTCTGAGAAAAACCGCCAGGCTCAAGGCCGTGCGCAGTATACTCCCCCCGGACATTGTTTCGACCTCAAAGATACCTTCAAGGCCTTCGAGGCCCTGAAGCATAGGCGCGGAATAAGGACCGGTGACGAAATAAATTTCGGCTCCGGGCATCTCCCGGGCGGCAGCTTCCACCGCGATCGAGGAAAGCAGGACCTCTCCGATCCTGTCCGTGCGTATTATAGCTATCCTGGGCTTATTCAATCTTTTCCGATCTCCTGCTCAGGGAATAACAAAATCCCATTAGGATGTGAAAATAGACCGCGAGTGTAAGCGAATACAGATGCGTATCCACACTGCTGTTAAGGGCAAAAGCCGTGAGCCCCGCTACAAGGCCGGCGGTTACCGCTCTGGCCTCCTTATCGCGCATCCGCCGGAGCCGCCTGCCGGCGGTTATCAGAACGGTTAACACGAACGATATAAAGAACAAGGCCCCCGGCACTCCTATTTCCGACGCCATGTGAAGATAACAGTTGTGGGAATACCTCACATCCGGATAATCCGGTGGCTTATAGTCCGGGAAATTCCTGCTGTAGGTATTGACCCCGAACCCCAGAAAGGGCCGCTCCTTTATCATTTTGAGCGCCCCTTTCCACAGCATCAGCCGCTCCCAGGTAGTACCGCTCTTCACATCCATCATCCCGGAGAACCTGTCCTGAACGGAATGCGGAAGGAATACCGCCACTAGAGCGAAAAGAAGCACGAACACCGCAAGGACCTTTCTGGCCTTAAGTCCGCCGAGGACCAGAAAACCGGCGGTAAAAGAAAGCCAGGCCCCTCTTGATTTTGTAAGATAAAGGGCCGTCAGCGCCGTGATAGAGGCAAGAAAAGCGGCCAAAGCCTTATAGACCCTTCTCCTTCTGACCATAAGCACGGATATCAGAACGATCAGGGCCACGATCAGCCATGCCCCGAAATCATTGGGATGCACGAAAGAAGAAGATACCCTTCGCAGGTAATCGTTCCTTATCAAAGTCCTTCCCCTTATCAGGCCCGTCCCGGAAAAATACTGATAGAAACCGTTTAAACAGAAAACCCCTACCGCGGCGGAAAGGACCTTGACAAACCTCCTTTCCGACCCGCCGGGCCACCGGAAAGTAGCCATAGCAAGGAACAGCAGGGAATATTCGACCGCCTTGAACACTCCCCTGAAGCTTTCCCCGGGATATTCACTGTTAAAACAGGACAGCACCACCCATAACAGGTACGCCAGAAGCATTATGACCGGAGGCAGCTTGACCCATTTATAGTCACGACCGATGATCGAACGGAGTATCCAGGCCGAGATAACGGCAACGGCCGTTATCTCGACTATGGAATTTGAAAAAGCCACCGCGAACAACATCAAATAGAAGCCGTACTCTATGATATTCCCGCATGCCGTGTATATCTTGTTCTTATCTATCTGCATAGCGATATTTTTCTTTCCGTCCGGCAGTATTCCGTCAATAAGCGTTCTTCAGGGCGAAAACGGACATAAACAGTATCTTGACATCGAAACCCAGGGACCAGTTCTCGATATAGTAAAGATCGTATTTAGTGCGCTCTTCTATCGAGGTGTTCCCTCTCAACCCGTTTACCTGGGCCCAGCCGGTCATTCCCGACTTTATCTTATGCCGGGCCATGTACCTGGGGACCTTTTCCTTGAACTTTCCGACGAAATGCGGCCTTTCCGGACGGGGTCCCACAAGGCTCATCTCACCCTTGAAAACATTTATCAGCTGGGGGAGTTCATCTATATTGGTCTTTCTCAAAAAAGCGCCCAGTACGGTCCTGCGGGGATCGTTCTCGACCGTCCACACCGGGCCGGTCCCTTTCTCGGCTTTTTCCACCATGGTCCTGAACTTGAACATCGAGAACCTTCGTCCGTCCTCTCCTATCCTTTTCTGCAGGTAAAAGACCGAACCGGGCGAGGATATTTTTATTGCCGCCGCGATCACAAGAAATGCGGGAGAAAGAAGAACAAGGCCCGCTCCCGAGACAAAAATATCCATAAGCCTTTTAACCAGACGGTTATAGCCTTCGGAAAGGGGGGTTTCCTTGAGACCCAGAAGAGGCACCCCGTCGATGGTGCGCATGTCTACCTGGGAGGTGACCATGCCGAGAAGGTCGGCTATGACCCTGAACTCTACCATATATTTATCGCATTCCAGTATTATGTCCATGACCTCGTCCCGGGAGACATTGACCTCGGTAAGGATCACCTCATGGATATCCATTTCCCGCAAAGCGTTCTCGCAGTCCTTCAAGCCGCCTATCACCTTTACTCCCCTGACCTCTCCGGCGGGTTCCTCGGATATCCTAAGAATGCCTTTTACATTGTAATCCCAGTGAGGGTCGTCGGATACATGCCCGATCAGGCGCTCGACCATAGCGCCGTCGCCTATGACCAGCAGGTTCCTCTTTTTCTCGCTCCTGGACCTTACCGTGATCCTGACCCTGTTCACCAGGAACCTCCAGGAGCCTATGGCACCGATGAGCACGGCCCAGGCAGTCAGCAGCATAGCTCTGGAAAAAGAATATTCCCTGTAAAGGAAAGTCCCCGCCATGAATATGAGTATTCCCACGCTTACGCTTTTTGTTATGCTGAAGAACTCGTCCACTATGGAGAGCCTCGCCTTGACGAAATACAGTTTTTCCGAGCGCATAAGGAATATCAGGATGATGGTCATCAGCGGCAGAACGCCGTAATATTCGCTGACATGAGGGACGCCTTTTATCACCGGGAAGATCCCGGCGTTGAACCTTAGCCAATAGGAAAAAAGGATCCCGGCGTTAATCGCTATTATATCACCGAGCATCAATATTACGCCTATCCTGACATCGTTCCTTATCCGTAATCTTGTGCGTTCCTGGAAATTCACGGCATCAACACCCCTTCTCCGCGAGTTTAGAATCTATGTAATCTTCGATACTTCGCTTGAAATTTTTCCGGTCGAACCTGAGCGAGTTCCGCCTTATGGATACGGGATCGAAAACGGACCCGTTCTCCTCGAAGACCCGGACCGCGCCGGCAAGGGAATCGACCGTCTGCTCACCGAAGAAAACTCCCGTGGCATTCCCGCTATCGTTCTTGCCGTCAAAGGCCCTGACGGTCTCCCTGGCTCCGCCCCTGCCGTAAGCGATCACGGGTTTCCCGTAAGACTGGGCCTCGACCGGTACTATACCGAAGTCCTCTTCCCCCGGAAAGACAAGCGCTTTGCAACCTTTGTAAAGGTCCGCCAGGGCTTCATCGTCGACCCAGCCGGTAAATTCGATGTTCTCCGCGGCGGAGGACCTTAATTCTTCAAGGCGGCTTCCTTTTCCGGCTATGACGAGCTTTTCCCCTATCGCGTTGAACGCCTTAACGGCGAGATCCACCTTTTTGTATGGCTCCATAGCGGAAACAACGAGATAATATCCCTTATCATCCGGCGAGACCTCGCTTTCGGAAGGAATTTTTACCGGCGGATAGATCACATCCGAGGACCTTGAATAATAATCCTTTATGCGGTTTTTGACATTATCCGATATGGCTATGAAATAATCAACTCTTTTATTGGTCGAGAGGTCCCATTTTTTGAGCCTTTTGACGGCAAAGGAAATAAGCGCTCTCCTGAGGCTTCCGGAATCCCCGAAATACTGGTCAAAAAATTTCCAGGCGTACCTTACGGGAGTATAACAATAGCAGATGTGAAGAGCTTTGCCCCGGGGCCTCGCCCCTTTCGCCACACAATGGCTTGAAGAAAGTACAAGATCATATCCCGACAGATCGAAGCTCTCGACGGCACGGCTGAACAACGGAAGATAGTTCCGGTATCCCCGCGCGGCTCCGGGCATCCCCTGGATAAAAGAAGTGCGTATATCCATGGATTCGATCACGGGCGATACGCTGCCTTTATTGTGCAGAAGTGTAAATACCGTCGCCTGGGGGAAAATTTCGCAAAAGACCTCGAGACATTTCTCTCCGCCCCTCATTCCCGTAAGCCAGTCGTGAACGATCGCGACCCTTAGACCACTTTTAGGCATCTCTTTCCTTATTTGAATCGATGTTCAGGATTCTTTATACAGAGCCAGGGTTTCGGCGGCCGCCTTTCGCCAGGAAAACTCTTTTACGCGCCTGTACCCCGCTTCGACCATACCGTCCCTTAAAGTATTATTAATTAATACATTATACACGGTATCGGTTATTTGTCCAATGTTAAGGGGATTAACAGTAAGTGCCGCCTCTCCGGCGACTTCCGGGAGGGAAGATGTTGAGGAAACGACCGCGGGAGTCCCGCATTTCATGGCTTCAAGCACCGTAAGCCCGAAGCCTTCGTACAGGGAAAGGTGGACAAGGGCCCTGGCCGCCGAGTATAATCCGTGAAGGTCCTCCGAGGGAACTTCTCCGAGGTATTTTACATTTTCCTTCTCTACCTCTTTTCTTATCCTGTTCTCTTTGGTATCCCACCTGCCCGCTATTACAAGCTGAATATCGAGCCCGTAGGCCCTGATCCTGTTAAAGACCTCGAGCAGAGTTACTACATTCTTGTGAGGTTTGACGCTTCCGACATAGAGGATGAAGGGTTTATTTATATCATACCGGACGCGCAGTTCCTTTATTTCTTCTTCGTTCTCGATCTTCCTGAAATCCGCGGAAACGGCTTCGTGTATCACCCTGATCCTCTCAGCGTTTTCCGCCCCGAAAAGACGGGCCATATCGCTTTTTGTATGCTCGGAAACGGCTATTACGGCGTCAGCCCTGCGGGCTATCCTGGAGAACATGAAACCCGCGTACCACCTGGCCGCCGGATTTGAGACGGCCCGGGGGAACAACAGGTAGATCAGGTCATGTACGGTGACCACGAGTTTTCCCTTGTATTTAATGGGAATGTTGAAATGAGGAACATGCAGAATATCGATCCCCGCTTTACCGTAAGGCGATCCGTATTGTTCACGGACCGAATATATCGGGGCCTTCCATTCAACGGCCTCAGCGCCCTTGAAGACCCGAAGCTTATCCGGATCACCGAAAAGCACCAGTTCTTCTCCCTCGGAAATTTCCAGGATACCTTCAATAAGGCAGCGTATATACCTCCCTATTCCGGGATGGCCGATCATTCTGGCGTCAAAACCGATCCTCATAAAACCCTTCAAACTGCAAGAAAAAATACAGGGGGAATATCCTACGGTCTACTGAGTTAAACATTTCCGCGCACAAGCTGAAATGGTTTATCGCGAAAAGCAGACCATGCTGTACATGCGCATCGTTCTAGACCTTTCCGATATTTTTCCCTTTTTCCTTTCTGCTTTTTCCTTTTTCTAAAACATCATCGATCACCCCGCACACTTCGCCGGCAGCAACATGCTCCAGCCCCTTTCCCTCGCCCGGGCAGATGACACTTACATTCCCGCCTTTCGGGGCCCATTGCCCGGGGGAGTTGACCCCGCTGAACAATATCACCGAAGGCGTTCCGACGGCGGCGGCGATGTGCGCGGGGCCCGAATCCACGCCTATGAATATACCGGCTTTCGAACATACGGAAGCAAAGGTCCCGAGGGATGTCTTTCCGCATATGTCCTTTACTTCGGAGAGAGCATGCCGTGTTCCCAGTTTCCCTCTGTCAGGCTCTCCACCGCAAACTAAAACCGTAAAGCCTTTTGAAGCCAGGAATTCGATAACTTTTCCAAACTCCCGCATATCCCATGCCTTGGAACAATGCCCGGGAAAAGGGTGTATGACAGCGATATCGCCGTCTATTCCCTCTTCCGCGAAAAGTTGATCGCCGGCGAGCCCGTCTTTTCCGGAGAGGAATACGGCCGGACTGCTCTCTTTAACCGTAACGCCCAGAGGCAGCAACAGATCGAGGTTCTTTCGTGTCTCATGGGCTTTCCGGTCGTAATGGACCTCGTCGGTGAGCAGGAAACCTCCACCCGTTATGCCGTAACTTATCCGGAGCGGAATACCGGCAATGGCCATCGCGGCTATATGCCGGAAATCCCCTCTCAGGTCTATGGCCGCGTCGTAGCGGCCTCTTCTCATCAGGCCCACCATACGCCTGAACCCGCGGACCGGGGAATCTTTTCCCGCCGGATCCCTGTCAAACCACGGCAAGTTCAACGGGACGGTGCTATCTATCCCGGGGTCGTTCTCGATAATATCGCGGGCCCATACGGGTACCATAAAATCTATCCGTGCGGACGGAAAGCTTTCCCTTAAAGGCTTGATCACGGCCGTCGAGGCGACTACATCGCCTATATGGTCTGCCCTTATCAGGAGTATCCTGCGGGGAGGACCGTTCTTTTTCCCGCGAAAAGCACGCGCCGGAAAAGACATAGGATAACCCAACGCGTCAACAAGCGTGAACAGTATCCTTAAAAACCTTTTTTTGTAAATGTATCTTCCCGTCATGTTTTTCGGATCACAGCGCACAGGATCCAGTGTGCAGGCTATAACCCTGTCCGCTATTTCTTGAACTTATATTTTATCAGCGTCCCCAAAGCTTCCAGGCCGTCGGTCCAGGTGATCTTCTTTCCCTCGTCATAGCTCCTCCCTCTGTAGGAAACGGGGACCTCTTTTATCTCTACACCTTTTTTCAACAGCTTTGCCGTTATCTCCGGCTCGAACTCGAACCTGTCGGCCTCGACACCGAGCTCTTTTATCAGGGATGTCTTTATCATCTTGTAACAGGTCTCCATATCGGTCAGGTCCCCTCCATAGAGAATATTCGTCATCTGGGTGAGGAAATTATTTATCAGAAAATGCACCAGAGATGTGCTCTTCCGGGTCTTGAGGAACCTCGAGCCGTACACCGCCTCGGCGCCGGTCTCTTCCGCCTTCCTGAGCAGGTTCAGCATATCGTGAGGTGAATACTCCAGGTCGGCGTCCTGTACTATTACATAATCACCGCTTGCCTTGCTTAAGGCGGTGCGCAGGGCCGCGCCTTTGCCCCTGTTCTTTTCGTGGTAAAAGACCCTTACTTCTCCCGAACCTTCCCCGAAATGCTTTCTTAAGATCTCCCGCGTGCCGTCCGCTGACATGTCGTCGACGATGACTATCTCTTTGTCCATGTCAACCGACCGCACAAGGTCCAGCACATCCATTATGGTCCTGGCTTCGTTGTAAACCGGCATCAATACAGATACTTTCATTTACCCCCTTCCGGAAACTTCCATATAAGCGCGCATCGTCTCACGGGCCGTTCTTTCCCAGGAAAACTCACCGGCCCTTGAAAGGCTAAGGCGCGAGAACTTCTCTCTTTTCCGTCTATTCCTGTCCAGGTCCGCTATAGCTTCGCTCATAGCCTCGAGATCATCCGGGGCGACGAACAAAGCGCTTTCACCCGCTATTTCGGGCAGCGAGGAGACATCTGAGCATATAACCGCCTTGCCGCAGGACATGGCCTCAAGGACCGGAAGTCCGAACCCCTCATAGAAAGAAGGCATAATGAAAAACTCGGCAAGGTTATACAGTAAAGGCAGGTCCGCGTCTTCGGCGTAATCCGTGAAAACCACCCTCTGAAGGATATCCAGCTCCCTGGCTCTGGCCTCGGCCTCGGCGTAGCCCCATCCCTTCTTCCCCACAATTACAAGTGACAGGTCGGTCTCGCTTTTCCCTATATACGCCGCGAATGCTTCTATAAGCCCGGGGATGTTCTTTCGCGGTTCGACCGTACCCGCGGTCATGACGAACCTTGCGGGAAGCCCGTATTTGCGCCTGACCCTTTCTTTATCCCGGCTCTCCTGGATAACGGAAAACCTGGCTTCGGCCGCCGAATGTACGACCCTTATCCTTTCCCCGGGGATGCCCAGCAAACGGGTAATATCTTTTTTCGTATGCTCTGAAACGGAGATTATAAGATCGGAACTTCTCACACAGAACGGCAGCCATCTCTTCCAGTAGAACCTGCTCAGGGTACCCAGGTTGCCCGGATAGATCAGGCCGATGAGATCGTGCACGGTAGTCACCTTCCTGCCGGCGTAACCGGTCCTCGGACCGGCGAATCCGGGCACATGAAGGATGTCCACCCTGTCCTTCCGGGACCTGTGAGGCAGGTCCGCGTTCTCCCACTTTATCCTTTTAAGCGTGTCAAGGTCATTCCGGGAAGGATGCCGGTAAAGGCAGAAAGACACCTCCGGGCGCTTTCTCAAACGCTTAAGAAGGTTCTCGGTATAATACCCTATACCCGTCTTTTGCCCCTGTGTGGACTGTATGTCTACGCCTATCTTCATCTTCCTATCCTGGCCATGTACATCATCGGGAGTCTCAAAAGAAAGTTCTTTTTTCTGCGAAGATAAAAGTAGTATTTATCCTCTATCAGGTTGAAATCCTTAAGTATCCTCCTCCACCGCCGCATTGACAGCAGGCGTTCGTTGCCGAAGTCCCTGTTCCTGTAAAACACCGTGGGCACGCTGAAAATCGCTTCCCTCGCTACCCGCAGCTGTTCTCTTACGAGCGCCTGGATATCATCGTCGCTGAAATGCTCGAAAAACCCCTGTGAAAAACAGAGGTCGAACCTGTCCCGGCCGAACGGCAGGGCGAAAGCGTCGCTTTTCAGGAATTCAGCGCTGCCGTTGAATTTCCGGTTGTTCTCGCGGGCCCTTTCGAGCACCCTCCTATCGTTGTCGACAGAAACCACCTCATCGATCCTGGAGCTGAGAAATGACGCCATGGTGCCCGAACCCGAACCTACTTCAAGCACCCTCGAGGGAGCCGCTTTCAGTATTTCTTCCAGGAATTCCGAGTGCACGGACAAGTTATGCTCATATCCCTTTTTATCGCTGGTCTCGTTATAAAAATCGCTCCATCTTTTCCCCGAAAAAAGGCCGAGCACCTCGTCAAACCCGTACTTGTAATTTTTTTCCTTTTCGGACCGCCTTCTCTCCCGTACCCGTTGGATCTTTCCCAGGGCCCGCAAAAAACCCCATAATATCTCGATCTTGCCCGTGACAATAGAATAAAGCATCCTCGGCGGTATGAACAGAAGGTGCCGGGCCATTGTCAGAGGAGATCGTATGTGTTTCCAGGCGAAAATATATGTGTTCCTGTGGCTCAGGGAAAGGAGTTTCTTTAACCCGAACGCCTTGGAGAAACTGGCCCTTCCCATATGGTACACCCGGCTGAGAGGCTGATAATAGCACGCGTATCCTTTACGCCATGCCCTGTAACACACATCCGTATCCTCGATTATTCCGGGGAGGTATATGTCATCGTACCCGCCCAGTTCCAGGAATTTCCCGCGATGGAAAGCGCCGAATCCTCCCTGCAGCGTGTAAACGACATCACTGATGTCTTCCCCGTCCGGATCAGGCACCCCCTTGAGAAGCCCCCAGGCGAAAACGGGGACCGTTCTCGACACTTCCATCTTCGCGCCGTCAAAACTATAGCAGCAGGGAACGGAGAGAAAAGCGTCCTTTTTGTCCTCAAAAACCGAAAGCAGGGGATCTATAAAGTCTTCCTCGACCTTAAGGTCGTTGTTAAGGAATATAAGTATATCGGCATCCGAGTCCCGCGCGGATTCGTTGAGAGAACAAAGCACCCTGTTCTCTTCCATGACCCGGAACTCGGCGCCGGGAAAATGTTTTTCCACCACTTCTCCGCTCTCATCCGTGCTCCGGTTATCGACGACCACGATCTTGCAGTCGTGAGAGCTCCTGCGGGCAGCCGCCATTATAGAGGGCATGCATTGCTCGAGAAGCCGGGCCCCGTTATAGTTAAGTATCTGGATCTCCGCTTTCATATCATCCCTTATCTTCGATCAAACGCCTGTAACTTTCGATATAGACATCGGATATCCTGTCCCAGGAAAATCTCGACGAGACATACCCGCGCGCCCCGCGGAGAGGGCCCGTCCCTCTCCCGCCCCCCCTCAGGACCGAAACTATATTTTCCGCGAAAGCCTCACGGTCGCCTTCTTTTACCAGAATGCCGTTTTCTCCGTCGTGTACCGCCTGGCTTATCCCGTCGACATCAAAGGCCACAACGGGGACCCCTCTCAACCCCGCCTCAAGGGCTACTATACCGAAACCCTCCGCGTCCCCCCGCACGGCCACATTCGGCATGACAAAAACATCGGCTGAGGAGAAAAGGGCTTCGTACTCCGGCGAGGAATGCGCGACTTTTCCCGTAAAGAATGTCCGATCCTTCAGACCGGCCTTCAGGGACGCTTTCTCGACAGCGTTCTTCTCGGGCCCGGCGCCCGCGATGAGAAGAACGGCTTCCCCGACCCTTTCGGCTATATCGGGAAAAATGTACCGGACGAATTCCTTCAGGCCTTTTTTCGGCACCAGGCGGCAGACGGAAAGAACGACCTTTTTGCCCGCAAGGTCCACTCCGAATGAATTTTTGATCATCTTTTCAGCGCGGCTCTTCTCCATGTCCCTCCGGTCTCCGGACCCCGTATCTATGCCGTTGGGAATGACCTCAAGAATACGCGGATCGAATCCTTTTGCGGCCAATCGTTCTTTTATGTACGCACTGACGCAGAATATCCTGTCAAGTTTTTTTGCCGTGCCCAGCACGGCCGTATCGTATATAAAATTACCGTAAGCGGAATCCTTTCCGTGCGAAACGGCGCAAACCGGCCTTTTAAAGAGCTTTTTCAGCACCAGGCCTAAAGGCGAAAGAACGATGTCCCCCAGCTGCACCAGATCCGCCTCTCTTCGCGCCAGCAGCTTCGCCGAACGGCAAAAAGCGAATACCATGAACAGAGGCAGAAAAACCTGGGACCCGCCCCAGGATATTATCCTTACTTCCTCTTTGCCCGATACGCTGCGGAAAAACTCGAGGCTCTGGGTCTGCATACCCCCTACGGAAGGCGGGTGTTTTCTTGTAACATAAAGTATCTTCACTTAAGAGCCTTTCTCAACTTATAGATACCGGAAACCAGCACCGCCCCAAGCGCCGCTACCCCGGCCACCGCCGGCAGCAACATGCCCGGAAAGGCCTTGACCATGTTCACGGGCCATATATCAAGCTTGTCGAAACCCGAAAAAGAACCCGATACGCTTTCAACGAAAAGAGGGTCCGGGTCATAAACGAACATAGACGGGCCCGTGCCGATCGAGGAAAGGAATATCCTCCAGGTGCCGCCTATGGGCGAAAGGTCGGGTATAAAGTTTATCATATACTCGTTTATCCCCAGGCTTTTAACGAAATTTATGTAGCCGGGATAGTGCGACAGGACCGCGGGCGCCTGCACCAGACAGCCCGCAAAAGCCAGTACGAGAAAAACCATACGGTACGGCCTTTTACCCAGAACAACGGCTGAAGAAGCCATGAAGACGGGCAGAAGCGGAAAAACATATCTCGGTCCCCATGAAAAAAGGGATCCTCTCCTGAAAAAATAAGCGAAAAAGACCACATAGACCGCTGTTATCCCTGTCAGCAGCATGGCATCGGGCTTCCTCGTTTTCAGTAATCTCACCAGCCCCAAACAGCCTAACACGGCCGGCAGATTATAAAAGAAAAAGCCTTTGCCGCTGGAAAACCAGTAATAGTAAAGCCCCTTTATGAATCGGTCCCCGTATTTTATCTTTCCGGCGATGTGTCCGTATCCGGTCATCAATACGCTTCCGTATTTCAGATAATTGGCCGACAGGTCAAGGGCCAGCAACAGTAAAAAACCAAAAGCCGCCGCCCACACTGTCCTCTTGCGATATCCGTTGCCGGAGAGAAAATACAGAAGGAACACCGGAACAAGAATGACGGCGTATATCTTTATCATAGCCATGAAACCGAGCGCGAGGCCGGCCAGGGCCAGCCCCCCCGCCGCGCCTTCCCCTTCCCTGTACCGCATGATAAGTATGACCGCCGCGAGCAGACACGCGGTCATAGCCGGCTCGGGAAAGCCGGTTTGCGAGTAGACGAAAGCCATCGTTGAAAAAGCGTAGACCAGGGCGGCGGCAGCCGACTCCTTCATCCCGGCGCCGAGCCTTCGGGCCAGAAGAAGGACAAATCCCGCGTTGAAGGCCGAAAGGACCGCGCTGGTGAAAGATGAAAAGAAGAAAGTTATATAATCTCCCGGAACCCCCCTGAGGACCCCGGCGACACCGAGCCCCAGAAGATACAAAGGCAGCTGCAGCAAAGCCATTCCCAGTCCGTACGGGGAATACCTGGCGCCTGACTTTCCGGCGACACCTCGGGAACCCGAAACCCCCAGCTCCTCAACGCTGAACTCCCTGTCGTATATCTCAAGGTCCCCGTCCAGAACTATACTTTCGGTGGTCAGGTAATTATTTATCGCGTCGCCTCCGTAATGTCCTCCCGCGAAGATGCCGTAGACCGCCGCCGAAATAAGCACCACCGCCCAGAACGCTTTCAAGTCCCTATTCATCATTACCAGCCTTTTTGATCCTCAGTAGAAAGATAAAAGAATAACTGCTTATTACCAGCAGTGTACATATCGAAACGATCCTGTCAAGCGAACCGGCGAACACGCCCGCCTCAAGCCCGGCCTTGAGGACTTCAGAAACCGCGCCGGCCGATAATTCTGATATACCCAGTCCGGCGGGTATCAGCCCGAGAAGGGCTGCCGCGGTCTTCGCCTGGCCGCAAAGAAGCGAAAGAAGGGGCGAGGCGTCGACGGAAAGGGCCCTGAAACTCACAAAAAACCTCATTCCTATTGAAAACACCATAATAAGGTCCACGAACATAAGCTTGCATAAAAGGGCCCTTTTACGCAATAAGGCCCTGAGGCCCTTGCCCACTTTCGCGGCCTTTTCCCACCTTACATATTTGCTGAAAAAGACCAGTAATATCCCCGCGATCACGATCAGAACGGACAGCATAACGAATATCAGGAAAAGCGACGGAAAAAACCGTCCGGAGATCACAAGTTCCAGCAGAATAAAGAAAGCTCCCGAAGAAAAGATAGTGAACATCAACACCAGTACACCCGCCATGCTGAGGTCGGTGAAATCCAGATAAGAAAGCCCGTATTTCTTCCTGAAATAAACAGCACGCGCCACCATTCCTCCCCTGAAAGGCAGGTAATTGGCCGCGGTAGTTATATTGGCGAGATGAAAGCACTCCCACACGCCCAGTTCAAGGCCGCCGGCGCGCATCACCAGCTTAATATTGATCCCGTTCAGGACCTGGGTGATCACGAAAAGCAGTGAAAGAGCGCCCGTGTTCCACCAGGACAGGTCCAGCATACGCCGGAGCTGTCCGGAATGAGAGGACAGGTACAGGCCCAGGCCGGCCAGTACCGCTATCCAGGTGATCCATAATATTAATTTCTTCAACTTTCCGGACCTTTCGAGAATTTGAGATATTTTTTACGCCTGAACAGCCATACGACCAGGCCGAAAGTAAAGACTTCACGGGGCAATGCTTTTAACCTGAAACCGGCAAGGTCCCGCCCGAACTTCCCGGCGTAGGCCTTAAGCAGTTCTTCCCCGGGAAAAAAATACGGGGGGCCTTCTACCGCAGTCCGGACCTCTCTGAGGGGATCAAGCCCCATTCTTCCGCCGAAAGACCCTGAGTAAAGCTCTTTACCCGTCAAAGCGCGGTAAAAAGCCGCGGAAAGCTCCAGAAAAACCCGAAGACCTCTTCGCCAGTTATAAGTTTCGGCGGAACCCGCCATATGATCGGTATCAAGGGCGCTGTTGCCGCTGAAAACCGAATTCATCTGAAGAAGCTCACCTCCGGTTATGTACGAGTTCTCGAACATCGAATGGGCAGCCGTTATCAGCAGTTCATCCTCCGGAGAGGGCAGGTAAACCTCTTTTCCCTTAAGGCCAACGGGAACCAGCCTTTTCCAGACCTTTTCGGCGTCCAGGAATTCGATCCCGTTCCACGAAACGGCAAAATGCATATGGATACGGGGGTAGTTATCCTCTTTCCCCGGGGAAGCCTTTACAAAAAACCTTTTCAGGGGTTCCCTTCTGTAGGAGGCGTTCCATATTTCTTCGAAGCCGGCTTCCTTAAGGGCCTCCGCATACTCCCTCTTTCTCCGCCGGTCCACCGCTACTATGTCGAGGTCGTCATCCGCGTAATCATAGGACCTGAAGGACTTCATCGGAAAGAACCTGAGACCCCTTGCGCGGAAAGACCCGCTGACTTCCTCAAGGTACTCAAGGCCCTTTTCCTCGAGCTTACGGTATTCTCCCAGGATATCTTCCGCGGTCCGGTCGGTGAAGCCCTCCCGCTCCAGCAAAGCGAGAGCGTAATGTTCGATCTCGTTGTCTTTCATCCTTTTCAACGAGGACAACACTCCCTGGAGATCCTTTCTCCCGAAAGGCTCACCGGACAACATTTTATTCAGTAGTGCGGCAAAGGCCTGATCTTCTCTGATCAATTAAGCAACTCCCCGTAAACGGATCCGTATTCAGCGACATTATTTTTCACATTGAAATACTTAACGGCCGCTTCCCGGTTCCTTTTCCCCGTTTCTCTTCTCAGATCTTCGTCCTCAAGCAGAGACTTCACGGCCCGGGCCATACATTCGGGCGAACTTCCGTGCACTCGTAGCCCGGCGCCCCCGCGAAACACCTCGTTCAGGGGGACCGCGTCCGTCACCGCTACCGGCAGGCCCGAGGACATGGCCTCTATTATGACCAGCGGGATGTCGATCTTTTTCCTGAAACCCTCGGCGAAAGGATATATGAACATATCAACGGAAGCCATCAGGGACGGCATGTCCTCTACCGTTCCCGTAAAAAAGACCCTGTCCGTCAGCCCTTCCTCTTCCAGGACTTTCCTGAATTCCATGTTCCGTGAGGCGTCCCCCTTTTCCCTGTCCCTGACCGCGATCACAAAACCCGCGGCGGCATCCGTTCCGGCCACCTTTTTAATTGTTTCTGTCAGGTTCTTTATGACCTCTTCCGAAGCGATATCCCCGGCCCAGAGTATGTTAAAACGAAAGGGCAGATCAGGCGGCTTCCTCTCCCCGGCCGGCGGCGCGAACCTGTCCACATCGACACCGGGGTAAATGACCCTGGCGTTATCAAGGCCTTCTTCCTCCAGGACGCGTCTGGAATGAAGAGAATTCACGATAACCGCGTCCGCGAACACAAGCCGTTTTACGCTCTTTGCCCGTCCGCTGATGTAGGGTATGGACTGGACGGTCTTTCCTTTCGGAGCCACAGCCCTTATGATAACCGAGGTGGCCGGTTCGGGTGTGAAACAGAAATGATAAAGATCAAAAGCGGCGCGCTCCTTCAGAAGGAACCGGAAAAGCCTGGCTTTCTGGACAAGGTCGAGCTTGCCGGAAGAATAGATCTTCCGACCCCGCGCCCCTTCACTCTCTACGCCGTCGCTCCTGTCCGTCAGAAAATGGAACTCGTAGCCTTCCCCGAAAGAGATCATATCCCTTACCAGGTTCTTACTGGCTTCATCCCAGGGGGGTGAAACGGGGCGGCTGACGAACAACACCTTTTTTTCTCCAGTTCAAGGCGCACCTTTTCCCATACCGCATCTCTTTCCCCGGAAGTGTCCACGGAGACAAGTCCGGCCGGCCCCGAAAGATCTTCGTAAAAAGCCGCTTTGGAACGGTAATACTCCGGGAGGTGTTCTTTTTCCCTTTTCTCCGCCTCAACGGGGTCCAGTTCCAGCAGAAAAGCCTTTTCGGGTCCGGGTATGAGTTTCAGCATAAGGAAAAAGAACTTTTCCCCGACAAGCCCGCGGTACCGTAGATGGACGAGGGTATCGTAGAGATACCTGTCGCATACCGGGACTATCTTTCTCACGCGTAAGACCGCCAGCTTGATCGCGAAAACGGCTATATCCACAAAAAAGAATATTATCCTTGAACGGTCGAGGACCTTTCCCGCGCCTCTCCGCGGGGAGTTCATGTTGTTTTCAAGGCTTTTTCTGGCTTTTCCGGACAGGCTGCCGAGCAACCGGCCGATACTCAGAAAACTCGACCCGGCATAGACATCCACCTTGACGGCCCGGCACCCCTTTCCCTTCAGATATGCCACCGTCCTCTGCGCCAGTGTACTCTTGCCGGATCCGTCTATACCTGAAAATGTTATCATCGGTCTTCTTTTCCCGCGCCGGAAAGCCCCGCCTTCTTGAGCCTGTAAAGTATCTCCTCGCTGAGTTTCCTGTTAGCCGATATCACATCACCCAGAAGACCTATAAGCATTATGGTACAGCCGAGCATGAACAGCGCAGAGGCCACTATCAGAGACTGGACATGCCCTCCGTACAACTTGGTGAAGTGCGAGACCAGGAACCTGGCGAACAATATAACGCTCAGAACCAGCGGAATGAGACCGATCCTGAAAAAGGACTTTAAGGGTTCATACATCAGATATATCCTGAGCATTGTGGATACGCTTCTCATGATGTACGAAGGTATGCTCTTAATAAGCCTGGACTCGCGCAGTTTATCGTTGGTCCGCACGGGCACATGCGTTATGGGTATTTCTTTGCGGCCCGCCTGTATTATCGTCTCCAGGGTATAGGTATAGTTCGAGAGAACATTAAGTTTCAGGGCCGCGTCCCTTGAATAGGCCCTGAAGCCGCTGGTTGTATCGGGTATATCGGTCGAAGAGAACCTGCGCACGATATGACTTCCGAAACGCTGCAGGACCTTTTTAAACAGGGAAAAATGCCTTATAGCGGATATATCACGGCACCCTATTACTATCTCGGCCTTTTTTTCGAGTATCGGTGCTATCAGGCCGGGGATGTCCTGCCCGTTATACTGGTTGTCCCCGTCCGTGTTCACTATTATATCGGCTCCCTCTTCAACAGCCTTATCCAGGCCTCTGCGGAAAGCCTCCGCCAGGCCTCTTCTCACGGGGAGGTCCAGGATATGTTCCACGCCGTTCTCTTTCGCGACGGCGACGGTCTTATCGGAAGAACCGTCGTTCACAACGAGTATCTCGACCTCGTCCACTCCCGGGATCACGCGCGGTATGTCCCTCAGGGTCACGGGCAATGTCTTTTCCTCGTTAAAGCACGGTATCTGTATCATCAGCTTCATTTTATTCTCCCTTTTTGCTTATGGGAACTTTTCCTGGCGGTCACCATATAGGAACTGGAGGTCTGCCAGGGAAAGAACTTTCTGAAAAAGTCGGATACCTTTACCGCGAGACGGTTCTCACCGTCATATGTGCTCCTGTCGCGAAAAAGACCGGAAAGAGAAACAAAGGTAAAGATATGGTCCACCGGAGCGATCTTTTCTATGTCAAACCCAGCTTCCGACAGGAAGTCCCTTATTTCTCTCTCTTTGAACCAGTATTCGTAATAATAGTCTTTTTCCTGTTTTCCCAGAAATTTTCTGACCGTCCGGTTCCTCTTTATCCTTCTTAAAGGAAGCTCTATCCTTCTCTGAAAATTCAGGTAAGGCAGCATTAAAAGGAACAAGCCACCTTCCTCGAGCACCCGGAAAGCCTCTTTCGCGGCTTTCCCGGGGCCTTCCGAAAAATGCTCAAGAACACCCAGCGACATATACGCGCTGAAACTGTTGTCCTCGAAAGGCATATCCTCTACATCAGCCGCGTAAACGGGAATATGAGGCGCGTATTCTTTTATTTTATTTACCGAAACCTCGTCATAATCCACCCCCACCATATCGTACCCGAGTTCGGTCAATTTTACAAGCCAGGGGCCGAGCCCGCATCCACCCTCCAGTATCCTCCCTTTTTCGGGAAGAACGGCCGTGAATTCCGCGAGAAGCCGTTTCACCCTTTCGTACCCGAATATCTCCATGACCTTTTCGACATCGTGTCCGCTCCAGTTGTCGGACCAGGCTTTTCTGGTGCGCTCATCTGTGCGTCCTCCGGTATTTGAACGGATATCCTTATCCATACCCCGTATCCCCTTTTAATCTTCACGCCTGTAGCGAACGAACTCCCTGTCGATATCCCTGCTGACAACGATATAACCGATCTTAAAAACGGAAATGATAAGAGAAAAGAAAAAATAGACCCAGACCAGCTGTCGGCTGAGCTCAACACCCCGGAAAAAGAACTGGGCCAGGGCGGCCAGTGTCAGGATGTTCATAACGACATGTATCTCACAGGTTTTATGCATAAAGGAAAATATCTTCTTCAAGACCCCCGCCGGCGCGGTTCCGCTCCGGCGGCCCTTCCCGGGTCCGCCTTCATCTCCGCCGGTGTATGCCAGGGCGTCCCCGTTCCACCTGACCGCCCAGATGAAAGTTTTACATTTGCAGTCCGTTATAAGATTGAAAGCGAGTATGGAAAGTCCCGCGGCTATTCCGGCGTAGAGGTAAAGAACACCGCCGTATAATTTATAAGCCCGGAGGCCTAAAGAGATATAAACGCCCGTATGCACGATGTGATGCGTTATGTAATCGAAGAAGATACCCGTCATGCTCGATTGTTTCCTGTATCTTGCCACATGCCCGTCAACATGGTCAAGAAGATACCAGAACTGCAGCAGTAACGCTCCCGCCAGGAACGCCGTATCCGCCGCGGCGGAAAAACAGCAGCATGCCGCGAGCGCCACGGCAAGGCCGGCAAAGGTTATCTGATTTGCGGTAACGGGGGTATGCAGAAGAAGCCAGGAAAGCGGGAGCGCCGCGTCCCTGACCACATATCTGGCCATCCAGTTGCCTTTTTTCCTGTAATCGGGTTTCTGGCATATCTTATTAAGTTCTTTCAGGGTTTCCATCACGCATCACCGGCCTTTTCTCCTCCGGCTCTCCTTCCTCCCTTCAACAATCTCGCCAGGTAAAAGATTATATTCCTTTTATTCTCCCAGAAGAACTTCCAGGCCGATCCTAATCGCATGTTCCTGAAATAAAAAGTAGCGAAAGCTTTCATCTGGGCTTTCGCGAGGTCCTCTCTGGTCACCGATTCGAGCTCTATAGCTCCACCCTGGTACTTGTCGAAACTACCCCAGTCAAAGGACATGTTCTTATACCCGCCCTGCCCGGACTTTGCCATACGGTATATCCCGGTGCCCGGATACGGCACCATTGCCCCGAAACTGACCTGAGTGGTATTAAGCTCGGTGGCGAAGTCGATGGTCTGCTGTATGGTCTCTTTTGTCTCGTAGGGATGCCCGAAAATAAAGTTTCCGAAAGTCTCTATGCCCGCTTCTTTTGCCGCTTTAACGGCCCTTCGGGCGGTATCTTTTGTAAGCCTCTTGCCCATCCTCTTCAGTATCTCGTCGTTGCCGGATTCTATGCCGTATTCCACTGAAACGCATCCGGCCCTTTTCATCAGCCCGAGGACATCGCGGTTAACGGTGCTGCAATGGGTGGTGCATCCCCAGCTTATCTTTTTACTGATACCCCGAGATATCATGGTCTCGCAGATCTCGGTAAAATGCTTCCGGTTTGCCGTAAATGTCTCGTCCCTGAAAAAAACATATTCCCCGCCCCTGGCGACTATCTGCTCCAGCTCCTCTATAACATTACCGGGGGACCTGTAACGGACCTTATTGCCCAGCACCCTTACGCAGAAATTGCACCCGAAAGGACATCCTCTCGAAGTATAAACGGCGTAATGCTTTGTAGGCGGGAAAAGTTCCCACGCTGGAGGGGCGATGGAATCAAGGTCCTCCACAAAACCGCGTACCGGCCTGATATGCGGCTTCCCCTCTTTCCGAAAAGCTATGCCGTCTATTTCCGGGTCCTCTCCCTCATCGCCTGTCTGAAGAAAATTCGCCAGTTCCACGACGGTTATTTCCCCTTCCCCGAGAACGAGGATATCAAAACAGGGAAAATCGTTCAAGGTTTGCTCGGGAAGCGCGGTAGCGTGAGGCCCCCCGAGCAGGACGGTCACCCCGGGGATCTCTCTTTTTATATCTTCGGCCAGCGCGCGGGCTCTCAGGATATCGTGGGTCATCGAACTTATCCCGAGTATGTCGGGGCGAAAATCCGAGGCTCTGTCCACTATCTCCCTTCGCGTAAGCCCTTCCATCTTCCCGTCGGCTATCCGGCATTCGAAGCCGTCACGCATAAGCGCGGAAGCCAGGTACCCTATACCCAGAACAGGCATAGAGTGATATTTGGTCTGGGCCACTTCTTCCGGATGCGGATTGACCAGCAGCACCTTACCCTTCATCTTCCTCCCTCAGTAAATATTCAACGATGTTCACGGCTGCCTTACCGGTCAGACCGTTACCGTACTTCTTCCTCACAGCATCGTACCCCCCGGAAAGATCCTTTTCCGGCAGTATGTCCATGGCCCTGCTGAAACTCTCCTCGTCCGACGCTTTGAGGCCGGCCCCGTCGCTGACGGTATCGTACGCATCGGCCTCTCCCAGAAAATCCACTACTATACAGGGTTTCCCGAGAAAGGCGGACTCCACACAGACATTCGACCAGTGGGACACCACGAGATCCGCCGAAGATATCAGTTCCAGCATGTTCTCTTTTCTCAAACAGACGCACCTGCTCTTGAGTCCGGACCGTTCTGCGGCGTCTTTGTACATGCCGAACTGCTCGTCATCCACCCTGGGATGCGCCTTCAGTACGACAAAGGGGTTCCCCGGAGCCCCGGAAAGGACCCGGCATACATATTCTATGGACGCCTTGAACCTGTCGGTAACGCTTTCCCTGTAGAACCAGCCGCCTTTGGCGGTAAGGAACGCGAGCGCGAAAACTATCAATCTGTCGCTGTCCCGCAGCCCCAGTCTTTCCTTCAGTCCGCCGCGGCGCATTTCCGGCGCTTCTCCCGCGATCGCGTCATACCTGGGATCCCCCAGCACCCTGATCCTCGCGGGATCGACGCCCGCCTCGGCGTATATCCCGAGGGTACCTTCCCCTCCGACTATCAGGCCGTCGGCCGTAAGCGGAGTAGACCCTACCGCGTGTGTCCTCGGCGGTATACCGTGGCATATGACATCGGTCCTTATACCGCTGTTCCTCGCCGCGAGCGTAAAGGTCTTCTTTATCTCATCCATATCCTGATCAAGAACGACGCGTGAGGGGCCGATATCCTCCAGAAACGCAAGAGTATCCGACACCATCTTTTTTGCTACCGCGGCGCATTTCCGGAACCTCTCGAACCGCCCGCTCAAAGCATGCTCGAGAACAAGTCCGTCCACTCCGGCGAAAGCTCTGAAAACCTCATCGCTCAAAACCTCCCCGTAATCGCCCCGCGGCCCCGGGCCGCGCTTCAAGACTCTGTAAGAGACCCCGCTGCGCGCGCAGAAAAGCATGTTCTCCAGCTGCGGGTCAAGGTCAAGAAAAACTATCGGCCTTTTTGTTCTTTTCCTGAGCTTAAGTATTATGTCCCTGACATTCCCGAGTCCCGAGAAAAAAACAACAGCCCCCCGGTCTTTATTCTTTCCTCTCAGAATGGAATAAGACCCGTACAATATGCTCTTGACGGCGCTTTTGGCCCTCTGTTCCAAAGGTTCACGGGCTTCGGGAACCCGCTCCGGAAGGTCACACATCACTTTTTCAAAGGGTATCTTCCTGAAACCGCAGATATCCTCCAGGAGCGCGTTGATAAGCCTGTCGCTATCCGACGGCTTCAGGGTAAAAGAGCGGTGTTCCCCTTCGGAACCGATCAGGAGGACCTTGTCAAAAGACGATTTTTCTATCATCTTTTCCGCGAGCATACGCATCTTGGTGAACCAGGCGAAATACTTATTGAGCTGCAGGGAATAGGCTTCCCCCAGATTGACACCCTTGAAGAGCAGCTCCTCCCGGGCCTCCGGCGATAAGAACCATCTGTTGGCTTTCTCCCACCCTTTACTGACAATATCCGCGCAGGCGGCGTCCGAAAGGAAATCGGACTCGCGTTTTACCGGAAAACCCGCGTCTTCCAGACACGAACGGGCCTCTTCCGAAAGACCCACGAATAAAGGTTCGGCCTCCGGGTTCTCCCGCGTCCAGACAAGAGCCCGGCGAGCCTCCTGTTCGTTCTCCACCGCTATAAGGGTCTTCATCAGGCGTTTCAACTCCCTTTTCCGGTTGCAGGGGAATTGTCAAAATATGAGACGATCAGGTCTTTCAGCTTCCCGTCCATCGGGAGCATTTCCTTCGTCATCGCCCCCGGGCCTCGGGTCAATATACATCCCAGGTTATTGCCTTCATTTTTCTTGTCCCTTGAAAGAGCGCTCAGGAACTTTTCGATATCCTCCGGAGAAGGCCTGAAATCCGGGATGTTCCTCCCCAGGACAGACCGCATCGAATTGAAGACGCTCCCGCTTATATACCCCAGCTTCATGGACAGGTAATTGGCCATATCCATGCCGAGCGTTACCGCCTGGCCGTGGTTTATACCGTAAGAAGTAACGCTTTCGATAGCGTGCCCGAAAGTATGCCCGTAATTAAAAAGGTTCCTTTCCCCTTTATCAAGCTCGTCCCGTTCAATAACGGCTTTCTTTATTTTAAGGCTTTCCAGGATATATTTTTTCATGCTGACAGGCCCCGCGATAAGGCTCTCGTATTCACCCATCATCTTACGGGCAAGCTCTTCTTTGCCGCCTATAAGGTAAAAATGAAGTATCTCGCCTATACCCGATCTTACCTCGTCCTCCGGAAGGCTCCTGAGGAACCCCGTGTCTATAACGACGGACGAAGGAGGATAAAAGGAGCCCAACAGGTTCTTGTACCCCTCGAAATTGATGGAACTCTTGCTTCCTATACAGCTGTCCGCCTGGGCCAGAAGAGTCGTAGGATAAAAGGTCCAGTTTATCCCCCTGTAAAGGACCGTACTGATAAAAGCGACAACATCCTCTATCACGCCTCCACCGACGGCTACCAGAACATGGTCTCTTTTTATGCCGCCTTTTATCAGGGATCTCAGGATACGGGCGCAGCCTTCAAGCGTTTTTGTGCTTTCGTCGGCTTCCACCGGAAGTATCCTGCCCGGGAGGAACTCTTCTTCCAGTCCTTCCGCGTACATGCCCTTTACCTTCCCGTCAATGACGATAAAGGAGTTTTCCCTGTCCGCAGCCCTTATATCGTCCTCGAAACGGTCTGTGAACCTGACCGTATAATCACCGCGGCTCGACCTGACCGTGAAATCATCAGACATCTACATAACCTCCGTCTACGATAATGTTCTTCCCCGTAAGATAAGTATTGAGATCACTGGCAAGAAAAAGCGCCACCCGGGATATCTCTTCCGGACCGGCGAGCCTTCCCGCCGGGATGCGTTCCTCCATTTCCTTTATCCCTTCGTCTCCGAGGATCTGTCTGGTCATATCGGTAAGTACCACCCCGGGAGAAAGGCTGTTGACAAGGACCCCGTATCTCGCCAGATCGTTCGACGCTCCCCGGGTAAACCCTATCAATCCGGACTTGGTAGCCGAATAGATGGACCTCTTTTCCTTGCTCACTGTTCCGAATATGGAGGAAATGTTGACTATACGGCCGTAGCCGTTGCGCTTCATTATAAAGCTTACCGCCCTGGTCACCATGAAAGGCGCTTTCAGGTTAACGGACACCAGATCATCCCAGTCGGCCGTCTTTGTTTCCCAGACGCTGTTGATCCTGTTAATGCCGGCGTTATTGACGCAAACATCTATCCTGTCCATCTTTCCAAGTTCCGCCACAAAACTGTCAATACCGGCGTCGTCGGAAAAATCCGCCTGGAGGTATCTTTTGTTTCCTGCCGTGGAAGCGTTCAGATCGTCCACCTCTTCCCTGCTCGTGCCGGTAAGAAGCAGTTCCGCCCCCAGCGACTCCAGATGATCGGCGATACTTTTCCCTATCCCCCTGGTAGCTCCCGTAACTACCGCGACCTTTCCCTCAAAATCTATTCTCATTTCATCCCTTCCTTATTTCGGCGAAAGCTTCGATCAGGTTGTTCACCGCTTCGGTCTCCATCCTCTTCCTGCATTCCCGGGTGTAGGACCCTACATGAGGCGTCAAGATGACCTGGGAGTATCCCGTCAGGGGTCCGGAATAGGGCTCCCGTCCGAAAACATCCAGCCAGGCCCCCGAAACGCGCCCCTCGTCCAGGCACTCTATCAGAGCCTCTTCGTCCACCAGCCCTCCCCTGGCGGCATTGAGCAAAAGGGCGCCGGGCTTAAGACGGTTAAGCTCTTTCCGACCGAGGACACAGTCCTCTCCGCTGCAATGCACGCTGACGATATCCGCGCGGGGCAAAGCTTCTTCCAGTTCGACGAGAGGCACATCGCCCGCTGCATCCCGCACAAAAGGATCTACCGCCAGGACCTCCGCTTTAAAAGGGCTCAAAAGCTCACACAGCCTCCTGCCTATATGCCCGAGGCCCAGCACCACGACCGTTCTGCCTTCCAGAAGGCCCCCGATCTTCTTGGACCACCGGCCTTTATGGAGCTCGGTGTTCATTTCCGGTATCATCCTCAACAGGCTGAGCATTGCCCCGAGGGTAAGTTCCGCCACGGAAGCTGCCGGTGCCTCCGGAGTGTTCCTCACGGCTATACCTATCTCTTCCGCGGCCCGACGGTCCACATTGCTCATGCCCGCCCCGCAGCGCGAAATGACCTTCAGGCCGGAACCGGCCAGCACTTCCCTGTCAAGAGGTTCAAGCCCGGCTATGAGCCCGGTGATCCCCTGCGACAAAAGGCCGGATATCTCGTCTTTGGTGAGCCTTCGCTTATACGGGTTATCAACTATACAGGCGCCGGTCGAGACCAGAAGCTCCATAGGACCCGGGTCAGCGGACGCGAACGACGAAGGACCGAGCAGTATCTTTTCTCCCTTGAGCTGAGACATCAGGCCTGCTCCTTTCTTTTTCTCTGCCATAACCATGTATATATAAGATGGTCGAGTATCATATGAACATCCTCGACCGGACCGTATTCCCCTTTAGGGGTTTCCACGATTATCGGAACATCGCTTAACCCGGCCAGCTTGCCGCCGTCAAACCCCAGAAGACTGATGACCCTGCCCCCTTTATTTTTCACCCACTCCGCGGCCGCGACCAGGTTCGGGGAGTTCCCGCTGGCTGAAACCGCCACCAGCGTATCCCCGGGGCGGTAATGCATCTGCAGCTGCCGGATGAATATATTGTCATAGCCCGTGTCGTTCGATATAGCCGTCAGGGTCGCCGGGTTATCGGTCAGAGACAATACCCTGAAAGGCGGGTCCACATGAATGCGGGTCCCGAAACCGAGATCGTTCACCATGTGCATGGCCGTAGCGGCTGACCCTCCGTTCCCCGCGAAAAACAGCGTATTGCCGTCCTTCCTGGCTCGTTCCAGTTCGTTAACGAATTCCTCAACGCCGGAAGTGTCAAGATTGCTCAGCAATTCGGATATATATCCGCAATACTCTTCCGCGAATTTCCTGAAATCGGTCGTCCCGGAGACCATATTCTCTATGTTCCTCACTGCCACCTCCTGTTTTTTTAGGCGTCCGGATCGGGAATACCGTACTTTTCCCTCCACTCCGGATCCGCGTAGTAGATACGGTAAACCGTTTCCATTGTACGCAAAGCTTCTTCACTTGTACCGTGCTCTATACTCTCGCCTTTGACCACGGCCCCGGCGAATTCGTCTATCTCATCACGCCAGGAATTATCCTCCAGGTAATTTATCGTTCTCTCCTGAAGAGTGCCCACATTCGATCCCTCGGACCGTTTTCCGATAACGAGCTTTTCCTGGCCGTAACTTTTTGAACCCGACAGTATTCCCTGCAGTTCCAGGTAACCTTCGGTGAGCGCGATATCGAGGGTGAACCTGTGCTCCCACTGAGTGGCGCTGGAATGGAGCATCGCCACTCTACCCTGCGCGTCGCGCATGAGGGCAAAGGCGTTATCCTCGACATCGTGGCGCCAGTAGGAACTGGAAACATAACTTTTTATATCTCTGAAAGCGCCGCAAAAAAGGCACATCAGGTCCACCATGTGTATACCCTGGTCCAGCAGTATGCCTCCTCCGGCCTTGCTTCTTTCGGCTCTCCATCCCCCCGAAAAGGGGATTATCCGGCTTTTTCCGTAAACACCGCGGAGGTTTATCACCTCACCGAGCTCCCCAGATTTTATTATCTTCAGGGCCTCCCTTACCGAATCGTGGTAACGGTGGTTGAACCCGTATTTGAGGATGAGCCCGGGGTTGTCCTTTTCCGCCTCCATGACCCTGCGTATATCCCCGACATCCCTGCCGGGAGGTTTTTCGCAAAAAACATGAAGTCCTTTGTTCAGCGCCGCGACGGTAACTTCGGCCGCCAGATAATTCGGCAGGCATACGAAAAGGACATCCAGGTCCTCTTCCAGAAGCCTTTTGTAATCCGAGTAGAACCTCACCCCGTCGGGCATCGTTCCGCGTCCGGCGAACTTCCTGTCACACAGGGCGGCCGTAGCGAATTCGGGGTGCGTATCTATGAACTGCCTGCGCCTTTCGCCGACAACGCCGTATCCGGCTATACCTACCTTCAGTTTTTCTGTTTTTTCCGTCATTCCGCCTCCCGGGAACATTTTTTTGCGGCCACTGCCATCATGTGTGAACTCAGTTTGTTCTCCCGCAGGAACGATTGAAGGCTTTCTCTGTCCGCCGGGGACGCGGTCTCGAAAAAAGTCCGGAAAAACCTGTCCTTGACGGCCCCCAGGTTATTCGCGACTATGTCCACATCCAGCTTCCCGGGCGTCGTAACCTCAAGCAGGTCCAGGCCTGCCGCCTCGAGAAGGATCTCCACCGAACGCGGGTTAAAGAAATTCAGGTGATGCGGCGGAAAAACGCTTTTGGATTTTTCCCATAAAAGCTGGATATCGAACCCGTTCGCGTTGAGTGTGGTGAATATCAGGATGTCGCCTTCGCGCATCATCCGCGAGCAGGAACGCAAAAACTCCCGGGGTGTATAAACATGTTCCAGCAGCTCAAAGGAAGTAAATACCGCCCCCGCTTTTCCGGAGAGCCCCAGATCGTCCCTGTCCAACTCTTCCGTGAACTTTCGGATCACCTTCAGCCCTTTCTTCCCGCAAGCCTCGGAAAGAGGGCCCGACGGTTCTATAGCCAGGACTTCCATCCCGGGCTTCCCCGGGCCGCCGGCAAATTCTTCCAGAAAGGTACCGTACCCTGCCCCTATATCCACGAGCGCTTCCGCGCCCGGTGCGTATTTAGCGGTCTTCTCACTGACCATAAGGGCTTTCGGGCCGAAAACGCTCTTTCTTCTGGCAGGTTCCGTCTCAGGATAGAACTTTTCCGCCCAGAATCTCGTAGACGGAGCTTCGGTATAATACCGCCTGAAGGCTTCTTCTTCGGGCCTGGGGCTTACATAAAGCGTCCGGCAATCACCGCAGAGCCTGTAATCGAAACCCGTTTTCGTGAATTCCCGCTCCCCCGCGGAACCGCAGGCCGGACAGGGGACATCATTCCGTACGCGGCCGGAAAAAAAGTCTCTCGCGTCCAGTTCGGCCAGCTTCAAATATTCCCTGAATATCTTTTCGGGCCTTATATCTTTCTCTCTCATACATCACCCTGTCTCATTCGTTGCCCTTCGGGCCATTCAGCTTTGCCGGGACCTTTTCGCCTCTTCCCTCCGTGTGCGTTACGGCAAGAGGTACCGGTCCATCAAAGGATCGTTCTTCATTAGCCTTATGACCTTTCTAAGGTCTTTTTCGTTGTCCACGCTCTGGTTTTCCCCGTTTATCGGTATCATCTTTATGCGGTATCCGTGCTCGAGCACCCTGAGCATATCCACCGATTCGACCTCTTCCAGGGGCGTGGGCTCGAGTTCGTTGAACCTGATAAGAAAATCGCGTGTAAAAGGGATGAACGGTACCTGCTTGTAAAGCGTCACCGCTCCTTTGAATTTTTTTCTTGACGGGATCGGTTCCCTGGAAAAATACAGGGCATATCCTTTCTTGTCCACTACCACCTTCACCAGGTTCGGGTCCCTTTCTTCCGACCTGTTTTTCAGAGGTCCCATAAGGCAGGATATCTTCGTCTTCCTGCTGCGCAGCAAAGGCGTAACGGCCTTTCCTATCATCTCCGGGGTTACCATCGGCTCGTCACCCTGTATCATTACGACTATGCCCGTCCTTTTGCCCGTCCTTTTCTCTATCTTGAGCATAGCTTCGGCCGCCCTGTCCGAAGCCCTTTCATGCGTATCTTTGGTCATTACGACTTTCATGCCGTTCTTCCCGCAATAGTCCCTGATCCTTTTATCGGGAGTGGCTATGTAGACCTCGTCGAGTTTTTGGCACATAAGGCTCCTGTAATAGACATGGTATATCATGGCCCTGCCGTAAATATCGGCGAGAGGCTTTCCCGGGAACCTGGTAGCGGCCATACGCGCGGGTATTATCCCTATTATCCTCATCTCTTTCCTTTCATTTGTTTTCCCGACACCCCCGAAAGGCACTGCCTGCAGGCAGCTCCCAGAAGGACGGTATCGAGGCTGAAAGCTATGAACCGGTACCCTTCGGATATCCTGCGATCCACCATCTTGCTGTCGGGAGGGACCACATGGAACCCCGGAGACTTTCCGGTACGGCCCATCAGCTTTTTAACGGCCCTCAGGGCTTTTTTCACTTCCGGGTCTTCGAACCGGCCGGGCTTACCCATGGATCCGGAAAGGTCGTAAGGACCGATGATAAAACCGTCCACGCCCTTCACTCCAAGGATCTTCTCAAGATTTTCAACTGCGTTTATGTGCTCTATCTGGACGATCACTGTACTGTTCGCGTTAACGAGTTCACGGTACTCATCGAAATCAAAGCCGTACCCCTGCGCCCTGGCAAGCCCTACCCCCCGTTTGCCGTAAGGCGGGTACTTCACGGCTTCCACGGCTTTTTCGGCGTCTTCCCGTGTGTTGACCATGGGAACTATGACGCCCTGCGCTCCGGCATCCATCACCCTCTTTATGATCAGGGGGTCGTTAGCGCCTACTCTGGCCAGGGGAACCCGCCCGGCCAGGTCGATCGTCTGTATGAGCTTCTGGGCCTGGGAGATATCGATCGAACTGTGCTCCATATCCACCACGAGCCACTCGAACCCGGCGTTCGCCATTATCTCGGCGATACAGGTATCGGGCAGCGTTATCCAGCTGCCCAGTGTCGGTCTTTTTGACTTTAGTGTTTTTTTCAATTTACCCCACTTCATAACCGCTTCCCCTTTTATTTAAGGTCTGATCGTTCTCCTTCGTACCCGTATTGTTTGGGGCACTCTTCCGTCCCAGTCCCCTTTCGTAAAGCTCTAGAGCCTCTTCTTCTATCCTTTCTATCTGCTCCGGGGAAAGGACCTTCTTATACCTGTAGGCGGCCTCCTTGAGCACCCCGTGGCCTTTCACCTCGAAACTCGAATCGGCTTTCATGTTCATGGAGTTGAAGGTCGGCGTCAGAAGCGTTCTTTCGAAATCTATGCCGATCGCCCCGCACAGATCTTTCATGACCTTTTCGGTGTCCGTCAAAAGGTCCTCGAAACAGACGGTAATGTATTTATTCCCGTATTTCTCGCGGCTTTCGATGCCGGTGAGGGTATTTTTCTTCCAAAGCCCGAGTGCGCTGTCCAGGTCCCTGTAGCTCGAACCGTGTTTTCTGGCGGACGCCCACCACGCGCAGGGATTCCTTAAAATATGGACTATACGGCCGTCGGGGTAATCCCTGAAGAACCTGTCAACGCTGTCCCTGTAGGAAGTGACCCTCGGAGTAAAGGCTACGGTATACCTTTTGTCCTGCTTGTATATGTTCTGGTAATCTATCCAGGCATTGAAAAAAGCGGTCATGTAATTATCAAGCGCCTCTCTCTGGGACTTTATCTTCCCCCGCCCGTTCAATTCATCGAAAAGCCGTTTCTGAAGCCTTCTGTTGAACTTGAAAGGATAAAAGTCGTGTTTCCCCCCTGCACCGGAACCTGACTTGAAATACCCCATCATTATGAACACATCGATATAGGGGTCGTAAAGGTCCCTGAATAAGCCGGAACTGCCTCTCTTATCGAGGTCAAGGTCCGGCCAGTTCCATTTTTTCGGTTTCCCCCAGCACAGTTCGTGGGGATATACATTGCACTGAGGATGGTCGTCAAAAAGCTGTGAAAGAAGCGACCCTCCCGCGCGCTGGATCTGGGATATGAGTACGAGGGGCTGGCCGCAATCAACTACGCTGCCGATCCTTTTAGTGTTAAGGCTGTCGTTTATCCTTACTTTTATCCAGTTCTTTACACGGCTCTCTATGTTCACTTTCTCTCCTTTATTGCTGGCTCTTGAATATGTTGCTGTAATATTCTCCCAGAACATCATATTCCCGGTCTCTTCCGTAAACCGCCTCACGGTAAAGGACTCTCTTGTTCTCCTCCGGGACCCTTACATCCTTTCCCGCGTTAATACCTTCCAGAAGGTCCAGCACATCCCGTTCGGAACCCGCCCTTATACAGGCTTCCGTCTCGTCGAAAACGGTATAATTAGTGTGTATGTACGACGGGTTGACCAGCACTTTGCCCTGCTGCAGGGCCTCAATCCCTATGCTGGACCCGAAATTCATGACCACATCGGCCCACTTTATGATAGCCGGGGAATGCTGTGAGTTATCGCAGGAGACCTCTACATTCGGCAAACGGCCCAGTTTCTCTTTGTCCTGAGCCGGCAGGCTACCCGTGCCTCTGGGCTGGTCTTTGACGAAAAGATACACGAACGGGAGATCCGCCATGGCGTAAACAAGGCTGAAAAGCGCTTTTTCGTCTATATTATATCCCCAGTGCGACAACATGAAGACCACCTTCAGCCTGCCGCTGTCATCCTTTGCCGGGGAAAAATCACCGCAAAGCTCAAGATTGGTCCGGGCCCATTCCGGACAGAACCTGGCGCTTCCCCACACATGGCATTTACCCGGGTCCATGCCTCTTTTTATCGAATCCTCCCGGTGGTAGCGGCTTTGAAAAACATAATGGTCGTATATGTTCCTGTCCGACATGTCCGAAAGCTTACCGGTCTTCTCGAGAAGCGTTCTGGACCTTTCCGTGGGATCCTCGTTCATGTAGACACGCAGTCCGTGAGGAAGGCAGAAGGTCTCGACGCCGGTGTCCCTGCAGGCCGCCAGAAAAGCTTCTCTTATGTCCGATATCCCCCTGCCGAAAAAGTCGGGAACGCCTCTTTTCCCCAGTATGTCCTCTCTGGAAAGCCCCGGCGCGTAATCGAAAACACAGGCGGATATGCCGTTCTTTTCGAGAAATCTCGAAGCGAACAGCCTGTTATACCTGAACTTAAGGGAAATCTTGCCCAGAGGGCCGAAGACGCTCCCGGGATAAACGATTTCCAGCCCGTAATTATCCCTTAAGTACCGTAAACGGTAATCGGCGCGGTGATCGTACTTTTCCCAGAAAAACACTATAGGCTTTTCCCCTTCTTTCAAAGCCTTCCAGATCACGGGTGTGATGTGGTCGATATCGTTATATGTCCTCAGCAGAAAAAGGACTTTTCGCATCATACCCCCACCTCCTCCGGCAGAACCTCTTTTTCTCCGTCCCCGGCGGCGCCTGATCCCGGGCCCCCTTTACCCGGGCGCGTTATCCTGTCCAGGAAAGCGCGGACTTCCTGCCGGTCAAGGCCTGCGAGGGAAGGCATCTTCAGGAACAGGATGACAGATAACGAAAGATAGATCAAACCGCTCGGAAGGATCACCGTAAGCGTGTCCCGGACCCCGAACCAGCCGAAAACCTCTGTCACTAATAACCTGATCGAAAAAGACAGAGTAAGGAAGATGAGCGGGATATAAAGCTGGTACCAGAAATCGAACTTCCATTTCGAGGTCCTGGTTATGATGTAGATTATGACATTGACCCATAAAAGACTTACGAAAACATCTTTAAGCGACAATCCGAACGCGCCCCATCCCAGGCCCGGCACGGAAGCCGAGGGCGAAGCTACCAGAAAATAGGTCACGGGAAGGGATATGACCATTTTCGCTATCCTTACATTCTTGTATGTGCCCGTCTGGCTTGTCGCGTGGAAGAACGCGGTGCTCAGCTGGGCGAGAGACTGGGAAAGCGGCAGAAGGAACATTATCGATAAGGCCGGCCAGCCCGCCTCGTACCCCTGTCCGAGCAGTGAAACCAGCATCTGCCTGCTGAACGGCACGAAAAAGCAGCAACCGAAAGCCCCTACGATATAAAGGTTCCTTGTGATCTCCTTGAAAAGGAGCTCTTTTCTGCGGGAATCGTTCTTCTGGTGCGCGTCCGCTATTTCTTTCCAGAATATCTTGATCACGGAAGTTGTAGCTATAAGGCATACCGAGGAAAATTTAAGGGCTATGGAAAAATAACTCTGCTCGACGGCTCCCCCGAACCTCTGGAGCAGCCACCTGTTGGCGAACAGGCTGGCGAACGCAGCCAGGTTGTAAACCGCCAGGGGAGTGCAGTAGGCCTTATACTCGAAGAAGGTCTCTTTCAAGGAACTTCCGTCCGTTCTCTCCCCGGCCGGGAACAGCCTTTGTTTAAGGTTGTTGGAAAGAAGTACGGCCATGACAGAATATTCAAAAGCCATGACGAGAAGAAAGACCCTGGGGGTCAGGGATTTAAGCAGAAAAGCGCCGATTATTACAAGGAAATGAGTGATTATCAGAAGGGTGTTCCATGCCTGGACCAGTATGGAAGCCCTTACGGATTCGCCTATCCGGTGAACGGTCTCCCATATCTGGTTTATCGCGAAGCTGGCCAGAAAAGCCAGAAATATAAGGTCCCTGTCGAGGCCCAGCCAAATGGAATCACGGACGCTCCCGGGTAAAAGGAACAGTATAAGCGCGGAGACCAGAACGAACCTCGCGGCCAGCCACCCGAAGTAATACACATAAAAGCCCCTGTCACGCCTTCTCTGAGACACGAAAGTATAGAAGGCGGCCGCGCTGCCCATACCTATAAGCGCGTCGATCGAGGTAAAGGTGCCCAGAAGAAAACTTACATTACCGAAACCGGAAGGCCCAAGCGCCCTTGCTATTACCAGGCCGGTCACGAAACCCAGTCCTGTCCTGAAAAGACCGGCTGCCAGCGTCGTGAAATACCTGGCCTTCACGCTCTCGTTATTAAATATGCCGGAAAGGGAATGAACCTTCATTTTCGCTCAAGAAACCTCTTCAGGGCGTTTTCAACTAGAAAGAAATCGAACTCATCGTCTATCTCCATGTTCTCCTCCCTGGAGGTAAAGAACCGTTCGATCTTTTTGCCGTACCGGTCCCCCTTTTTCACCATGTCAGCCTTCATGACATACACATTGCCGTCATCGTAAAAAAAACCTTCGATCTCCTGCCTGGGAAGCGTATTGGTCCCGTATTCCTTGTATTTACAGATAAAGCCCGTGGCCAGCGAATCGGCCCCGCTGCTCCTGAACTTCCTTACGCACCCGTCTATAAGACCGTCACTTCTTATCGGGGATGTCGGCTGGAGCAGAACGACCGTATCCGCGTGCCTTTTAGAAAGGACATGCTGCATGGCGCTCAGCGTAGTCGCTTTAGAGGTCGCGAGGTTTTCAGGGCGTTCTATCACATCCACGCCGGAAGCTCTCGCCGTTTCCGCGATCTCCGGGTCGTCGGTGGAGACCACTATGTCATCCAGCTCAGAAGACCTCTTCGCGGCCCGTATGGTCCACCATATAAGGGGCTTCCCGTTGATCTTTTTTATGTTCTTGCGGGGAAGGCCCTCACTCCCGCCTCTGGCCGGTATGATGCCTAAAACCATCTTTATCCTTCCTGAAAGCGGTTCCTGACGAAATCCTTGATCTCCTCCTCGCACGCCCGGGGCACCTTCTCGCCGTCACCCATGAGCGGGGGGATGGAGCGTATCTGCCTTACCATGGCCCCGAACTCTACGGGAGTGGCTGAAAGAACATGATCCGTTCCTTCGGGTGCGTTCTTATCGAGAGTAAAGTGTTTTTCTATGATCCGGGCGCCAAGCGAGACCGCCACCAGACAAGCCAGGGTCCCGACGGTGTGGTCGGAATATCCCACCGTCAGGTCTCCGAACTCTTGCTTCAGTGTTCCTACGGCAAGAAGGTTGGCGTCTTCGTCCTTTAAAGGGTATTGTGTGACACAGTGCAGAAGTGAAACTTTGACCTTATCCAGAAGCGCCAGAGACCCCCTTATCTCTTTAAGAGTGGCCATCCCCGTAGAAAGGTAAACTTCTTCACAGGCCCCGTTCAGGTATGAAAGAAGAGATCGGTCCGTCATCATACCCGAGGCGACCTTTATCTTCTTAAGGCCCAGCTCCTCGCACAGGAACCTGGCCCTCTCCCGGCTGAAAGGAGCGCTCATGAACTCGACACCGGCTTCGTCGGCGCGCTTTTTAAGTTCAAAATGGTCTTCGTCGGTCAAACTCACCTTTTCGAACCAGTCGTATTCCGGGTCGTCCTGTTTGAAATTTTCCGGCCTGTACGACTGGAACTTAACTATGTCGGCACCGGCTTCAGCGGCCGAAAATATCATTTTTTCGGCCAGGTCCATGCTCCCTATATGGTTCTCGCCTATTTCCGCGATGATCGTTACCTGTCTTCCGGTCATTTTAATTGCTCCTTTTCGCTTCCGTATATTCTTCCGGGACCTTGCCGAACTCTCTTAAAAGAGCCCCGCCCCACTCTTCTATCAGTTCTTGCCAGGCCTTCTTTTTCCAGTCTTCTTTCCGGGTCATGTTCCCGCCGTGAAAATAGTACTCGTACAGCGGTTCAGGCACATACACTATGTTCCCTCCGGACTCTTTCAGATATCTGAGATACAGGTCGTATTCCTCCCAACCCATCTCCCTGTACCCCCCTATCTTTGCCACAAGGTCCTTTCTCATCAGGGTCCCGCACGCGATCAGTCCGAAGAGATCGAAATCGTCGAAACTTACCCTTTTTCTCGATCCGTCCGCCGTGTCTATCTCGATCCTGTCCGTATAGACCAGATCGGGCCGGTCTTTCTCGGTCACGGCGTATAGTTCGGACAGCAGGTCGGGCGAAACGGCGTCATCGGAATCGACCCTGACTATGTATTCTCCGCGGGAAAGCGATATCCCCCTGTTGCACGATTCCGGGAGGCCCATATTGACGGGGTTCTCGTAATAAACGAAATTACCGTAAGACCGGTACCGGCGGGCGATCTCGGCCGAGGAATCCGTCGAGCCGTCGTTAACGAAAACGGCCTCCCATAATTCCGCGGGTAAAGTCTGGCCCATGACGCTGTCCAGGGCTTTGCCGAGCAAGCGTTCACCGTTATAGCAGCAGATCACAACGCTTATTTTCTTCACTCTTTCTCCGGCTTTTAAGGATCCTGGAAAAAGGATAGCCCATGTCTTCTTTTTCCCCTATCCACTGGTCACAGTCCCTGCAAAGGTAATTATATTCCCCTGTTATCTGTTCGGTCCTCAGGTCCATGGCTTTCACTGAGTTCCATATCTCGGGCAGGCTTTTATCCCTGATGTTACCCGCTGAAGTAAAGCCGTCGTAATCCATACAGCAGAAAACGAAATCCCCGTTGCACAGGAACCCTCCCCTGGTCCAGAAATTCTCACAGGCGTGCCTTTCCCTTTTGTTCGCTGACTTTCCGATCTTATCCCCCCATGTGGAGAGAGGCTTTATCTTTATACGGTCGGCCAGAGGTCCCCATTCTTTCCTGAACCTTTCTATCTCACCTTTCGTATCCTCGGTCTCGAGCATCTGGACCTCGGTATAAAGGTCCTTATTTCCCTTATCCTTTTTCATCATAAGGAACTGGGCGATATTGTCTCTCGTTTTCTCGAAACTTGAACCTTTCCTGATCTTTTCATAAGTTTCCCGGGTCACGCCGTCAATACAGAGTATTATATGGCTCAAACCCGAACTCAGTATTTCCCCCGCCATCTTTTCATTAAGAATGGTAGCGTTGGTCGACAGGAACGGCTTGAGGCCGTTATCGGCGCAGAAGTTGATATACTCGGCTATATCGGGGTGAAAAGTCGACTCGCCGAAAAGATGCAGCCGTACCGTATCGGCGAAGGCGTACTTTCTGGTTTGCCTTATTATTTTCCTGAAAAGACCGGGGTCCATATAGCCCACTTCCCTTTCCATGAATTTCCTCGGGCATAGAGGACAATCCAGGTTACAGTAATTAGTGAGCTCTATGAACCACACGATCGGCCTGTTCTTAAGGCTTCTTTTCCTTCTGAGATACTGATAACGGCCCAGATAGGTATTTATCTTTCTCAGCATGTCCCTCTCCTTTACGGCGCCGCAGAGACCGGCGCGCAAAGATCTATATGTTAACGGCCGTTAACTTGTTTTCCTTGTACCAGTCGATGTATTTTTTAACGCCGTCCTCGAAGGAGGTGGTCGTTTCCCAGCCGAGTTCCTTTTTGGTCCGTTCCCTGGATATCTCGTTGCCCGCGAAATCGCCTTTCCTGCCCTCGACGAACTCGATCTTCACATCACCCACCACCTTTTTTACGGTTTCCGCTATATCCTTGATGGTGGTCTTCTCGCTGCCCTCCAGGTTGAATATCTTGTTCGCGGCTTCTTCTTTCAGGGCCATGACATTGCCTTCGGCGAGGTCCTCCACATAAACGAACCTTCTGAACTGCATTCCGTCGCCGGCTATGGTCAAGGCTTCGCCGTTCAGGGCTTTTTTGACGAATATGGGAAGAACGGCTCCGTCACGGGCTCTCGGACCGTAAGGGACCCCGTATCTGAGTATGGTGTAATCCAGCCCGTAAAGCTCCTTATAAGCCTTACAGTAGTATTCGCCGGCCAGTTTTGTCGCGGTGTAGAGATGGGAAGGCGCCGTCAGGGGCGTATCTTCGTCCACTACGCCTGTTTCGCTCTTGGTATCGCTGTATACCCAGACGGTGCTTCCGTAAACG